>NZ_JAVHYL010000002.1:0-566796 GCF_031118795.1 Chryseobacterium sp. CFS15 | reverse complement strand
GAATAATTTGAACCTAATTCAACATCATAAAAAATCCGAATATCAAATGATATTCGGATCTTTTTATTTAGATGAAACCGTATTAAGCATTAAAATGCGATTTTACAGTTTCTAAAACCTGTTCGTCAGACATTTGCTGAGACGTTTCTAAAGTTATTTTTAAATTTTTAAATTGAGCAGTATCATGAAGATAATGTTTTAATTCTTCCTGAATATTTCCCGGTCCGGTAATCAAAACTTCTTCAGAATTCGTAAGAAGATTTTCTACTTCTTTAAAGAATTTAATCTTATTGGTTTGCTCAGCATTGTTACCTGCATTTTCACTTGAATTACCGTGCTGGATAACGGCTTTCACCGGACTGCAAAGAAAAAATTTGAATGCATTCTGTGCATCGTGATTTTTTACAACTACCGCTTTTTGAGAATCGATCCATAAACCAGCTAATTTTTTTTCAGACATAATATGATTTTTTAAAAGTTATATATCTGAATAGACAAGAATGATGCTAAGGATGTGTTAATGGCTGTTAAATTATTATTTTAGCAAAGAAAAAGCACATTACACAATTCTTGCTGATTACGCAGATCTTTTAATAAATAGAAATCTGCTCAATTTGCTTAATCTGCGAGAGATTATAGAACATCAATTATTTCCCTAAAACAAACACTGCAGGAATTTTATGCAATTCCGGTTTAGCTTTTTGCCAGTCTTTAATAGTCTTTGTTTTGATGAATTCATGGTCAGGATCGTTGATATTTGCTGCGATACAAAGCTTTGTGTTGGGTGATAAAAATTTGGTTAAATCTTCAAAAAGCACATTATTTCTATAAGGTGTTTCCATGAAAATCTGAGAATAGCCTGTTTTCTGAAGCTCACTTTCCAAAAATTGAATCTTTTTCTTCTTTTCACCTTTATCAATCGGTAAATATCCATTAAAAGTAAATTCCTGACCATTGAATCCGCTCGAAATTAAAGCTAATATAATAGATGAAGGGCCAGAAATAGGAATGACTCTAATGTTTTTTTCGTGACACCATTTTACAATTAAATTCCCAGGATCTGCGATGCATGGAAGCCCTGCTTCAGAAAGAAGACCAAAATCCTGACCATTCAGCATTCTATCCTGAGCTTCTTTGATATCGGCATTTTCCGTGTATTTATCCAACAAAAAAAGTTTCAAATCTGACTGCTTTTTTTCAGGTGCAAAAAACTTCACAACCTTTCTTGCGGTTTTTTCATTTTCAACAAAAAAATAATCGGTCTGCATGATATAATCTTTAATCACAGGCGAAAAATGGCTGATTGAAGTATTTTCTGAAAGATAAGCGGGAAGTAGGAAAAGCATTTGTAATAAGTTATGAGTTGTAAATTATGAGTTTTGAGTTTTGGAAATGCGAAGTTTTTGGGCAATTTTTTCGCAGGCTTCATCCAACTGATGATAGACTTTTTCAAAACCGTCGAGCTCGCTCCAGTAAGGATCGGGAACTTCACCTGAAGCATGATTAAGATCTGCTGCTTTCATTAATAATGAAATTTTGCTTCGCTGTTCCTCATTTTGAGCTAAAGAAATTACATTTTCAAAATTGCTCAGATCCATGCAATAAATTTTATCGAAATGATTTAAATCTTCAGTCGTAATGGGGCGGGAACATTGCTTTGAAATATCAATGCCGTATTTGGCAGCAGTTTTCACCGATCTTTTATCGGGATTGCTTCCTTTGTGCATATCAATGGTTCCGGCAGAATCTACAAAAAAGCTATCTGGTAATTTTGATCGCATAATCCCTTCTGCCAAAGGACTTCTGCAAATATTTCCGAGACAGACCATTAAGATTTTCATGTTAATATATTTAAAAAATTTTTAAAAAAACTCGTTAACAAAACTAAATAAAAAAAGGAGAATAAGCTTATTCTCCTTTCTATAATATCGTTGTACAGAATTAATGTTTTATTTTTTCTGTCAATTCTTTTACATATTTTTTTATTTCCTTATCAATTTTAGAAACGTCTTTGATCGTTTCACAGGCGTACATTACCGTTGAGTGATCTTTACCTCCCATTTCTTCACCTATTTTTGTGAAAGTAGCGTTGGTAAACTCTTTTGCAAAATACATTGCCAATTGTCTCGGAAGTGCAATTTCTCTTTTTCTAGTTTTAGATAAAAGCTGCTCTCTTTTAATTCCGAAATAATCACAAACCACATCCTGAATATAAGGAATATTGATGATCTTTTTCTGATTAGCCGCAATTTTATTAATAGTTTCCTTTAATAATTCAAGGCTTAAATCTGATTTATAAATCGTTGAATAAGCAATTACAGAATTAATAACACCAATCAATTCTCTTACATTGGTTTTTGCTTCTGCAGCAAGGAAATCGAGCATATCATCTGTAAGAACGATACCGTCTCTGCTCAATTTATCAACAATAATCTGTCTACGGGTATCGAGATCCGGAGATTTTATTTCTGCAGAAAGTCCCCATTTGAAACGGGAAACAATTCTGTCCTGAATATCCATAATATCAACAGGAGCTTTATCTGAAGTCAGGATGATCTGCTTTCCGTTTTGATGCAAATAATCAAAAATATGGAAGAAGCTGTCCTGAGTTGCAGATTTCCCGGAAAGGAACTGAATATCATCAATAATCAACACATCTACCATTTGATAAAAATTGGCAAATTCTGTTTGTTTATGAGCTTTAGCAGCCGAAATAAACTGTTGGATAAATTTCTCAGATGATAAATAAAGCACTACTTTATCAGGAAATTGGCTTTTCACTTCCAGACCTACAGCCTGACCCAAGTGTGTTTTACCAACCCCATAACCTCCATACAAAAACAAAGGGTTAAAAGCAGTTGCTCCCGGTCTTTTAGCAATTGATCGTGCAACGGTAGAAGCAAATTTGTTGCTTTCACCTTCCACATAATTATCAAAAGAAAAATCTGCTTTAAGATTAGAATCGATGTTTACTTTTTTGATTCCTGGAACTACAAAAGGATTTACAATATTACCGGAAAACCCCTGAGGCATTGTTTCCTGAATTTTTGGTGTGGGAACAGACTTCCCTTTCATATTCATGGTAACCGGTTTTTCTAAGCCGCTTGGCTTGTTTTCCATTACCGAATACCAAAGTTTAACGCCTTTACCAATATTTTTCTTTAGGGCAGCAGAAAGCAATGACAGATAGTTATCTTCAATATATTCTTTGTAAAAATCACTCGGAACCATCAACGTAAGGTTATTGTCAACCAATGAAATTGGCTGTACTTTGTCGAATAGTAAATCGAAAGATTTTTCAAGTTTTTTAAGATCAGAATTATCTTCAGCTGCGTTAAGATTATCTCGCATAAACTGAAGGCACTTCTGCCATATCATCATTAAATTTTCATCCATTTTTATGCCCTGATTAATGCTTTGGTTAGTCGTTTTAGGAGGAAGACAAAGGTCTCATTTTTTATTTTCAAAAAAAAATATTTCGTGTATTGATTATTTAAAAATATATTTGTATGTATAATTAAGAGATAAAAATGATACACTCAACACACTCATTACGAGTACGTTACGCAGAAACAGATCCCATGAAATACGTCTACTACGGCAATTACGCTACATATTTTGAATTGGGGCGCGTTGAACTTTTTCGCAGCATCGGAATCTCTTACGATGAGATAGAGAAGCAGGGAATTTGGCTTCCGGTTTCCGATTATAAAATTAAGTATTTAAAACCAGCATTATACGATCAAAAATTAGAAATTCACACTTTTATGAGAAAACTTCCTGGAGTGCGAATTGAATTTGAATATGAAATTTACAATGAGGAAGGCGTTAAAATCACCGAAGCCTCTACTACCCTTTTCTTTTTAAGTGCCGAAACCAACAGAGTAATAAAATGTCCTGATTTTTTAATGACATTAATTGAGGAAAACTGGAAGGCTTAAATAAAACATTTAATTTAAAATATTAAAACTATCAATTAGTTAACAATTTAACATAATAATTAAATTATACCTAAATAAAAGTATTAAAATATAACTATTTTAATGAAAAACTTGTTTAATATGCGGTTTTTTATTATATTTAAATATGCGGTTTTTTTTAAATCAAGTATTAATAATAAAAAAAGGAGTTATGAGAACAAACTTTTTAATCTTAGTTTTTATCACAATTTTTTATTGTGTATATGCACAAACAGGGAATGTCGGTATTAATACAGAAACTCCCTCTGCAACACTTGACATCAACGGAAATTTAAAAATCCGGGCAACACCAAATTCCGCCGTAGTAGACGGACACAAACTCTTGATGATCGACAATATATCTAAAGAAGTAAAAACTATTGATGCATCTGCGCTTGGCTCATCTACAAATAATTCGATCGCAAAAGCAGAAGCTATAGGCAACGGCGCAGATTTAGGGTTGACATCAAATAACGGATACCAGAAAATAAATTTTCTCAATAGTCCTACATTTTCGGGATCTGCTTTTAACCTTACAAACGATGTATATACCGTTCCAGCTAATGGAATATATGCTGTAAAGTTCATCTATAAATATGGTGACGGGATACAAGCAGGTACTTTGGCAGTAAGCGGCTACCCCAGAATAGGCGTTTTCAACGGAGCCACAATGATAGAAGAGACCAAATTCAGTGTCGTAAATGCAGCTTCACTAAGCATTCTTTCGAGTACTGCCATGATCAGTTCTGTCTTTAGTTTTTCCGCAGGTGACGAGATCAGCTTTCATATGAATCCGGATAATACAAATATCGATTTGCTGAGCAATAACATTCACACTTCTGCTATTATTTATAAGATTTCAGATTGATTTTAAGAATTATCATTATGGTCAGGATTTTTATATTTTTAAAGTTTCTCGTTGTAATTAAGTATTTTTGATAACAAATCAAATCTATGACTTCCCTTTTACTTCTAATCTTCATATTAATCATTCTTGTCTCTTGGGTTTATTACAAACTTAATCGGAGAATTGAAATTTTGGAAAAGCAGATTTCCGATTTATCAAAAAAAGAATCTCAGGAAAATCAGGAAATAAGGGAAACAGAAAATGAGGAAGTTATCTTACCTACACAAGCAACCAGCTATAATTTTACATCTACTGCTACCTCTACAGATCGTATAGAAACAGAACAAGAGATTCAAAAAGACTGGCTGGTTCCTTTTTTTGATTTTATCAAAAACAATATCCTTACGATTATTGGCATCTTTACTTTGGTTTTAGGTATAGGCTATTTTGTGAAATACGCCATCGATAAAAACTGGATTGGTGAGAACTCAAGAATGGGAATTGGTTTTCTGGCAGGATTTATTCTTATCATCGCTGCGCATTTCATCAGAAAAAACTATACTATTTTCTCATCTATAATTATGGGTGGCGGACTTGCTGTGCTCTATTTTACGACCACGATTGCATTCAGAGAATATCATTTGTTTACGCAGAATACCGCATTTCTTATCACTTGCGCGATTACTTTGCTTTCCATATTTCTTTCGTACCGTTACAACAGTGAAACACTGATTGTTTTTTCATTGTTCGGTGGCTTTCTGGCTCCGTTAATGATCAGCACCGGGCAAAGCAATTACATTTTCCTTTTTACCTATCTGTCTTTTTTAAATATAGGAATGCTGATTACTGTTTATCTTAAAAACTGGAAAAGTGTCGGCTGGATCGCTTTTATTTTTACAGGAATCTATCTCTATTTCTGGACTATTCAGAAAACTGATCTTACCACTATTATATTTTACATCGTTACGTATATTATATTTTATGCATTTGCGCTTCAGAATTATTTTAAATACAACATGCTTTCAAAGCTTGATATTTTGATGCTGGTTTTGATTAATTTCACGAGTATCATTGGTCTGGTTTATATATTTAATGTTTTAAGATACGAACCGCTAAGTATTTTCCCGCTCGCTTTTGCATTGATCAATTTATTTTTTGCTTTCAGAGAATATCAGAATAAAAAGTTTGAAAGAAATTATTCTGTTTTTGCAGGAATCAGCATCAGTCTTTTGACTTTGGCGGTGGCATTACAATTTAAAACCCACCTCATCACCAGTGTTTGGGCAATAGAAGCCTCACTTTTGTTGTACATCTGGAAAAAGACTAATCACACCATTTTCAAAGTATTTTTCTACCTGCTTTTTCCGTTGGTTATTTTATCGCAAATGATGACCTGGACGGAATATATTGATAATGAAAAACATTTAACCGTCGTTTTCAATCCTGTTTTTCTGACAAGTCTGGTTGTTATTGCAAGTTGCTTTTTCAATTTAATTTTACTTAAAAAAGAGTCTAAAGAAAAAAGTGATACCGAGTTTTTTGAAAATACTTTTAAAATTTTATGCTTTGGCGTTATATATCTTTCTATTCTGTTTGAATTGATTTACCAGCTTTCATCATTGCATCTTGTCATCATTCTTACATACAGCTTTTTGTACAGCATTGTTTTTACGTGTTTATTATTAAGCATAAAGAATCAATTAAGCATTTCAGAAAATTTAGAAAACCTATTGATTTATGGAGCATTACTCTTGTTTATAGCACATATTTCAAGTTCACAAATCGTAAATGCAGTATTATCAAAAGAAATTGGTCTTAGTTTTTATTGGGTTCATTTAATATATTTGTTGCCGCTGCTGTATTTCATTATAAAGCTGATTCCAAAATCGGAGTTTTTAAAACAGAAAACAAGCTACTGGATCGTATCATTTGTATGTATTATTTCTGTAAGTTGTGAATTGTACAGAATTTATATTTTCTCAAATAATAGTAATTATAAAAATCTCTTTGAACACCAAGAACACTTCCGGGTTCTTTATCTTCCTATTATTTGGGCTGTTTTATCCTGCAGTTTTATTTTTGCAGGTCTTAAAAAGAATATTCCGGAGCTTAATAAAATAGGCTTTAGTTTACTTGGGATTACTATCCTCAAACTATATCTTTTTGATGTCTGGCAAATGGATAATGTTTCAAGAATTATAGCGTTTATTATTTTAGGTATAATTTTATTGATGAGCTCTTTTATGTTTCAAAAATTTAAAAACATGCTAAAAAATCTTGTTGAAAAAGATGAAAACTCGGCCGATGAAGAGATTTAAAATTACTATAAAGACTATATTAATCAACATTTTACAATTATTTTAAAAATTCACTTGATATTTTACAAAAAGTAAGTATATTTATCACGTTTTTAACACTTATATTATTAACTATGAAAAAATTTCTATATTCTCTGTTGATCTTCGCTTCTGCAACATTATTTGCGCAGAAAAATACGACAGTAAAATTTGCCGTTGCAGGAGATATGGTGGGTACAACAACATTGTTTGAAAACCAAAAAGAATATGTACAAAGTACGCAGGCATATAAAGCTGCCAATTTACCTCAAAAACTGAAAAAATTTAGTTTTATAGCAGATCAGGGGCTTTCTGAGGTTAAGTTAAAAAACAATCTAGGTCCTTTAGACAATGCAAGCTTATCTCAGTATAATGAGCAAAGCAACCTTCCTAAAGACACTCCTGTAATCATTGAAGGTTATGAATTCAAGGATACGAATATGAGAATTTATGCAGGAATTGTACAGCAGCTAGAAGTTAAAGACTACAATGGTGTAAAATCTGTATTTATTACAACTACAGCAAAATAAAAAATCAAATTATATTTAAAAACGGATGTTCTTTCGAGCATCCGTTTTTTGTGATTAATATTTGTTATTCCACTTTTTCTTTAGTTCGTCGTAGATTTTCTTTTCGGTAGCATTATTTCCTGGTTCGTAGAATTTAGCATCTTTTATTTCTTGCGGCAAAAAATCCTGATCCACAAAATTACCTTCAAAAGAATGGGCATATTTGTATTCTTTACCATAATCTAAATCCTTCATCAGCTTCGTCGGAGCATTTCGTAAATGCAAAGGCACAGGCAGATTCCCGGTTTTCTTTACAAACGCTAAAGCTTCATTAATCGCAGCATATGCCGAGTTGCTTTTTGGAGAAACTGCAAGATAAATAGCCGTTTCACTCAATAAAATTCTTGCTTCAGGATTCCCGATGACATTAATTGCCTGAAAGCAACTGTTGGCAATAACCAAAGCATTCGGATTGGCCAGACCAATATCTTCCGAGGCGAGAATAAGCATTCTTCGTGCAATAAATTTAATATCTTCTCCGCCAGCAATCATTCTTGCAAGCCAATAAACTGCACCATTAGGATCGCTTCCGCGCATCGATTTAATAAAAGCCGAAATAATATCGTAATGCTGCTCTCCATTTTTATCATACAACGCCATCGTTTCCTGAAGAACCGACATCACATCATCATTGGAAATCTCTTTATTGTCTGAATTTTTAAACTGATTAAGCACCAACTCTACAGAATTGATCAACTTTCTGCCATCACCACCGGAATACTGAATGAAAGCCTCCTTTTCTTTAATCTTAAAATCAGTTCTTTCATCTTTATTAAATCGTTCTGAAGCAATATCAATAAGCTCTTCCAGCTTTTCGTGACTTAAGGCTTTCAATATATAAACCTGACTTCTCGAAAGCAATGCAGAAACCACCTCAAAACTAGGATTTTCGGTAGTTGCGCCAATAAGAACCACCCAGCCTTTTTCTACAGCATGAAGTAGAGAATCCTGCTGAGATTTATTAAAACGGTGTATCTCATCAATAAATAGAATCGGAGACTTTCCTGAAAAAAGATTTTGTTTTTTTGCATCTTCTATCACATCACGCACATCCTTTACCCCCGAAGAAACAGCCGAAAGTTTAAAAAATTTCCTTCCTGATTTTTCAGAAATAATTTCTGCCAAAGTCGTTTTTCCAGTTCCCGGTGGCCCCCAGAGAATAAGAGAATTTAAGGCATCGTTTTCCAGCATCTTTCTGATTGTGCCTTTTTCACCGGTAAGATGCTCCTGCCCCAAAACTTCATCTAAGGTTTTCGGTCTTAATCTTTCTGCTAAAGGAGTATTATGATTCAAGATTTATCTATTTGAATTTAAAATATTTGTGAAAGTAAACAGAAATGAAAAAACCGATTAAGCTATCCGAAGGATCATCTGTTTACCGTCTGAAACTTCAAACAAATTTAAACTAAATTTCAATTTTTTACCCTACTTTTGCAATGTTTTGAAACCTTCATTTAATAAAATCATTACTTCACCCTTGGTAATTCTCATTAAATTTTACCAATGGTTTATCTCGCCTTTACTTCCCAAGAATTGCCGATACGAACCTACCTGTTCGCATTATATGGTAGAATCTCTGCAGGTACACGGCATTTTTAAAGGATTTTGGATGGGTGTAAAAAGAATTTCAAAATGTCATCCCTGGGGCGGAAGCGGCTATGATCCGGTTCCTCCAAAAAATTAAACTATTCAATAATAAACAAATAAAAATGAGTACTATTCTCTTTCGAACTTATCTTGTTGCATTTGCATTGATTTCGCAATGCTTTTTCTCACAATACTATAAAGATGGTTTATCAGACGGAACTTTAAAGGTCAATTCCCAAGATATTCCTGTGAAGATTTTTGCAACTTCAGAACCTTATGAGCTAGATTCTTTTGCACAGGTTAATAAAAACCCAAGCACTTTGGTTATCCTCAACAAATCTAATGTTGAAAAATCACGTTTTATCAGCAGTTCGATGATTTTGGCTAATTATAAAAATGCAAAATATCAATTTTTCGATAAAGAATTTAAGCTGATAGACAATGTTCCTGTAACTGCTGATAATATCGAAACGCTAAAATATGTGGTAAGAACTGAAAAACCTATTGCTTCAGCTGATACCGTATCTTTGGAAACACCTTTTAAAATCTGGGATCCTACTTCAGGAATTGAATTGGGACCGATAACGCTTCATTTCTACAGTTTGATGTTTATTTTCGCATTTGGTCTGGGATATGTCTTAATGACCAAAATGTTTAATACGGATAATGTAAACCTTAAATATCTTGAACCTCTTTTTACATGGACTTTAATCGGGACAATTTTGGGAGCAAGAATGGGGCACGTTATTTTTTATCAGCCTGAACTATTCAAAGAAGATTTTTGGAGTGTATTTTTACCGATCAGTACAAAAAATGGGTTAAAATTTACAGGATTTTCAGGACTGGCGAGTCACGGAGCTACAATTGCATTAATTTTCACAACGCTTTATTATTCATTTAAAATCATCAAGAAAAATCCGTTTTGGGTATATGACAGACTTGGAATCGTGGTTGCAATTGGAGGTGCATTTGTGAGAATGGGTAACTTCTTCAATTCTGAAATCGTTGGTAAACCAGTTGATCCTAATTCTCCTTTTGCCTTACTTTTCCCACAACAAAGCAGTGAATACGGAATTACCGTTCCTCGTTATCCGACGCAGTTATTTGAAGCAATCGGTTACGTTTTATTATTCATTTTACTTTGGGTTTTATACAAGAAAACTGATAAAAAGTATCAGCAAGGTTGGCTATTTGGTTTATTCTTCATTATTCTTTGGGCGATCAGATTCTTTGTAGAATTCCTGAAAGAGCCTCAAGGCGATGAGTTTATTTCTTTTGCAGGATTAAATACGGGGCAGATTTTATCAATCCCATTCATGATTGCAGGATTTATAATAATGATTTATTCTAAAAAATTCAAAATTACAGAAGCTGAAAATGCTAAACCTGAATAATTTTTTTTTATCAAATAAAAAATATGAAAGTCACAACTGAGTTGTGGCTTTTTTGTTTAAGTCGAGAAAGACGTTTCCGAGTTCATTAATTACATCAGTGGGCTGCATTGCTTCTTTTGAATATTTTTCGGCAGCAAAATCAGCAGCTTTTCCGTGAAGCCAAACTCCTAAAACGGCAGCTTCTTCTTCAGAATATTTTTGGGCTAAAAGTGAAGTGATAATTCCGGTCAAGATATCTCCGCTTCCCCCTTTTGCCAAGCCTGAATTTCCGGTGATATTGTAGAAAACATTTCCCGAGGGTGTTATAACTTGCGTGTGATGATCTTTTAAAACAATATAAATCCCCAAGTCTTTTGCTTTTGTTTTGGCTAAATCTAATCTATCAAATGAGTTCTCCGTTGTACCGAACAGTCTTTCAAATTCTTTCGGATGCGGCGTAATAATTGATTTTTTGGGAATCAATTTCATGTAATTCTTGTCTTTAGAAATAATATTTAACGCATCAGCATCCAAAATTAAAGGAGATTGATGATTTTCAAGAAATTCTACCAATGCTTTTTCCGTTTCTTTTTCCGTTCCGAGACCGGGGCCCATTCCGTAGACCGTATTTTCCTGTTCTTCAATTTGATTAATATTTTTTTCGCCACCATTCATAAACATTGCTTCAGGAGCATTTGTCTGTAGTATTTCGTAACCACAATTGGGAGCGAGGACAAACGTCAGACCTGAACCGGCTTTTAAAGCAGATTTCGTAGCCAACATTACAGCTCCTATTTTCCCGTAACTTCCGCCTACAATAATTGATTTACCATAAGTACCTTTATGGGCAAAATCTTGTCTAATTTTAAAAATATTTTTAATGACTTCATCATCAATTACAAAATCATTACTTGAAGTATTTTCAATAAATTCCTGAGATAAATTGATATCTAAAACAACCACTTTTCCTGTAAAACTTCCGGTTTCCGGATGAAGGAAAGCCTTTTTCCAAAACTGGAAAGTCAACGTGTAATCTGCTTTGAATATCGTTGCATTTTCATTATTGATTTGATCGGCAAACATTCCCGATGGAATATCAATTGATATTTTGGGATTAACTTTTGAATTTAAAATTTCAATCACTTTTTTGAAAATCCCTTCCGGGTTTCTTGATAATCCAGTTCCGAAAAGAGCATCGATAATAATTGTTTTCTCATCAAAATTGTATCTTTCGATCTCATGAAAATCTTTCAGCGAAATTCCTGAAATATCTTTTAATTTTTTATAATTTACTAAAGCATCATCAGAAAACTTAAGATGATCCTTATTAATAAAAACGTCTATATCAAAACCTTTCAGATACAACATTCTTGCAATGGCAAAACCGTCACCGCCATTATTTCCGTTTCCGCAAAATACGGCAAACTTTGTATGATTTTTACAGTTTAAATAAATCCATTCAGCACAATTCAGAGCAGCTCTCTCCATTAACTGAACAGATGAAACCGGCTCATTCTTAATCGTATATTGATCAGCCAATCTGATATTTTCAACAGTAAAAACTTTCATATGGATCTTTTTTTCTAAGTGTAATTATATATTATAATGATTAAAGCAAAAAAAATACCCAAAAAATATTTAAAAATTATTATATTTAAATGATACTTTTGTGTAAAACAACTAAAAATATAAATTATGGGATTTGCTAAAGAATTTAAAGATTTTGCATTCAAAGGGAATGTTGTAGATCTTGCTGTCGGTGTTATTATCGGAGCAGCTTTCAGTGCGATTGTAAAATCATTTGTAGACGATATTATTACACCATTGCTTCTAAACCCTGCTTTAGAAAAAGCGAATGTGAAAAATATAGCCGAACTTTCCTGGAACGGGGTGAAATATGGTAATTTTCTATCATCCGTAATTAGTTTCCTAATTGTAGCTTTTGTTTTATTCATGCTTATTAAAGTAATCAGCAGGCTCAACAGAAAAGAAGAAGTGCCTGCAGCTCCTGCCGGACCAACTGAAGACCAAAAATTATTAATGGAAATCAGAGATTTGTTAAAAACAAAAAATAATATATAAAATAAAAAAATGCCGCAAAATCTCTGCGGCATTTTTGTTTATTATTAAAGATTCAAAATTAATGAATCTGCAAAATACTTGAGATCTGTTCTGCTAAAGACAGCCCGATTCTATCCTGAGCTTCCAAAGTTGAAGCACCTGTATGCGGAGTTACAGAAATTTTAGAATGCGTAATAATTTCTTTTGAAGGAGTCGGCTCATTAATGAAAACATCTAGACCTGCAAACCTTACTTTACCTGAATCCAGCGCTTCAATTAAAGCAGTTTCATCAATCACACCACCTCTTGAGCAGTTAACGATGGCAACACCGTCTTTCATCATTTCAAACTCAGATTTACCAATCATGTAGCCGTCTTTCTGAGCCGGAACGTGAAGCGTAATAAAATCTGAATGTTTTAAAACCTGTTCCAAAGGTTCAGTTTCTATATCAACATTGATGAACTGATTGTTGTAGAAAGTTACTTTAATACTCGCTTTTCCTACCATATTATCAGCAGCGATCACTCTCATTCCCAAACCTAAAGCGATTTTGGCAACTTCCTGACCGATTCTCCCCATTCCTACAATTCCGATGGTTTTTCCTTTTAATTCAATCCCTGCAGCATACGCTTTTTTAAGCGATGCAAATTCGGTATCACCAACCAAAGGCATTTTTCTGTTTGAATCCTGCAAAAATCTTGCTCCTGAAAACAAATGCGCAAAAACCAATTCAGCAACCGATTCTGAGGAAGCAGAAGGCGTATTGATCACATGAATTCCTTTTTCTCTTGCATAATCTACATCAATATTATCCATCCCAACTCCACCTCTTCCGATGATTTCCAGTGACGGACAATTGTCGATAATATCTTTTCTCACCTGCGTCGCACTTCTTACCAATACAGTACGGATCTTGTGCTCGTTAATGTAATCTAAAAGAAGCTCCTGAGGAACTTTTTTTGTAATTACTTCAAAGCCTTTCTCGGTTAATGCATCAACTCCTGATTGATCTAAACCGTCGTTTGCTAAAACTTTCATACCTAATAATCTATTTAAAAATGTAAAAAGATTTAAAAATTAAAAGAATTTCTGGTTTTTCACCTTTCGTTTAATCTTTAAATCCTTTCTATGATTTAATCTTCTTTAAAAACTTCTATTGTAACCTGCTTTTCAACCAAATCGGTAAATTTGCCTTTGTATCTTGTAGCTCTTACGAGGTGATTATCTATCCAGTGATAATTTCCGCCTCTTGGTTTACCACACAAAACACTGTGATATTTGAAGCCGTGCTTGTCTAACCAATCTATCGTAATCTGTTTTAAATTTTCAGTTCTTGAAGTAAAAAAACAAATCTGGTGTCCTTCGTCATACCATTTATTCACAGTTGCCAAAGCATCAGGAAAAGGCTCGCACGTTACCATTCTTTCGGGTTCTTCGTTGGGAACATCTTCTGTAATTGTTCCGTCTATATCGATAAGATAATTTTTAATTCCATCTTTCAGAATCGGACTGATATGCTCAATATAATCTAGCTCCATCGTTCAAAATTTTAAAGCGCAAAGTTACACTTTATCATTCAAACAGTTATATTAATCTTAGTTTATGTTAAAATTTTAACACAAAAACAAGTTTAAAAATAATAAAAATTAACCTTTCATTGCATTTTTCATAAATAATGCGAATGTTTTTCACTTCCGCAAAAGCCAATATTTCATAAATAATTAAAAAAAATAAAAATTTATTTTACAAAATCACGTTTTAAACTTAAATTTGTAGGAATGGAAGAATTGGTCGTATTAGTAAATCCCGAGGATGAAGTATTAGGTTTAATGGAAAAACAGCAGGCTCATATTAATGGTTTGCTCCATCGTGCTTTTTCCGTTTTTTTATTTAATGAAAACGGTGAAATGCTTTTGCAGAAACGTGCTGCCAACAAATATCATTCTCCGCAACAATGGACCAATGCCGTTTGTTCTCATCCAAGAATTGAAGAAACGTATCTTGAAGGTGCAAAAAGAAGGCTGAAAGAAGAACTGGGAATTGATGCCGGGCTTTCAGAAAAATTTCATTTTATTTATAAAGCAGACGTTGGAGGCGGACTTTGGGAGCACGAGCTCGATCATGTTTTTAGCGGAACTTACAATTCAGATTTTAGTCTGAATACTGATGAAGTGGAAGAAGTGCGCTATATTTCACCGGAAGATTTAGATAAAGAAATTTCGGAACATCCCGAGCAATTTACAGAATGGTTTAAAATTATTCTGGAAGAATATAAACATCATTTTTAAACACAATTATGAAAAAATCTATTTTAATTACGGCACTTCTGATAAGTGTCTACTCATTTTCCCAAGATCTGGTCAAAGAACGTTACGAAAGCGAAAACTATTCGATTTCTATGCCCGATACCTGGAAGGCAACCGATGATGAAGGCATTGTAAATATCTTTCCCACCAATGAGATTGGCGCAATTACCATCTCAGAATATCACAATCTGGATCTGCCAAAAACAGATGTTAAAAAATTTATTCTTGCCTTATACAATTCTCCCGATGAAGAGAAAAAAGTAAAAAATACAGGCAGTAAAAAAGGATATTCTGAATATCAGTATGAATATTTTGATGAGAAAGAAAAGCTTTTCTGGGTGACAAAATTATATCAGAAAGACAAAGACATCTTCCTTGTGAGCATCAATTGCCAGCAAAAACACTGGAACGGAAATTATATGAAAGTTTTCAACGAAGCTTTTGAAAGTTTTAAAATTAAAAAATAGAAATAAATCTACCTATGAAAAAAACAGCATTGTACGACAAACACGTTTCTTTGGGAGCGAAAATAGTACCTTTTGCAGGATTTGAAATGCCTGTACAATATTCCGGAGTAACGGAAGAACACTTTGCAGTAAGAGAAAAAGCAGGAATATTTGACGTATCTCATATGGGACAGTTTTTCGTTGAAGGAGCTGGTGCAAAAGATCTTTTGCAGTTTGTGACGACCAACAATGTAGATGTTTTAGAAAACGGAAAAGCTCAATACTCTTGTCTTCCAAACGAAAACGGAGGAATTGTAGACGATCTTATCGTTTACAAAATGGAAGATGAAAAATATTTTGTAGTTGTAAATGCTTCAAATATAGATAAAGACTGGGATCATATCTCAAAATACAACAGTTTCGGCGCGAAATTAACCAATGCTTCAGACGAAATGTCTCTATTGGCAATTCAGGGACCAAAAGCAACTGAAATTCTTCAGAAATTAACAGAAACTAATCTTTCTGAAATCCCTTATTATAACTTCACTGTAGGAACCGTTGCCGGAGTAAGCGATGTGATCATTTCAAATACAGGTTACACAGGAAGCGGTGGTTTTGAAATTTATTTCAACAACGAATCTGCAGAAAAACTTTGGGATGCTATTATTGAAGCCGGAGCAGAAGAAGGCATTATTCCTTGTGGATTGGCTGCAAGAGACACTTTAAGATTAGAAAAAGGATTCTGCCTTTACGGAATGGATATCGACGACACAACGTCTCCTATTGAAGCCGGATTGGGATGGATTACCAAGTTTGATAAAGACTTTGTTTCTAAAGATATTTTCGCAAAACAAAAAGAAGAAGGTGTTACCAGAAAATTGGTTGGTTTCGAATTGACAGACAAAGGCGTTCCGAGACATGATTATCCTGTGGTAGACGCAGAAGGAAATGTAATCGGGAAAGTAACTTCAGGAACTCAGTCACCGATGAAAAAAATCGGTTTGGGAATCGCTTATGTTGATAAACCGCATTTCAAATTGGGAACTGAAATCTTTATTCAGGTAAGAAATAAAAATATTCCGGCGAAAGTGGTAAAAATGCCATTCGTATAATTAGAAATATTTTAAAATATAAAACCGCAGATTCAGTCTGCGGTTTTTTTGTTATGATAAGCTTCGTTATAAAACAATTTTTTAGGAGCTATTTCCCGCTTTACATTGCAATCTTTTTTTTGCAAAAAAGGATTTCCATTGCAATCGGGGCTAGGATTTTTGTCTTTTTTTTAGCGTTTGTCACTAAAACAAAAAATTACTCGTAAAAAAAATTAAAGGTTGCTTCGTCGCTCCTCGCAATGACAAAACAATTAATCAGCTCTGAAGAATGCCTTCAAGGCATCTACGTTCTTTTTATCACTTCCGATAAAAATCTCTTTATCTGTAACAAAAACCGGACGCTTAAGGAATGTATAATGATCTAAAATAAGCTCTTTGTAATCACTTTCTTGTAAAGTTTTAGGATCTAGCTCTCTTAATTTAATTTGAGTAGATTTTTTACTGAACAATTCTTCGTACGAATTAGTTATACTGTACATTTGTTCCAGCTCTTCTATGGTAATCGGTTGTTTTTTTATTTCTCTTAGCTCCCAATCTGAAAGATTAAAGTTTGCCAAAATCTTCCTGCATGTATCGCATGTATTGAGATAAAATACTTTTTTCATAATATAATTACATATTTTTTTAATGTTAAATGAAATGCCACCTTTATTTCAGAACCAATTATTGATGAAATATGGCCGTTTCACTGATAAAAATTTAATCTTCAAAAGTAAGGCTAAATATAAAATTTTGAAAATTATTAAATACCTTTATTAAAATTAAAAAAAAATGGATAACAAACCTGTTACTTTTCAATTTATTTCTGAACCTTCAGATGTTAATTATGGTGGAAATGTACATGGCGGAAGTGTAATGAAATGGATAGATCAGGCCGGATACGCTTGTGCAACAACCTGGAGCGGAAATTATTCTGTAACGGTATATGTAGGCGGAATTCGTTTTTATGAACCTATTAAGATCGGTGAAATAGTAAAAGTAGAAGCGCAGGTAATCTATACGGGCTCTTCGAGCATGCATATTTCGATCAACGTTTTTTCGAGAAACCTAAAACAACCTACTTTTGACAAGAAAACACATTGCATCATTGTATTTGTAGCCGTTGACGAAAACGGAAAGAAACTTCCTGTTCCCAAATGGGTTCCTGAAACTGAAGAAGAAAAACAACAGGAGAAATATGCCAAAAGGCTGATGGACTTGAGAGCCCAAATTGAAAATGAAATGAAACCTTTTTTATAAGAATTATTTAAAGTAAAAACCCCTTCCAAAGATGTGGAAGGGGTTTAATATTTTAGTCTTTGCAATTATACACTTGCGGGCATCCCATGTATTGCGTGCAATATAAAGGACCCGTAACGGCTCCCGTACAACTGCATCCACAAAGAGATAAATCCGGAGTTCCTACTTTACCTATTCCTCCGACAATGTCTTTAAGGTCAGACTTTTTAAGTTTTTTCGCGTTTTTCAGAATGTTGTTTGTCATGTGATTTGATTTTAATTATTAATATAGTTTGAATATCGAATTTACTATTATTTATAAATATAACGCAAACAAACAATAAATATTATCCAAATTTCTACACATAATTAAAGACAAGCCGAACTAATTCATAATAATTTTTAAACCGGCTGAGACTTAAATAAAAAAACCTTCCATTAACTAGAAGGTTTTATGCATATTTTTATTTTTAAATCTACCTTAAAACTAAAGAAGATCTATTTTTTATTTTTAATATACGTCTTTGCAAGTGTATACTTGAGGACAGCCGATATACTGTACGCAATAGTAAGGACCTGTAACCGCTCCCGAGCAATCGCATCCACAAAGAGACAGATCCGGGTTTCCGCTAACTCCTCCGATGATGTCTTTAAGATCGGACTTTTTTAATTTTTTCGCATTTTTTAAAATGTTTGCCATGTGATTTGTTTTTTAATTAATATAGTTTGAATATCAAATTTAAATATTATTTATCAACTCACAACCAAAAAATCAAAAATATTATCAAAGTTTTAAATATTATCAGAATTAGACTATAATAATGTATACGGTAATTTAATGTGGATTAAAATTAAAATTAAAAAAACCTTTCAAATACTTGAAAGGTTTTATACATATTCTTGTTTTAAACTTTAATTATCTTGCGATATTTACAGTTCTGGTTTCTCTGATTACCGTAACTTTTACCTGTCCGGGATACGTTAATTCATTCTGAATTTTCTCAGAAATATCATAAGAAAGCTGAGAAGACATTTCGTCGTTTATTCTACTACTTTCTACCATTACTCTCAATTCTCTACCTGCCTGAATTGCGTACGCTGAAGAAACACCTTCAAAACTCAATGCTGCAGCTTCAAGATCTTTAAGTCTTTGGATATAAGATTCCAAAACCTGTCTTCTTGCTCCTGGTCTTGCCCCTGAAATCGCATCGGCAACCTGAATGATCGGAGATAATAGAGACGTCATTTCCACTTCGTCATGGTGAGCACCGATCGCATTGATCACTTCTGCGTTTTCACCATATTTCTCTGCCCATTGCATTCCTAAAAGTGCATGTGGAAGTTCAGATTCCTGCTCAGGAACCTTTCCGATATCGTGTAAAAGACCTGCTCTTTTGGCTAATTTTACGTTTAATCCTAATTCAGCAGCCATTGTCGCAGCAATATTGGCAACTTCTCTTGAGTGCTGTAAAAGGTTTTGCCCATAAGAAGAACGGTATTTCATTCTACCAACGATTTTTACCAATTCCGGATGTAAACCGTGAATTCCCAAATCAATGATCGTTCTTTTACCAACTTCTATAATTTCTTCTTCGATTTGCTTTCTTGTTTTTTCTACAACTTCTTCAATTCTTGCCGGGTGAATTCTACCGTCAGTAACCAATCTGTGAAGCGATAGTCTTGCAATCTCTCTTCTTACCGGATCAAAACATGAAAGAAGAATAGCTTCCGGAGTATCATCAACAATGATCTCAACACCGGTAACTGCTTCCAAAGCACGGATATTTCTACCTTCTCTACCGATAATTCTACCTTTTACTTCATCAGATTCAATATTAAATACCGAAACCGAATTTTCAATCGCCTGCTCCGTTCCAATTCTCTGAATGGTCTGAATAACGATTTTTCTCGCTTCACTTTTAGCATTCAACTGAGCTTCTTCCATAATGCTCTGCACGTGTGCCTGAGCTCTGGTTTTTGCTTCAGCTCTCATGGTTTCTACCAATTCGGCTTTCGCTTCTTCTGCAGTATAGTTTGAAATTTTCTCAAGCATTTCAACTTTCTTGGCAGTTGCCTGCTCTAGATCGCTTTGCTTTTTCTCTAAAATTTCGTTTTTCTTAGCATAATCAGCAATCTGTCTGTCAAGATCTTTTTCTAATTTCCCTGCTTTGCTAAGTTCGTCATTCAGCTTATTTTCTTTGTCTTTCGTTCTTTTTTCAGCGTCCTGCATTTTCTTTTCGCGAGCCTGAATATCTGCATCGTGCTGTGACTTTAGTTCCAAGAATTTTTCTTTAGCCTGAAGATTCTTTTCTTTTTTTATGGATTCAGCTTGTACATTAGCTTTTTCTATTAAATTATCTGCATTTTTTTGTGCATCGTCTATAATAAATTTTGCCTTGGTATTGAGAGAGCTTTTTGAGAAAAACATCCCTGCTACTGCACCGATTACTAAGCAAATTACGCCTATAATAATAGCGGTTGTTGTCATATATATTGAGTTTTAATTGTCTTGTTAATTTAAAATAAAAAACCCACAGTAATTCAGTGATTTAGAGTAAACTCCGGATCTCCACGATTTGATCTGATTTCTTCTCTCTGTAATCTGCGTAAAGCAGCACGCCATTGAAAAGACTTTCGACCGTTAATTGTTTAGTGTTGAGTTTACCTTAATGTGTTAGAATTACTGTAGGCAGTTTTTTCCGGAAAAAGTTTCTATTTTCCTATATCACCCAGCGACTGATTAATATTCACTAATCTTTCGTTGGTTGATTTTATATTTTTTTCATGATTCAGAGCAACTACTTCTGCATTGGTTCCCAATTTCAGGGCACACATTGCCAAAGCATCTTGTTTATCTCTTACATCAAAATTTTGTTCAAAATCTTTAATCATATTTTCAATCTGCTTCCCCACTTTGCGCAAAGTTTCTTCTTCTGCTGCGGGTACATTTAGCGGATATACTCTTCCTGCAATGTTGATGGTTATTCTCCTTACCTCCATTATAATCCACTGTTTTGAAGCTGTGCAATACAAAAGTCTACTTCTTTTACCAATCTGTTGATATGGTTTTTCATGAGTCTGTTGTGTTCAGGATTTCCTGATATTGCTGAATACAATTTTATATTTTTCTGTTCTTCTGCCAATACCTGATTTTTTTTTCTTTCCTCATCATATTTCGTCTTCAGCTCAGCATGCTCTTTATTTAATTCTAAATATTTTTCAGATATATTTTGATGGCTTTTTTGGAGGCTCAAAATCTTTTTCTCTAATTCTGAAAAATTATTTTCTAATTCTTGAAGCATTTCAGGTTTATAAATTTTCTAACTATTAGCAAAAATAGGAAAATATTAGTACCGACAAAAATAATAGTCTCTATATTTTGACAAAAATAAAAAAGGAGATGCCAGGCACCTCCTCTTTATATTAATTTTTTATTATATTATTCAAATTTCAAAACAAACATTACTGCTCTTGTCTGTAATGTAGAAACTGCTGCAGACCAATATGGAGGCGTTGTAGCATTATCTGCAACCATTTCGTTATTCATAAAGAATGTACCTCTGATTGCCGGAGTTAATTTAAATTTATTAAAATAGAATTGAATTCCCATTTCTGCAGACCACGCAAAATTGTGTGTTGTAGATCTGAAAACCTGTTGCATGTTATCATCCTGAGAATCTGAGTTTGACTGTAAATTAACAATATAATTCACACCAGCCGAAACATACGGTCTCGAGTTGTACCATCTTTCACCGTGTAACTCCAACATTACAGGGATATCGACCAAAGTAGATTTAATATCTCTCACTCGGTCTTTTTCTGTTAAAGCAATCGGAGCAAAAGGAGGATTCGTCAAACTTCCATCCTGATACCTTGAATTAGTATCTGTATTAAAAATCAATTGTCTTTGAGCAAACTGCAAACCTGGCTCTAATCTTACGTCTAAATAATCATTAAGTCTGAACTTGGCAATAAGACCGGCTCCGAAGCTCGTGCTTTCTTTTGAAGATACTAGATTATAATTTTCATACATTCCATATCTTGGGTTGAGCACAATTCTATAATCCAGTAAATTACCATTCAGATAAAACCCCCAACTGACTTTTTTCTGGTCAAAGTCTTCCAACCTGTCCATCCTGTTACGGGTTCTAAATTGAGCATTTGCAACCGTTGCAATGCTTACTGAGGCTAAAACCAGAGCTTTTAATAGAAATTTATTCATAGGTTATTTTGTTGCTTTATAAATTGTGGCTATACCTAAACTTAATTTTTTGTATTCTACTTTTTTAAATCCTGTATCTAAAAGAATTTGTCTCATCTTTTCTCCAAATGGAAATGCATTTACAGAATCGGGAAGATAAGTGTACGCCCTATTATCTTTAGAAACCAGTCTGCCGATTGCCGGCAATATATTTCTGAAATAAAACATATAAAATGGTCCTAAAAAACCCTCTACCTTTGAAAACTCCAGAATATAAACACTTTTATTTTCTTTAACCACTCTTCTCAGCTCTGCCAAACCTTTAGTAAGATTCTCAAAATTTCTCACTCCAAAAGCAACGGAAACTGCATCAAATCTATTGTCCTCGTAAGGTAAATTTTCTGCATCGCCCTTTTGCATGGAAATTTTGCCGTCTAAATTAAGTTTTTTTATTTTAACAATGCCAACATTTAACATTTGTTGCGATAAATCTAATCCCACCACTTTTGCACCGGTTCCTTTTTCTACCGCAATAGCTAAATCTCCTGTTCCTGTGGCAACATCCAATGTTTCTTTTGGGCTGTCGTTATTCATCCATTTTACCAATTTGTTTCTCCAAAGCACATCTATTTTCATAGAAAGTACATGGTTTAATAAATCGTATTTGGGCGCAATGTTGTCGAACATATCCTCTACCTGACTCTTTTTGCTAGATTCAGAATTGTAGGGTGTTACTTGGTTGATATCTTTTGTCAAAACTTAAAACTTATAGTATTCTTTATAATAATTCAGATAATCCTCCTTGCGGAAAATCTTTGTACGGGATTCTACTTTCTGAATATTTTTGATCATCTGATCATAATCTTCATCTACATTATAATAAAAATCTTCTGTATATAATTTATTAAAACGTTTGGCCCCCCCATAATATTGTTTCCCGTCGATCATTGTTTTATCCAATGCCAAAAGTAATGAATCTTTTTTAAGATTGTACCCATAATATTGCTCATTGATGTAATAATCTTTATGGGCAATATTTAAAAGACCACGAATTTTATTAACCTCAAAAGCAGAGTCATAAAGCATTTTCTTATTCTGATCAAAAACCTTGATAGAATTTTTCCCTTTCTGCAAATCTACCTGCACAAACTGACCTGCCGAAATAATACCTTCAGAGCCGTTATTGATTTTAAAATAATATGTATTGGGAGTAGGATTATCTACGAGATAATAATTTTTCTTTGCCAAAAAGAAGTTGTACACAGCGAAAGCACCGATAAATACCACAACAGCAATAATTAAACCTTTTAAAGATGGATTGTTTTTCATAGATTGGCTGAAACAATTTTTGCAAATTTAATAATATTTTTAATTCTTTCTTATTAATATTAATTATTAACTTTGCATCTTTAAAAAATTACATAAGCGAATGCCAAATACGATCATTATTGGTTCCGGATCTTATCTTCCGAATAGAGTAATTGGAAGGGATTTTTTCTTAGATTCAGAATTTTATACAGAAGACGGTATAAAGATTGACAAGCCTGCTGAAGAAACTATTGCAAAATTTGTAGAAATTACAGAGATAGAAAACAGGAGATTTATAGATGAAGATCTTTCAAATTCACAAATCGGTTTTGAGGCTGCAAAGCTTGCTATTGCAGATGCAAATGTAGATCAGGAGGAGCTTGATTATATTATTTACGCCAGTAATTTTGGCGAAGTTACCGTAAATGGTTACGCTGATTTTATGCCGACAATGGCAGCAAGAGTAAAAAATAAATTGGGTATCAAAAACAGAAAATGCGTTACGTATGATATGCTTTTCGGTTGCCCGGGCTGGGTAGAAGCCATGATTTTATCAGATAACTTAATTAAAGCTAAAGTTGCCAAAACAATCCTTGTAATCGGTGCTGAAACTTTGAGCAGAGTGACCGATCCTCACGATAGAAACAGAATGATTTTTGCTGACGGAGCGGGAGCTGTAGTAGTAAAAGCTACTGACGAAGAAAATGTTGGGATTATTGCCCATAATACGATTTGCGATAATGGCATTGAGCTTAATTATCTTGCAAACGGCCCTTCAATTAATAAAGAAGCAGATCAAAAACGTCTATATGTAAGAATGTTGGGAAGAAAAATTTATGAGTACGCTCTAAAAAATGTTCCTGCAGCTATTAAAGAAACTATTGACGACGCCGGCTTATCTATTGAAGATATCGACAAAATACTTATACATCAGGCAAACGCAAAGATGGATTATGCGATGATTGAAAGACTTCATAAGCTTTACGACATCAAAGATTACGATCACGCGATATCTCCAATGACGATTCAGGAGTTCGGAAATTCTTCCGTGGCAACAATTCCTACCATGTTTGATTTAATAATTAAAGGAAAAATGAATGGTCATTCGTTTAAAGATAAAGGTAACATTGTGATGACATCGGTAGGTGCCGGAATGAACATTAATGCTATCGTTTATAAATTTCCCTAAGAATATTAATTAAAAATATAAAAAGCACAGGAAATTTATTTTTTGTGCTTTTTTTTACCTTATTATGCAGAAAAACTTCTTATTCATTGCCGCAATCTTCTTGTTTCTAGAAGTTTATATTTTTCAGGCAATAAGAACCTTAACAGATAATTTCTGGATAAGACTCGGCTATGTTATTTTATCTTTGGCTATTTACAGCGTTCTTGCATACGAAATAACTCATTTTCAAAGAAGTGACAGAAGTACGGTAAGAGCACAAATATCGATCTCTTTATTTTTAGTTTTTATTTTACCTAAAGTCTTTATTGTTCTGTTTTTATTGGTTGACGATATCTTCAGAACAGGAGGTTATTTGGTAGGACTTACCACTAAACCTGCCGAAAACTTTTTCCCCGAAAGGCGCAAGTTTCTAAGCTTAATCGGATTAGGATTGGGAGGTGTGCTTTCTGCACTTTTCATAGACGGAATTACTTTTGGAAAATACCGTCATACCGTGAGAAGAGTAAAAGTGAAATTTGCCAACCTTCCCAAAAGTTTTAAAGGATATAAAATCATTCAGATTTCAGATGTTCACAGCGGAAGTTTTTCTGACCCAGGCAAATTGCAGCACGCCATTGATTTAATTAATGAGCAAAATCCGGACTTAGTTTTATTTACCGGAGATATGGTGAATAATGTTGCCGATGAATTCAAACCTTTTATTCCTTTATTTTCTAAAATAAAAGCTAAAGACGGAAAATTTGCAGTCTTAGGAAATCATGATTATGGCGATTATGTAAAATGGAATTCTAAGGATGAACAAAAGAAAAATCTTGAAACCTTAATTGATTATCAAAGACAAGCCGGATTTGATATGCTTCGTAATGAAAACCGAATCATTGAAAAAGATGGTGAAAAAATCTACATTTTAGGTGTCGAAAACTGGGGATTAAAGCCATTTCCACAATATGGAGACATTGACAAAGCATTGGAAAACGTACCGCAAGACGCTACAAAAATATTAATGAGCCACGACCCTACTCATTTTGATTACGTAGTGAAAAAACATCCTAAAGACATTCATTTGACGCTTTCAGGTCACACGCACGGAATGCAGTTTGGTTTAGATTTGAAAAATATAAAATGGTCTCCTGTACAATACCGTTATCCGAAATGGGCAGATTTGTACGAAAGTGAAGGTAAAATGCTTTATGTGAATCGTGGTTTCGGAGTTTTAGGTTATCCAGGAAGAGTTGGGGTGTTGCCGGAAATTACTCTTTTTGAATTAGGTTAAAAAAGTTCAATATTTTTAGTTTAAAGTTTTAACCAAGCCCTAAAACCTAATTCCTTCAACCTATCTAAAAAATATAATCCTTCATTCTTGAAGTCGCCAATTCCTTTTCATTAATCCAAGAAAGAAAAGCTTCGAGCTTATCCTCCATCTTTTTTCCTAAATAAAAACTTCGGTAAACCGGAACTTTAAACTGATATTTTTTGATATCGGTAAACTGCCACGATTCTAGATAGACCAAAACAAAATCATCATTTTTCAAGGTTTCAAAAACCATATTCTGATAATACTGCATCGGCAAGATCTGAAAAACAAAGTCATTATAAGGCAATTGACTGTACGGAGAAATACTTTCCGGAACAACACTCAGTCCGTTGTCTTCGATAATTTCAGAGGTTCTTTTTAAACGCTTAAAAGGAAACAGAATATCTGCGTGATCAATATTTGAGATATAATTAAAACCGATTAATTTTAATTCTTCCAAAGAAAACTGGTTGTCTTTTTGGCGAATTCCTTTGATCTGTTTTTCAAGAAATTCCTGAGTCGATTTTTTTACCTGATCGATTTTTTCAAGGCTCGAATCTTTATTATAAAAAGCAATTTCGTGCCCTTGAGCAGAAATTGCTTTTAGTAAATTCTGAAGTTTTTCTGCAAAAGAAATCTCTACAAAAAAACTCGCTTTTATATCGTGAAGATCTAAAATCCTTAGAATTGCTTTGGTATTACTTTCGGTAATTTTCAATCTTTCTTCATCAGAAATAGTGATGCTGTTTTTAGTTTCAGCCTCAAAATTTACGATGTTAAAAGTGAGCAATATCATTCAGTATAATTTTAGATGAAAGTAATCATTAATAAAGGGATAAACTAATTTAATCAAAATTGTTTCCCCGACCCTAAAGGGAGTAATTTTGAGTAAATTTTCAAGACATTTTTTCGCCCTTTAGGATTGGGGAAAAGAAAAATGCCTTGAAAATTTATTTTGAATAGTTTTTAAACAAACTTAATTATAACTGATTGAAGGTAACCAAGATTAATTTTTATTCAGTTTTACTTTTAAATTCTTGATCATATCTTTTGACATCTCAGAAATTCCGAAATCGTAAGATAATCCCCAATCTTTTTTCGCTACAGAATCATCAATTGAAGCAGGCCAGGAATCTGCAATTGCCTGTCTGAAATCTGGTTTGTAATCAATCTCAAATTCAGGAATTTCCTTCTTAATTTCAGCTGCCAATTCTTTCGGAGTGAAAGACATTCCACCTAAATTATAAGAAGAACGAACCGTAAGGCTTTCTTTTGGGGCATCCATTAACTGTAAAGTTGCATTGATCGCATCATCCATATACAACATCGGCATTCCTGTATTTTCAGAAATAAAACTTATATATTTTCCTTCTTCAATTGCTTCGTAGAAAATCTCAACCGCATAATCGGTAGTTCCTCCACCTGCAGGAGTTTTCCAGGAAATTAAACCGGGATAACGAATACTTCTTACGTCTACTCCATATTTATCAAAATAATATTCGCACCATTTTTCACCTGCCATTTTAGAAATACCATACACTGTTGTAGGGTTTAAAACTACATCCTGACCAACGTTTTCTTTTGGAATTCCTTTCCCGAAAACAGCGATAGAACTTGGCCAGAAAATCTTTTTAAGTAAACCTTCTTTCGCCAGCTCACAAAACTGAAGAAGTGGCTCCAGATTTAGTTTCCATGCAAAAATAGGCTGCTTTTCTGATGTTCCCGACAAAAGAGAAGCCAGATGATATACTGTTGTAATTTCGTAATCTTTGATAACTTGTTTTACCAATTGCGTGTTGGTAACATCCATCCTTTCATAATGCCCGGCTGAAGTAATATCTTTCTGATATCTGTCTAGACCCGAAGCAACCACATTATCAGCACCATGTATTTCTACCAATCTATTCGTAAGCTCAGTTCCGATTTGCCCTAAAGCACCTGTAATCAATATTTTTTCCGTATAAGACTCCATTTTACTTTTTATTATTATGATAAAAGCAAAAATAGAAATTTTAGACCCTATTTTAAAACAAAATTGTAAATTCGATTACAATTTTTACAAATGAAAAAAATTATCATTTCATTCATTTTGCTTTCTTACTCGCTTTCAGCACAGTACACTGATATTAATATTGTAAAAGAAGTTAAGGTAAAAAATAAAGGAGTTGTAGTTTCTGCGCATCCTTTAGCAAGTGAAGCTGGGGCAAAAATGCTTAAAATGGGCGGAAATGCTTATGATGCAGTGGTCGCTACACAATACGCTTTGGCTGTTGTTTATCCTCAAGCCGGAAATATTGGCGGTGGCGGTTTTTTGGTGGGTGTAAAAAATAACGGAGAAAAATTTACGCTCGATTACCGTGAAACGGCTCCTAAAAACGCTTCCAAAAATATGTATCTCAATAAAAACGGAAAAGCCAATACTGATTTGTCTCAAAACGGAAGATTAGCGGTTGGAATTCCTGGAAGTGTGGCGGGATTTTTTGCAACTTTAAAGCATTGCAATCTTCCGATGGAAAAACTGATTCAGCCGGCAGTAGATTTGGCTGAAAAAGGTTTTGCAATTACCGAACAGGAAGCCAAATTATTAAATTCCCATAAAGAATATTTTCAAAAATATAATAAAACTTCCAATGCATTTGTAAAAAACGAGGTTTGGAAATCAGGGGATATTCTGATGCAGAAAGAATTGGCAGAAACATTAAAATTGATTCAAAAATCAGGATTAAAAGGGTTTTATGAAGGGAAAACTGCCGAACTTCTGGTTTCAGAAATGAAAAAAGAAAAAGGAATCATTACTTTAGAAGACCTGAAAAACTATAAAGTTGCTGAAAGAAAAGCACTTGAATTTGATTACAAAGGGAACAATGTTATTTCGATGCCTTTACCATCAAGCGGCGGAATTCTTTTGGCGCAGATGCTAAAGATGTCGGGTTATGAAAATCTAGAAAATTATCAGCAAAATTCTACGCAAGCGGTTCAGATTATGGTGGAAGCAGAAAGGAGAGCCTTTGCAGACAGAGCCGAATATATGGGAGATCCCGATTTTATTCAGGATAAAACAGCCTATTTAATTTCTGACGATTATTTGAAAAACAGATGGAAAAGTTTTAGTTTTAGTGAAGCTACGCCAAGTTCAGAAGTTGGAAAAGTCATTAATCTAACTAAAGAATCTACGGAAACCACACATATTTCAGTGATTGATAAAGACGGAAATGCAGCTGCTGTTACCACAACTTTAAATGGTTTGTATGGAAGTAAAGTTGTTGTTTCTGGAGCTGGTTTTTTCCTAAATAATGAAATGGATGATTTCTCGATAAAACCAGGTGTTCCCAATATGTTTGGTGCAGTTGGCGGTGAAGCAAACGCAATTCAGCCTAATAAAAGAATGCTTTCCTCGATGACACCAACCATTGTTTTGAAAAAAGGAAAACCTTTTATGATTGTAGGAACTCCGGGCGGAACAACCATCCCTACTTCTGTTTATCAGTCTATTGTGAATGTAATTGATTTTAAACTGAATACCAATATGACCGTTAATTCTCCAAAATTCCATCATCAATGGCTTCCTGAAACAGTATCTTTTGAAAAGAATTTTCCTGAAACAACGATTAAAGATTTAGAAAAATTAGGTTATAAAGCTGAAAGAGTGAATCAGTTGGGAAGAACGGAAATGATTTTAATAGATGATAATGGAAATATTCATGCTGTTGCAGATGGTCGTGGTGATGATTCTGTTGCAATAGAATAAATTTTATTTGAGGTTCGAGATTCAAGGTTAAGATTGTAGATTTGGGGAATTACGTGACAATTTAATTGAAGCTTTTAAATTGAATTAAACTTTTCACCAAATTAAATTAAAGTTTGTTTCAAATTTTCCTATTTTTCGTTCTTAAAAAAGTAAATCCATCTCTTTTGAAAGCAAAAAAATTCTACCAGCAACTCTATTTCCAGGTAATTATTGCCATTACTCTGGGAATTCTTTTAGGAAATTTCTACCCGGAATTGGGCGAAAAAATGAAACCTTTAGGCGACGGTTTCATCAAATTGGTAAAAATGATTATTGCTCCTGTAATTTTCATTACGCTTACTTTAGGAATCGCCCACATGACAGACCTGAAAAAAGTAGGACGAATTGCCATAAAAGCAATGCTCTATTTTTTCACGTTTTCAACATTAGCGCTAATTATCGGTTTAGTTGTAGGAAATATCATTCAGCCCGGAGCAGGTTTAAACATCGATCCTGCAAGTTTATCGGGAGACGTTTCTCAATATCAGCAAAAAGCACACGACACCACGCTCACCGGATTTATTATGAATATTATCCCGGAAACATTATTCAGTCCTTTGGTTGGAGACAACATTCTTCAGGTACTTTTGGTGGCTATTTTAATGGGAATTGCTTTGGTTTTAACGAAAGAAAAAAGTGGAAAAGTAACTGAGTTTTTACAGGTTCTGGCTGCTCCTGTTTTCAAAATCGTTCATATGCTGATGAAATTAGCGCCAATCGGAGCTTTTGGAGCAATGGCTTTTACGATTGGAAAATATGGTTTAGGATCTGTTTTAAATTTAATTTTTCTTGTAGGAACTTTCTACATCACTTCTATCCTATTTGTCGTTTTGGTCTTGGGAGCAGTTGCATGGTACAATGGTTTTAATATTTTTAAACTGATGTATTATCTGAAAGAAGAACTTTTACTGGTTTTAGGAACAAGTTCGTCAGAGTCTGCCCTTCCCGGAATAATGGAAAAGATGGAGAAAGCCGGCTGTTCCAAAGCAATTGTAGGCTTGGTGATTCCCACCGGATATTCTTTTAATCTTGATGGCACCAATATTTATATGACTCTCGCCTCGTTATTTATCGCACAGGCCTTAAACATTGATCTTTCCATTGAAAAACAATTGATGCTTCTTTTGGTCGCAATGCTAAGCTCGAAAGGTGCTGCAGGAGTTACAGGAGCCGGTTTTGTTACTTTAGCAGCAACTTTGGCCGTGGTTCCTGAAATTCCGATTGCGGGAATGACTTTAATTTTAGGAATTGATAAATTTATGAGTGAATGCCGTGCTTTGACCAACGTCATCGGAAACTCTGTAGCGACCGTAGTTGTAGCCAACTGGGAAAAACAATTGGATAAGGAACAGCTTCAATATTGCCTTGCCAATCCTAATGAAATTGAGAAAAAACTGGAGGTTTAGACGTTTTTTATGATTATAGCCATAAAAATTTCAATTTCTAAGTATTTACTTTGTAACAGATCATTATCATAATGATAACTTTTTCATCATTTGTGTTTTAGCCTTCTTTACGGAAGGCTTTTATTTTTACAATGAATTATATTAAAATATTCAGGCTTGAAGGCTGAACTTTCACGTGAATCGGAGATTTTATTTTATTAAATTCCCCATCAAGATGCCAGTTTTTTGTATTTACTTTAAATTCGATTTCTGAAACCGGAAGATAAGTGATATAATCATCCTCTTTCAATTTTTTAGTAAACATTCTGAAAGCAAAAAGTGGTGAATAAGTCAACGGAAATTTTTTCACCAAAACCATATCAACCAAACCATCACTCTTACTCGCCATCGGTGCAATGTATGCGTTGTTACCAAACTGACGCGTATTTGCAATATTAATCATCAAATACTTCCCGTTATATTGTTTATAATTTTCGTCAAAAAATTTAAGCTTTATCGGTTTATAATTAAAAAAAGTCTTCAAAGAAACTTTAATGTAATTCTTAAATCCACGGTTCGTTTTTTCAAATTCTTTCACAACTTTTCCGTCAAAACCAGTTCCTGAAACATTGATCGAAAGCCTGTCGTTTACGGTGAAAGTATCTATTTTTCGAGATTTTTTAGCCTTTAATTTATTTAATAATTCATCTAAATTTTTGCTGAATTGCGTTTCATTAGAAAAACCATTTCCAGAGCCTGCCGGAAAAATAGCAAGCACTTTTTCGGTGCCGATAAGCTTTTTGGCAACTGTAGAAATAGTTCCGTCGCCTCCGATAGCCACAAAAAAATCAACATCATCAAAATGACTTTCGATAAAATCATCAGTTCCCAAAATAGACTCAGAAATGTAGTACAAAGGGTTTTGCACTTTACTTTTTAGTTCATTCAAAAAGGGCTGATAATTTTTTTTTGCCGAAAAAGGATTAATAATAAAGGCAACTTTTTCCATGGTCACAAAAGTAAAAAATGCTTCCTGATTTGGAAGCATTAATATTAGTTAATTTTCATTCTCTTTTTAAATTCCGGATTAATGGTTCCGTCTAGCTCTTTCCAAGAGACGGGAATTACAATATCTCCGGCTGCAAAAGCTGCAATTTCGTACGGACTGTAATGGAAATAGAGGTTTACATTATCAAAATAAAAAGCTTGGTTTGCAGGAATTACATCTACCAAAAGCATATCTGAATTTTTCACCGGACCATCAGAATCAGTCGTTCCGCTCGGCAGTTTATCAAGATTTTTCATTAAAAGTTCTTCAAGTCTTGCTTTGGGCATTGTGGTGATATCTTTTAGATCTAATTTTTTATTGTTTTTCAAATCAAAAACTTTTGCACCGAAAGAATAATTACTGTGCGCTCCGCCCTGATAAGAAGTATGTAAATATTCAATCTGAAGAAAATCATCATTTTGAGAAATCAGCTTCATAAACGAGCCGGCTTCCCAGGTTTGTGGATTTTGTATATCTGAAATCCATTCTTTACTATCTTCTTTTACTGATGCGTAAAATTCGGTTTTATCTTTGTCTAAAAAGCTCTGTAATCCTTGTTTTGAGTAATCGGTAATCCCTTTTTTATCATAATAAATACTGTCTAAAAGAGCTTTATCTTTTAAAGTTGGGAAAATTAATACTTTTGATGCGTAATTCACAGAAAGCTTGTCATTAATCCTCATAGAATCATTTACTTTAAGAGAATCTACGGTAAATTTTTCAAGACTTTTATTTTCTGTTTTTACATTCACTGTTTCTGATTCTGTCTTTTTGCAGGCGGCTAAAAGAAAAGCGCCGGAGAGTAACATTATTGCAAATTTATTTTTCATAATAGTTTATTTTTCGACTAGAATGCAAAAACCATTCACAAAATGAATGGTTTTTAAAATTTGTATCAATAATCGATTATTTCTTAATCAAACTCATTACCTGACTTTCAGAATCTGAAATTACTTTCCAGATTTGTTTGAATGCTGGATAATATTCTTTAGGATAATCTGCACTTGCAATTTTTACTTCTGATGTTACTGTAATTTTATTGTCTTTATTTTCCACCACATAAGAATATGAGATCTCTTTATCATCTGTTGTAATCTTTTTACTTTTTGGTAAATCGGCTACCGTATATCCTTCAGGAATTTCTATTTCTACTTTTTTAGTTCTTGTATAAGGCGAAACAAAATTGATCATGTATTTTCTCTCTTCAGTATCATTAAAATCATTGGCAGACTGATGAAGAAACAACAAAGGATTAAAAATTTTCTTTTTCCCTACATTATCAATTAAGCTATTGGATGAAAACTTCATTTTAGACTCAAAATCACCATTATTAGTGACAGAAGAATTGATATCTGAAAAATCTATAGCATAACTGTCTTTATATTGCTTTTTATACTTATCCGGGTTTTCGTCATAGCTTTCCTTAGCATTAAGAGCGAAAAGTCCGGCATCTTTATCTTCATAAGTTCCACTTACAGTACCATCATCATTAATTTTAGCTTTCGTAAGATATTTGCCATAACTCATTTTAGCATTAAACATCGTAATTACTTCTGCCTTATCATCTTTCACCAAAAGTCCGTTATTATTCCAAACTCTGGATGGCAAAAGATTAGCCTGTGACTGTTTTGAAGTGGCATCAAAAAGATAAAATCTATTGTTGATTTCGGTTCCTACCACTACATAGTTAAAATTACCCAAATTTGGAAAAGCTAAATTTAAATTTCCATTTTTCACGGTAGATATTAGTATAGGATATGCCGTAATACCGGCACTTCGAAACATAGCTGCCAACATCAAATTGAGATCTGCATCATTCCCTGTTTTATTTTTTATAAGATCTTTAATTCCGTTTTCCGCGTAAATACCATTATTATAGTTCCATGTAAAATTAGTTTTCACATAATCTAAAATTTTATTGGCTTTTGATAAATCATCTTTTTCATCAGCAATTCCTGCAGGTAATAGCTCTTTTACCAATCTGTCTTTTTTATACAGTGCCCCAAAATCATCATGATCCCAAAGTTTCTTTCTAATGTCTTCCCAAGTGGAAGTGTACATTTTAAGGTTATCACCAAAATAAGTTGAATGAAGCTCTGCTCGTATTTTTGTTCTGTAATTATCATTATTTTTCACATACTTTTCAGTTTTAAAGCCTTTCAGATTATCATAACCGAATCTATACGTTTTATGTTGTGAGCCATAAATAATATCTTCTTTCACAATTTTATATTTCGGCGAAAGACTTCCCGTAAAATCTACACTGTAAGACATTTGTACTGGAGTATCAAAAACATATTCCGTATAGACCGAAGGAATATCCAGTTCGATATAGATCAACGGAATTTCGTATGTAAATGGTGACGAAACTTCATAATGATATTCTATAACCGAACCATTCTTTATATTTGGAAAAGCATATTTACTAACTGTAACATATTTATTTTCTTTTGATTTAAATTTTGAGCTTTTATCAACTTTAGTTTCCACTACATTGTCGCCTTCAAGATTATAGACCAAAGCCTTCATATTCACCAAAACTTCACGGTCTCCGGAATTGTTATCATACAAGGAAACCTCCAGATTGTGCCAATCTTCAGATTTTTCTTTTTCATAAATTTTCACACGATACGTGTATTCCTTTATAAGATTTCCTGTTCTATTATCTATTCTGTAATGTATAGCGCGATAAAGCAATTCTGCAGGAGCTTTAGGATCAATCTCTGATTTTTCTTTTTTTAGATCTTCCTTATTAAACTTAGGAACCTTCAGAAACTGTTGATTCTGTGCAAAAACAGTTGCACTGATCAAAAAAAGAGACAATAAGGTTATTATGTTTTTCATTTATGATTTTTTTGAAATTAAAATTTTTGAGTTATCAGCATTCATTATTTTCTTTCTGAAACTTACATAGTCATTGTACTTTTCTTTAGAATGGAGTCCTTTTTTGATCTGAATAAACCTTTTTACAATCAACTTTTCATCTTTTTTCTCAAAAGAGATTCTGTATGTTCCAAAATCTGAACTCAAAGTACTGTTATCCGGCATTTCTTCAATGATATAGCCTGCAGGAAGCTGATAAATAATTTCATATTCGTCTTCAAAAGAGAAACGGTTTTCAAAAGGGAGATTTCTGTTTTCGTCCTGATGATATGAAGCATTCGAGTAAATAGGAACCGCCCTGAAAATATAGCTGGAGCCCACCATTTTGGAATAATTGATCGCTTTGAAATTTAAATCGAAATCGATTGTTGCCAGATCTCTGTTATTTTTGAAATCAGACATTTCAATTTTCTCAAAATCTAATGTAGAAAATGCATTTTTTATGGCATTATTTTTTTCAGTCTGTCCAAGCCCCGCATAGGCTAAATTAAAATCATACTGATTTCCTGTGTAAGTAAATTTACCATTCCCGGTAATCGTTTTATCAGGATTTAGCTGAATATTTAATACCTGCTTTTCTTTATTTTGCTGTGAAGAATAACTTGGCGTTTCCATAATCTCAATTCCTTCCGGTTTTACTGCTAAAACATTCCGGTCTGTGGTATTAAAACTTAAATGATTGTAAGCTATTTCCTGAGAAGTATTTTCAAGCCAGATATTTCCTTTTTCTGTTGGGATAACCAATATGACATGATTTCCTCCCATTTTTGGAAAATCAGTATCAAAACTTATCGGTGAAGAATTAGAATTAATAATTGCATAATAAGATTTTATGCCCGCCTCATCCAAAAGCGTTTTCATATAATTGGTAAGGCCTTTACAATCACCGTAACCTTTCTTCTGTACCTCATCGGGCATCATGGGCTGCCAACCACCAATTCCCAAGGCTACAAAAACATATCTTGTTTTACCTTGCATATACTGATAAATCTTTTTCACTTTTTCTTCTGTAGATCCTGAAAGATTAAGTGCTGTAATTTCAGATTTTATCTGTGGGGTGGAAGCTGCAACCGGTGTCAATAAACTATTATAATACCATAAACCGAAATCTTTCCAGGTGGTAATATTCCCTTTTTTTCCGACCAGACTAAACTGATCCAAAGAAAAACTCACTTTTGGTAAAATCTTTTGTGGATTAGGAACCATATTTTCATTATCAATTGCAGGAATGTTTTGATAAGTATATAATTTTCCTCCGTCTTCTTCTGAAGTATTTACCGAAGCAAATCCGAAAGGCGAATCATAAGTTTTCGATCGTAAATTGATTCCTGATTTATTAATAATCTTAAAACTGCTTTTCTGTAAAGAAATATTAAAATCATTATAAGGTGTAAAATCCGGGATAAAAACCGTATTCTGATCTTTTTGATCGTAACTAAACTCAGTAGTATAGGGATAACTTGTAGGCGTATAAGATAAATACATCATTCTATTATCCGAATAAAACGAGCCTTGCGAGTTGGCTGCAACATCAGTAAAATCACTTTTGGAGTAGCTTTTTATTTTAGCTCCTTTTTCATCATAGACAGTTACTTTGACGTTGGAAACTGTATTTCCCTTTTCGTAATATATTTTGGGTAAAGAAAAGCCAACCGCATCTTTGTTGATTACAGTTATTGCTGAAGAATTTCGGTAAACAATTTCATCCACTTTATTGATTTCCAAAATTGTGCTTTCGTTTCGGATGACCGCACTTGCATTCTTCTTTAAAACATCACTAATTTCTGACACCGGATAACTTTGTGCATAGTAAAAAGAAGCTAAAGTAAGCGCTCCTACACACCATAATTTCATCATTCGTAAATATTTTCTCCAAAAATATAAAAAATCTTAATAAAATCTTAATAAATGTTAAAAAAATTATCATAAATATGAGAATTATTACTTATTTAAGGCAAAAAAAAGACTCCACAAAAAATGGAGTCTTTGAAATATTATTCAAAAGATGATTTAGACATCAATCTTAGCATACTTTGCATTTTTCTCAATAAATTCTCTTCTTGGCGGAACCTCATCTCCCATCAACATTGAGAAAACTGAATCTGCTTCTACAGCATTATCAATGGTTACCTGCTTCAAAATTCTGTGTTCAGGATTCAATGTAGTTTCCCAAAGCTGCTCCGGGTTCATTTCCCCAAGACCTTTATAACGCTGAACTTCTACCCCTTTTCCGTCCGGAGACATTTCTAGAGTTAACTCTTCACGCTCTTTTTCATTGTAAGCGTAAACTTTCTTATTACCCTTTTTTAATAAGTATAAAGGCGGTTGTGCAATATAAATATATCCGTTCTCAATCATTTCCTTCATAAAACGGAAAAAGAAAGTAAGAATTAGTGTAGAAATGTGAGAACCATCAATATCGGCATCGGTCATGATCACTACTTTATGATATCTTAACTTCGCCATATTTAAGGCCTTGCTATCTTCTTCAGTTCCTACAGATACACCTAAAGCGGTATAAATATTTTTAATCTCTTCGTTATCGTAAACTTTATGAAGCATTGATTTCTCAACATTCAGAATCTTACCTCTCAACGGAAGAATTGCTTGAAAATGTCTGTCTCTACCTTGCTTTGCAGTTCCACCTGCCGAGTCTCCCTCGACTAAGAACAATTCAGATTCTGCAGGATCTTTTGATGAACAGTCAGATAATTTCCCTGGTAAACCAGAACCTCCCATCGGAGATTTTCTCTGAACCATTTCACGAGCTTTTTTCGCAGCCTGTCTTGCTTTTGCAGCCAAAACAACTTTCTGAACGATAATTTTTGCTTCGTTTGGATTCTCCTCCAAGAAGTTGGTAAGCATTTCACCTACAATTTTATCAACCGCACCAGAAACTTCAGAGTTTCCTAATTTAGTTTTTGTCTGTCCTTCAAACTGAGGCTCCATTACTTTTACAGAAATTACAGCCGTTAAACCTTCACGGAAGTCATCTCCGGTAATTTCTACTTTTTCTTTTGCAGGAATCCCTAAATCATCTGCATATTTCTTCAATGTTCTCGTCAAAGCACGTCTAAAACCTGCCAAGTGAGTTCCCCCTTCATGAGTATTGATATTATTAACGTACGAGTGAAGATTTTCGTTAAAAGATGTATTGTAACGCATCGCCACTTCTACAGGAATATCGTCTCTTTCACCTTCCATGAAAATTACATTTTCCATGATCGCTTCACGGTTTCCGTCAATGAATTCTACGAATTCTTTCAAACCACCTTCAGAATGGAAAACTTCAAACGCAAAAGTGCCGTCTTCATTTTCTTCTCTTTCGTCAACAAGTGTAATTGTAATACCTTTATTCAAGAAAGATAGTTCTCTTAATCTTGAAGCCAGTGTATCATAATTATACACCAATTCTTGAAAAATAGTTCCGTCTGGTTGGAAGAAAACCTCAGTTCCTCTCTCATCCGTAGTTCCTATTTCAGCAACATCAGCCAAAGCTTTACCTTCAGAATATTTTTGCTGGTATAATTTACCGTCACGGCTAACTGTAGCTACCAACAAGGTAGAAAGTGCATTCACACAAGAAACACCAACACCGTGAAGACCACCGGAAACTTTGTAAGAATCTTTATCAAATTTTCCACCCGCTCCGATTTTGGTCATTACAACCTCTAAAGCTGATTTTTGTTCCTTTTCGTGGAAATCTACAGGAATCCCTCTACCATTATCTTTTACAGAGATACTCTCTCCTTTATGTATTGTAACTAATATTGTATCGCAATGACCCGCAAGCGCTTCGTCAATAGAGTTGTCTACTACTTCATAAACCAAATGATGAAGACCTCTCACTCCTACATCACCAATGTACATAGATGGTCTTAGTCGAACGTGCTCCATGCCTTCTAATGCTTGGATACTACTAGCTGTATATTGTTTTTGACTCATATAAATTGAATAAATTTGCTTAATGCAAAGACCCACAAATATCGTGATTTTTTTCGACTTATCAAAGTAATTTACATCTTAAAATATCAGAATTTATCCTAAAATTTGAGCGATTCATTCAAGAAAAAAAACAATAAAGTTACAATCCAAATTTGAATTGACCGGAATGTTTTAAATCATATTTAATCTCAGCAATTTATCCTTAACTTTAAACTGAAAAATTAAATTTTATGGATGACTTTATTGCTGCACGTGCCCAAATGGCGCTTTCTTTAGGTTTTCATATCATCTTCGCCTGCGTCGGAATGGTCATGCCTTTTTTAATGGCATTTGCACACTGGAAATATCTTAAAACCGGAAACGAAATTTATAAAGGGCTCACCAAAGCGTGGAGCAAAGGAGTTGCTATATTATTTGCAACAGGAGCAGTTTCGGGAACGATGCTTTCATTTGAACTCGGATTGCTCTGGCCGGGATTTATGAAACACGCCGGACCTATTTTCGGAATGCCTTTTTCTCTTGAAGGAACCGCATTTTTTATTGAAGCGATTGCCATCGGATTTTTTCTTTACGGTTGGGATAAATTCAATAAATGGTTTCACTGGTTTTGCGGATTTTTAGTTGGCTTAAGCGGTTTAGCTTCAGGCATTTTAGTGGTTGCTGCCAATGCATGGATGAATTCACCAACCGGATTTGACTATATCAATGGACAATACGTAAATATAGACTCTATAAAAGCAATGTTTAATGACGCTTGGTTTCCACAGGCATTACACATGACGGTTGCCGCTTTTTGTGCGACTGGATTTGCAGTTGCGGGAGTTCATGCTTTTTTAATTATGCGAAAGAAAAATGTAGAATTTCACACTAAGGCATTTAGAATTGCTGCAGCTTTTGCAATGATTGGAGCATTCGGTGCTCCTTTGAGTGGTGATGTTGCCGCAAAATCTGTTGCAGAAAGACAACCGATTAAATTAGCAGCAATGGAAGCTCATTTTGAAACTGAAAAAGGAGCAGCTTTTGTATTGGGTGGAATTCCCGATGAAGAAAAAGGGGAAATTAAATATGCTATAAAAATTCCAAAAGTTTTAAGCTTTTTGGTGAGTAATGATTTTAATGCCGAAGTAAAAGGACTGAATGATTTTCCAAGAGATGAATGGCCACCTGTTGCCGTTGTGCATTATGCTTTTCAGATTATGATTTTCTTTGGTGTTGTCATGATTTCCATTGGATCTCTTTATCTTTATGCTTTCTTTTTCAAAAAAGATTGGCTGACAAAAAACTGGCTGTTAAAAACATTCCTTTTCGCCACACCATTTGGTTATATTGCTTTGGAAGCAGGGTGGACAGTCACAGAAGTAGGCAGACAACCTTGGATTATTTACGGAATTATGAAAACGGTTGATGCTGTTACACCGATGCCGGGAATTCAGTATTCGTTTTATTTTTTCACAGCAATTTTTATTTCATTGTCATTAATTATTATTTTTCTTTTAAGAAGACAGATACAAATGGTTCCCAAACTTTATGATCCTACAGACCCTCAGTTTAATTCTAAAAACAAAAAATCATGATCTACGTTGTAATTGGTTTTCTATGGCTTTCCGTATGTCTTTATGTGATTTTGGGTGGTGCAGATTTCGGAGCCGGAATCGTAGAATTGATGACCAAAAAGAAAAACAGAAAGTACACCGAAAAAATAATGTACGAATCGATTGCTCCTGTTTGGGAAGCCAATCACATGTGGCTCATCATTGCCATTGTTATTTTATTTGTAGGATTTCCTGAAATCTATACGACCCTTTCTACTTATCTCCATATTCCGTTAGTATTAATGCTTGTTGGAATTATTGCGAGAGGAACAGCCTTTACGTTTAGACATTACGATGCTGTTGAAGATCGTTGGCAGATTATTTATACTCAGATTTTCTATTATGCAAGTTTGTTAACACCTTTTTTCTTAGGCTTAATAGCGGCTGCAACCGTTTCACAATCAATAAACCCTGATGCAAATAACTTTTTAGATTTATATGTTTTCAGCTGGCTTAATTGGTTTGGCGTTGCGGTAGGATTATTCACCGTTTCACTTTGTGCCTATTTAGCGTCCATTTTTTCGTTAAGGGAAACCAGCGATCGTTTAGAATTAGAATTGATGATCAGAAAATCGCACCAGACGATGCTCTTTGTAGTAGTTACCGGTTTATTGGTTTTTCTAGCAGCCTATCTTTCTGATATTCCGCTAACAAAATGGATTTTCTCAAAATATCTGGGTGTGATGGCGATTACTTTTGCAACCGTGGCTTTAGGATTAATTTTAAGAGCGATGCATAAGAAAAAACTGCTTCCGGTAAGAGCTTTAGCTGGGTTTCAAATCATTATGATTTTAGTGGCAGCAACTTATCAGCACAATCCGGATATTATTTTATTAGGAAACGGACAGCACCTTTCTTTACTGAAGCATGTTGCAGCTCCAAAGACGATTTCAGCATTAGGTTGGGCCTTAGTTTTGGGATCACTTTTTATTCTTCCTTTTTTGTTTTATCTGATGTTTTCATTTTCAAAAGCATCAAAGAAATAATTGATTTTAAATTTTGATTATTTTAAACTCCGGAAAATCGCTACAGTTTTTCCGGCCAGTTGACATCCAGCGTTCTAACAGGAAACGGAATGCTTATTTTGTGCTGATCAAAAGCCTTTTTTATGGAAATAATTGCATCATGACCCATTTTCAGATAATCTATCTGCTCCGTAGATCTACACCACAAACGGACTGTAAAGTTGATTGAACTATCGCCAAATTCCTGATAAAAAAGTGTAGTTTCTTCTCCCGAGGCGAGGCCTTCAATATTTTTTAAAGCATCTAAAGTCACCTGAGCCACTTTTTCAAGGTCTGCATCATAAGAAACACCCACTTTCAGATCGAGACGTCGTTTGCCAAGAAGTGAATAATTCTCTACCGGATTCTGAAAAACCTCCTTATTGGGAATAATGACCATTTTCCCCTGAAAAGTTTTAATAAAGGTATCACGAAGATTCACCTCCATTACTTTTCCCATATAATTTTTTACCGAAACAATATCACCTATATGCAGAGGTTTACGGAACGAAATAAAAATACCGGAAATAAAATTGGATGCGATATCCTGAAATGCAAAAGCCAAAGCCAGCCCGAAAATTCCGGCTCCCGCAAGAATTGACGTTACCGCTTTATCAAGTTTCAAAATACTCAGTGCTGTAAAAAAAACAATACCGAGAACAGTGATATAAATAAAAGTACTGAAAAGATTGGTTATGGTATGATTAGAGGAAATTTTACTAAAAATTTTTAACGTCAGTTTCCGGATCCATTTTGCAATGAAGAATCCAATTACGAGGATAAGTGCTGCCAAAAGCAGATTTGGTAAAATTTTTACAATTTCGCGGAACCAAATTTCAAGTTTTTCATCAATTAGCTCAATAGCTTTGTTTAGGTCAAACATAGATAAGATTGTGTTTTTATTGGCCATTCAGCCATTATAAATTTATAAAAAATATTTGAGTTTGAATATTTTTTAACAATCTTAAATTTTAAAGCCTTATTTCTTAAGTAAAACCACTTCTACTCTTCGATTTTTAGTTTTATCTAATTCTGTTTCTTCGGGATATGCAACAGGATTGAGATGGCCGAGTCCTTTTGCAGTAATTCTGTTGGAATTGATTCCGTTTTTCAATAAAAATTCTTTGATTGCATTGGCTCTGGTAAAAGAAAGATTGAATGTTTTTAAATCTAAATCTTCACCATCAAAATTTTCGTAATCACAGCAAATATGTCCCTGCAATTCGATTTTTAATGTAGGATTTTCTTTCAGTATTTTTAAAAGTTTTACAATCTCAGATTGTCCTTTCGGAAGCCAAACATGACGACCGCCAACAAAATTGACATTCGGAAGCGCAAAAGTATCTTTCACTTTCATCTGAGAAATTTCCGTACTTAAAAAACTGGGCAAAGCATTTCTTGAAATTTTCTCTCCCTGAACAAAAGCTTTTTCAATAAAAATATCAACTCTGCGGTTCTTCCCACGCAACTCGTCGGTACTGTTATCATTGATTTGTTTTTCTTCACCTAAACCAACAGCATTGATTAATTGAATATTTTCTGAAATTTTATTCTGAAGATAATTACGAACGGTATTTGCCCGGTTTTCCGAAAGTTTACTATTATATTCATTCGTTCCGGAAGAATCACAGTTTCCAAAAATTTTAAATTTTAGGCTAGTTTTCAATTGTGCTAAGCTATCAAGTTTTTGTTTAGATTCGGGATTTAGTTCGTAAGAATTGTGTACAAAATAGACAGAAGTCATCATTTGCGCCTTATATCCAATTGAGATCAAAAAAAATAATACAAAATATTTCATCAGATTTTGAGTTTTATTTAGAACGGAGAAATATTTAATTATTGTTTCAGAAAACAAAAAATTCCTGAAAATAGTTTCAGGAATTTAAATATAATTTTGTTTGATAATTAAGCTTAAACCAATTTCATCAAAACAACGTCGTCAATCTTCTCTACTTTCACCAAGTTTCCTTTCGTTAAAGTTTTTGAAGCCTTATCCCATTTTTTACCTGAAAGTTTAGACTGCTCTTTTACAGTTCCTAAAGCGATTTGCTCACCAGACTTTAAAATTTCTAGAATAATCTCTTCATCTTCTCCCAATTCGATTTGAGGAACCAATTTTTCAGGCTTCATTTGAGGGAAGAATAACACTTCCTGGATCGATGGATTGTTGGTTAAAAACATAATCAATCTGTCCATTCCGATTCCTAAACCTGAAGTTGGTGGCATCCCATATTCCAGAGCTCTTAAGAAGTCTTCGTCGATAAATCCTGTTGCTTCATCATCACCTTTTTCAGCCAATTTCAGCTGATCTTCGAAACGTGCTCTTTGATCGATTGGGTCATTCAGCTCGGAATATGCATTGGCAATTTCTTTACCGCAAACCATTAATTCAAAACGCTCAGTAAGACCTTCCTGACTTCTGTGTTTTTTGGTTAAAGGTGACATTTCTACCGGATAATCAGTGATAAAAGTTGGCTGAATGAAGTTTCCTTCACATTTTTCACCAAAAATCTCGTCGATTAATTTTCCTTTACCCATTGTTTCGTTTACTTCGATTCCGATAGATTTAGCAAAGTCGAACAACTCCTGCTCAGTCTTTCCTGTAATATCAAATCCTGTATATTTCACAATTGCTTCCGTCATAGAAACTCTTGGGTAAGGTGCTTTCCAGTTGATTGTATGTTCTCCGAAAGTAGATTCTGAAGATCCGTTAACTTGAGTTGCACAGAACTCTAGTAACTTCTCTGTAAAATCCATCATCCAGTTATAATCTTTGTAAGCTACATAGATTTCCATGGCTGTAAATTCCGGGTTATGCGTTCTGTCCATCCCTTCATTTCTGAAGTTTTTTGAGAATTCATAAACCCCGTCAAAACCACCAACGATTAATCTCTTAAGATATAATTCGTTCGCAATTCTTAAATATAATGGAATGTCTAAGGCATTATGATGCGTGATAAAAGGACGCGCTGCTGCTCCACCGGGAATAGATTGCAAAACAGGTGTTTCTACTTCAAAATATCCAGCGTCGTTAAAGAAATTTCTCATAGCGGTGAACAATTTTGTTCGTTTCATGAAAATTTCTTTTACATGAGGATTCACAATTAAATCTACATAACGCTGTCTGTATCTCAATTCAGCATCATTGAAAGCATCGTGCACCACTCCATTCTCGTCAGTTTTTGCCTGAGGAAGAGGTCTTAAAGTCTTCGTTAAAAGTATAAAGTTTTTCACCAAAACCGTCATTTCACCAACCTGAGTTGTGAACAATTCTCCTTCGATTCCGATGATATCACCAATATCTAAAAGGTGTTTGTAAACGTCGTTGTATAAAGTTTTATCTTCTCCCGTACAGATTTCGTCTCTGTTGAAATAGACCTGAATTTTCCCTGTAGAATCCTGCAACTCAGCAAAAGAAGCCTTCCCCTGAATTCTACGAGACATCAATCTTCCCGCAATCTTCACCTGTTTACTTTCAGAAAAATTCTGTTTTATAGATTCTGTAGTATCTGTAACGTTGTATTCTTCTGCAGGGAACGCGTTGATTCCCATTTCAACAAGCTTATTCAGCTTTTCTCTTCTAATGATTTCCTGTTCTGATAATTGCATTGTAATTCAATTTTTTCGAATTGCAAAAATAGTGAATTTTATAGGTTTATGGAAGTTAAATTTTATGACCTTAATTTATTTGGAATAATACAATTAAAATTAAACCATTAAGGTTTTATTAAGAAGTAAAGAAGTATTAAGACAATATCTAAAGATATTTTTAAGTGCTGTGCAAAATTAAATTGTTTTTAAATCTTAATTAAACGCATACACACTAAATCTTAATAGTTTAAAAATTCGAAAATTATTTAAACCGATCTTTCCTGTTTTCTTTTGGAATAAATGTCCACGCTAAAATTCTGCTGATTTTCTGACCTTGTGCCATATCGATTGTTTTTACTTCAACAGCTTTTACTTTTTTTAAAAGTGAAGTCAGTTTAAACAAATTTTCTTGCTTAGAAACCAGACACGTAAACCATAGAATTTGGGATGAGAATAAGGCACTTTCTTCAATCATTTTTGAGATAAAAGCCAATTCGCCACCTTCACACCATAACTCAGATTGTTGTCCTCCGAAATTGAGATTGGTTTTGGGAGTCTTTGATTTTTTAAGATTTTTTGTCTTCCTAATATTTCCTTTCATTGCAGACTCTTCAGAATCATGGAAAGGTGGATTGCACATTGAGAATGTGAATTGATCTTCAGGAGAAAGAACATTTTTAAATATAAAATTTGAATCCGGTTGAAATTTCAACTGAATATAGGATGAAAAATCAGGGTTCTCATCTAAAATCTTCTGAGCATTTTCCAAAGATTTTTTGTTAATATCGGTTCCTAACATTTCCCAACCATAAGATTGATGCGCAATTAAAGGATATACCAAGTTGGCGCCTGTTCCAATATCGAGGCCTTTTACGGAAATACCTTTTGGAATTTCTTTAGAATTTTCAGTCAATAAATCTGCGAGATAATGAATATAGTCTGCTCTTCCCGGAATGGGCGGACAAAGATTTTCGTCAGGAATATCCCAGTTTTTAACGCTATAAAAATGCTGCAACAAAGCTTTATTCAACAGTTTTACAGCTTTTGGAATACTGAAATTAATAGTTTGATTTCCGTAAGAATTGATGAAAACATAATGTTTCAATTCCGGCACACAAGAAATCAGCTGTTCAAAATCATAAGAATTTCGGTGCAGATTTCTTGGGTGCAGAGTTGATTTTTCGGCAGTCATTTATTTCTTTTGACTCAAAATAAATTCAACCATTTTTTTTGCATCTTCTTTTGAAACTTGTGGATGAGGCTGCATCGGAACGCTTCCCCAAACTCCACTTCCGCCCTCTATAATTTTCGATGCCAATATTTCAATATCTTTATCAGAATATTTTTCGGCAATTTCTTTATAAGACGGGCCTATCGTTCTTTCCACAGCATTATGACACGCCATACAATCAGAAGCTTCTATTAAATCTTTTCCTGAAGCATTGGTCGCAACAGGTGTGGAAGTATCTGAAGAAGGCTGTATTTCTGAATTTTCTTTTTTAGAACAAGAAATTATAAGTAGACTTACAATCCCTGTTAAAAACAGTTGTTTCATTATTTTGTCGCTGTAGAATCTGTTGTTGCAGGTGCAGGTGTTGCCGCCGGAGCCGGTGTAGAATTGGTTTTCTTAGCTGTAGAATCTACAACTGTGGGTGCTGCAGGTTCTTCTAACATAATATTGCTGTCTTGAAGAGATTTATCTGCTTTTTTTGAACAGCTTACCGCTACTAAACTTCCTAAGAATACGATTGCTAATACTTTTTTCATTGCTTTTCTAATTTGGTCACAAAAATATAAAAAATAAAGTTTTAAATGTGAGATTTAGGGCTATATTAAATCATATTTAAACTGATTCCAGAGAAATAAAAAATATATTTCAGCTTTTTTAAATTTTTTGTTTTTGATATTAAAAAATTATCTACATTTGTCACATGATTATTTCTAACAACAAAAATTGGTGGTGGCACTCAAACTCTTCGTCGGGTCTGATGCTATTGTCGTGTTGTTAAAATTACAACTGGAATTCTATAGAAAAACATACAGAGACTTTGACGATTGCGTTGAAGTCTTTTTTTTGTTCATTACTTAAAAAAAATATAAAATGTTTAAGAATACAATCAATATAAAAACCACCTCAAAAAAAACACTGGGCGACCTGCAAACCCCGATGAATATTTATCTTCAGATAAGAGATAAATTTCGCGATACGATTTTGCTTGAAAGTTCAGATTCAAAAAATATCGACAATAACTTTTCTTTCATTGCTGTAAACGCGATTGCCGGAATTGAAATCAAAAATCTTCATGAATATGAAATTAAATTCCCTAATGAAAATCCGGAGAAAAAATCTCTGGAAAACATTAAAGTCACCGATTTACTAAATCAATTTTCTAAAGTTTTTGTTTGTGAAAAAACAAATGACAACATAGAAGAAACTGCACAAAGTCTTTTTGGATACACAAGTTTTGAAGCCGTTCCACTTTTTGAAAATATCAGTTTCAAACCTCAAAGCAAAGAAGTTGAAATCCCGATTCTTCGTTACAGACTGTATCAATATGTGATTGCCATTAATCATTTTAATGATGAAATGCATTTTATCGAAAACCAAATTGCCGGCGTAAAATCTGAAATGCGATTGTTACAGGATTTAATTAAAAATAAAAATGCGCTTGTTTATCCATTTGAAAAAGACGGTTCAGAAACCTCAAATCTTACTGATGAAGAATATTTGGAGCTCGTAGACAAAGCTCAGAAACACTGCAAAAGAGGCGATGTGTTTCAATTGGTTTTGAGCAGAAGATTTGAGCAGAAGTTTAAAGGAGACGAGTTTAATGTATATCGTGCTTTGAGAAATATCAATCCATCCCCTTATTTATTCTTTTTCGATTACGGAAATTACAAATTATTTGGTTCAAGCCCTGAAAGTCAATTAATTATTAAAAACAACAAAGCCATCATCCACCCTATTGCGGGAACTTTTAAAAGAAGCGGAGATTTTGAAACCGATTTACAATCTGCAGAAGCTTTAAAAAAAGACCCGAAAGAAAATGCTGAACATACGATGTTGGTAGATTTAGCCCGAAATGATTTAGGGAAAAAAGGGAAAAATGTGACTGTAACCAAACTGAAAGAAATTCAGCTTTTCTCTCACGTTATTCACATGGTAAGTGAAGTTACTGCTGAATTGGAGGAAAATACCAATCCTTTTGATATTGTTTCTGATACTTTCCCACAGGGAACTTTAAGCGGAGCACCAAAATACAAAGCCCTTCAGCTTATTAATGAATACGAAAAAGATTCGCGCGGCTATTACGGCGGTTGCATCGGGATGATTGGTTTAAATGGCGACTGTAATCAGGCCATTATGATCCGAACATTTTTAAGCAAAAACAACACTTTATTTTATCAGGCTGGAGCTGGTTTGGTTGCAAAATCAATTCCTCAAAATGAGCTGGAAGAAGTGAATAACAAGTTGAATGCACTCAAAAAAGCGGTTGAGAAAGCAGAGAAATTGTAAAAATATTTTGTCATTCTGAACGAAGCGCAGCAAAGTGAAGAATCTCTGAGATTCCTCGTTCCTCGGAATGACAAAGAAAAAATATAGAAAAAATGACAAATATAAACCCATCAACCAAAGTCCTCGTATTCGATAACTACGACAGCTTTACCTACAATTTGGTTCAAATGATTGAGCAAATTACAGGCGAAAAAGTAGATGTCGTTCGAAACGACCAAATCGCACTTGAAGACATTCAAAAATACGATAAAATCATTCTTTCTCCAGGACCAGGAATTCCTGAAGAAGCCGGAATTTTATTAGATGTAATTAAAAAATACGCTCCAACAAAAAGTATTCTTGGCGTTTGTCTTGGTCAACAGGCAATTGCAGAAGCTTTTGGCGGAAGCTTAATCAATCTCACCGAAATTTATCATGGTGTTGCAACGGAAGCAATCCAAATCAGCAAGCATAAAATTTTCAATGATTTACCTCCAACTTTAGAAGTTGGCAGATATCACAGCTGGGCAGTTAATCCTGAAAATTTCCCCGAAGAATTGGAAATTACCAGTACAGACAGCAAAGGAATGATTATGAGCCTAAAACATAGAACATTTGATGTTCACGGCGTTCAATACCACCCTGAAAGCATATTAACTCCCGATGGAGAAACCATTATTAGAAATTTTTTAATTGGTTAATAGATTTTAGTTGATAGTTGATAGTTGATAGAAAATTATTCTAAAAATACTTTAAAACTAACAACCAATTACTAACAACCAGCAACCACTTACCATTATGAAAGAAATATTAGAATATCTATTCAATCACCATACTTTGTCAAAATCGCAGGCAAAAGCTATTATGATTGAGATTGCTCAAAATAAATTTAATGCTACTGAAGTCACAGCTTTTATCAGTATTTTTCTGATGCGGAATATTACTTTAGATGAACTGAAAGGTTTCAGAGAAGCACTTCTTCAAATGGCTGTTCCCGTTAATTTGAATACTAACGATAGCATTGACATTGTGGGAACTGGTGGTGACGGAAAAAATACCATCAATATTTCTACTTTGGCGAGTTTTGTTGTTGCAGGAACCGGACAAAAAGTAACCAAACACGGAAATTATGGTGCGTCAACCATTACAGGTTCATCCAATGTTTTAGAGGCTTTAGGCTATCAGTTCAAAAAAACATCAGACGAACTTAATCAGGATTTAGAGAAGGCAAATATCTGTTTTCTTCACGCTCCGTATTTTCATCCGGCATTACAGTCTGTAGGTACATTGCGAAAATCTTTAGGGTTGCGAACTTTTTTTAATTTACTTGGTCCGTTGGTAAACCCTGCAAAACCGCAGTTTTCTGTGATTGGAGTTTATAATCTGGAGATTGCAAGACTCTATCAATATTTGCTTCAGAAAGAAAATCAGGATTTTGTTTTAGTTCACGGAATGGATGGATACGACGAAATCAGCCTTACTCAAGACAGTAAAATCATCACAAAAAGCGGTGAAAATATTTATTCGGCAGAAGATTTAGGTTTTAAACCGGTTGATTCTGAAAACATAAAAGCAGGAGAAACGATTGAAGAAACTGCACAAATTTTCAAAAATATATTAGAAGGAAATGGTACCGAATCACAAAATGCAGTAGTTTTAGTTAATGCAGCGGTTGCTTTATTGCACACCCAGAAATATGGAACTTATGATGATTGTTTGACTTTAGCAAAAGAAAGTTTGTTTGAAGGAAAAGCGTTGAATAGCTTACAGTTATTAGTTGATGGTTGATAGTTTTTTTATGCTACAAAAGTCCATCAACTAACAACCATTAACCATCAACCTAACAGAATGAATATTTTAGATAAAATCATAGAAAGAAAAAAACAGGAAATAAAAGATTCAAAATCTAAAACTTCTGTGGCGCAACTTAAAGATTCAGAATTTTTTGGAAGAAAAACTTTTTCCCTGAAAGAAACTTTAGCATCAAAATCAGGAATTATTGCTGAATTTAAAAGACAGTCACCTTCAAAAGGTATTATTAATAATCAAATTTCGACTTTAGAAGTTGCTTCCGATTATGAAAAATTTGGAGCAAGCGGAATTTCTATCCTTACCGATAAAGATTTTTTCGGCGGAAGTTTTGATGATATTTTAAGTGTAAGAAATCATATCCAAATTCCGATTCTACGAAAAGATTTTATGGTTGATGAATATCAGTTTTATGAAGCAAAATCAATCGGCGCTGATGTTATTTTATTGATTGCTGCTTGCCTTTCGCCAACTCAGATTCAGGAATTTACAGAACTTTCTCATAAATTAGGATTAGAAGTTTTATTGGAAATCCACACTGAAAAAGAGCTTCAACACATCAATAAAAGCATTGATTTTGTAGGAATTAACAACAGAAATTTAAAAGATTTTAAAGTTGATTTACAACATTCTGTCAATCTAAAAAATCAGCTTCCTGAAAATATTTTATCCATTGCCGAAAGCGGAATTTACAACGAAGATGATTTTAAATATTTAAAAGAAAAGGGATTCAACGGTTTTTTAATGGGCGAATATTTTATGAAAAATGAAAACCCCGGAAACAAATTTTCTGAATTCGTTTCTAATGTAAAAATATAACAGTTTACCAATTTAGCAATGATTGAACGCCAAAAACCATCAACCGAAAATCCTCAACCAAAACTCAAAGTTTGCGGTTTGACACAGCTCAGCCAAATTCGTGAATTAGTGGCATTAAAAATTGATTTTCTAGGCTTCATCTTCTACGAAAAATCACCAAGATATGTTCTGAATCATTTAGGCTTAGATGAAATATCAGAAATAAATCATCAAGGAAAAGTTGGGGTTTTTGTGAATGAAGATTTAGAAAAAATAATAGAAATTGCTGAAAAATCAGATTTAAATTTTATTCAACTTCACGGAGATGAAAGTGATGATTTTATTTTGGAATTGAGAAAAAAACTAAAATCTAAAGTTGGAATCATAAAAGTCATTAGAATCGGAAACCAAGAGTCGGAAGTAAGAAGAAAAATTGAAAAAGTATTCGACTCTGCTCAGACTGACAACCAACAACCAACAACGATTAACTATCTCTTATTTGATAAAGATTCAAAAGCATTTGGCGGAACTGGAATAACTTTCGATTGGAATATCCTCAACGAAATTGAAATCCCTCTTCCCTATTTTTTAAGTGGTGGAATTTCTTTGGAAAACTTCCATCAACTAAAAACAATCAACCAACAACCATTTGCTTTAGATATCAACTCAAAATTTGAAATTGAGCCTGGAATTAAAGATTTAGAAAAAATAAAAGAATTTATAAATAAATATAAAAGTCCCAAAGGGACGACTTAACAAAGGATAGGATGCAATCCTATCAAAAACAAACAATAAAAAACACAAAGAAATGCCACAATCCTTAGTCAAAAACTACGTCCATATCATTTTCAGCACAAAGCACAGAAATGATTTTATTGATGAGAGTATAGAAAAAGAATTGTTCTCATATATTGCTGCATTATGCAAAGATTTTGAAAGCACAGCATTGCAAATAGGAGGAACAGACAATCATATCCATATTCTCTGTCTGTTGTCTAGGAAAATTGCTTTGATGAAATTGGTTCAGGAAATAAAAGCAGTTTCATCAAAGTGGATAAAGACGAAAGGAAAAAAATATGAAGATTTCTTTTGGCAGGAAGGTTATGGAGCTTTTTCAGTGAGTCCAAATAACATTTTTCCAGTTTCTGAATATGTTAAAAATCAAAGAGAACATCATAAAGAATTTGATTTCAAACATGAGATGATTAATTATTACAAAAAATACAAAATAGATTATGATGAAAAATATATTTGGGATTAATGTTATTTAAACAATTGTTAGATTCATAGGAGTGAATTCCTATGCTTTGTTAAATCGTCCCTTTGGGACTCTTTTAAACTTAAAATATTTCATATGAAAAACCATCAATACAAATCAAAAATAAAATGGACGGGAAACACTGGTGAATCCACAAAAAATTATCGTTCGTATGAAAGAAGCTATATCATATCGGTTGATGGAAAAGCTGAAATCGAAGGTTCTTCAGACCCTGCATTTTTAGGCAATCCTGAACTTCATAATCCTGAAGATTTGTTGTTAGCTTCCGTTTCTTCGTGTCATCTTTTGTGGTATTTACATTTTTGTTCGGTCAATAATATTCTGGTTTTAGAATATCTAGATTTTGCAGAAGGAACAATGATAGAAAGCGAAAACGGAAGTGGAAAGTTCACAGCAATTATCTTAAAACCTAAAATTTTGGTTGCAGAAAAAAATATGATTGTAAAAGCAATCGAACTTCATCAGAAAGCAAATGAATATTGCTTTATTGCCAATTCATTGAATTTTGAAATAAAACATCAACCTGAAATCAATTACAAAAATGATTAAAACAAAATATAAAAACCCAGACAAACAAGGATATTATGGAGAATTTGGTGGAGCCTTTATCCCCGAAATGCTCTATCCGAATGTAGAAGAACTGCAAAAAAACTATCTTGAAATCATAGAATCAGAAGATTTTCAGAATGAATATCAGGATTTGTTGAAAAACTATGTAGGTCGTGCTACTCCGTTATATTTGGCGAAAAATTTAAGCGAAAAATACAATACTAAAATATATTTAAAAAGAGAAGACCTCAACCATACCGGAGCGCATAAAATTAACAATGCTTTAGGACAGGTTTTATTGGCAAAACGTCTCGGAAAACATAGAATAATCGCAGAAACCGGAGCAGGACAACACGGTGTCGCAACCGCAACAGCTTGTGCGCTTCTTGGTTTGGAATGTATCGTTTACATGGGCGAAATCGACATTGCAAGACAGGCTCCGAATGTGGCAAGGATGAAAATGTTGGGCGCAGAAGTTATCCCTGCAACTTCTGGCTCAAAAACTTTGAAAGACGCTGTAAATGAAGCATTAAGAGACTGGATTAACAATTCAACAACAACACATTACGTTATCGGAAGTGTGGTTGGTCCTCATCCGTTTCCAGATTTGGTGGCGAGATTTCAATCTGTGATTTCAAAAGAAATTAAAGAACAGCTTCACGAGCAAATTGGTCGTTCAACTCCTGATTATGTCATTGCTTGTGTTGGTGGAGGAAGCAATGCTGCAGGAACTTTCTATCATTTTGTAGAGGAAGAAAATGTAAAAATTATCGCTGCTGAAGCCGGAGGTTTTGGAATCGATTCAGGGAAATCGGCAGCCACAACTTTTCTGGGAACTTTAGGCGTTTTACACGGAAGTAAAAGCTTGGTTATGCAGACCCAAGACGGACAGGTTATTGAACCCCACTCTATATCTGCAGGTTTAGATTACCCCGGAATAGGGCCTTTTCATGCACATTTATTTAAAGAAAACCGAGCAGAATTTTTCAGCATTAATGATGACGAAGCTTTGCAATCTGCTTTTGAACTAACCAAATTGGAAGGAATTATCCCCGCTTTGGAAAGCGCCCATGCTTTAGCCGTTTTAGATAAAAAGAAATTCAACGAAAATGATATTGTAGTGATTTGTCTTTCTGGTCGTGGTGATAAGGATATGGAAACGTATTTGAAAGTGCTGGATGATGGAAGTCAGAAGATGGATGCTTAAAGATTCGTCTTTAAAATCAAACTGAAATTTGTTCATTAAAAAAAATTAAATCTTAACTAAATCTAAATTTATGCACCAAAATAACACCCAACTTCCTGCTTCCAACACCCAAACTAAACTCCTCAACATCTACTTCACAGCAGGAATTCCACAACTGGAAGATACCTCTGAAATTATAAAACTTATTCAAGATTCCGGAGCCGAAATGATGGAAATCGGGATGCCCTATTCTGATCCTGTCGCCGATGGCCCTGTCATTCAAAAAGCGCACGAACTGGCTTTAAATAATGGAATGACAATTTCAACTTTACTTTCTCAACTGAAATCTGTTAAAAACGAAATCAGAATTCCAATTATATTAATGGGATACATCAATCCGGTTTTGAGTTTCGGGTTTGAAAATTTTTGCAGAGAATGTTCTGAAAGTGGAGTTTCAGGTTTAATTATTCCTGATTTACCGCCGATTGAATTTGAGAAAAATTATCAGCAAATCTTAGAAAAGTACAATTTGAATTTTACGTTTTTGGTAACTCCCGAAACGTCAGATGAAAGAATTTTGCACCTCGATTCTTTAAGTTCAGGATTTCTGTATGCGGTAAGTTCTTCATCTACAACAGGAAATGAGAATGCTGTTTTAAATAATCAAGACTATCTTTCCCGACTTGCCTCTCTCCCACTGAAAAATCCTGTAATGATAGGTTTTGGAATTAAATCTAAAGAAGATTTTGAAAATGTTACCCAAAAAGCAGACGGCGGAATCATTGGTACTGCCTTCGTCAACATCTTGCTCAACGATAAAGATTGGAGAATAAAAGCCATAGATTTTATTAATTCTATAAAAAATTAAAAATCACTAAATTTGTTCGTTAACAAAAGGTATGAATACACATCAAAATAAAGTCGTAGAATTTGAAGATTTAGGCGTTAAAGAATATCAACCATCATGGGATTATCAGGAGACGTTGATGAAAAACATTATTGATCTGAAAATCAAAAATCGCGACTTGCCTGTCGACGAGCAATATACAACCTCCAATCATTTTCTTTTGGTAGAGCATCCTCATGTTTACACTCTTGGAAAAAGTGGTCACGAAGAAAATATGCTTGCCGGAATCGATAAACTGAAGGAGATAGATGCCACGTTCGTAAAAGTAAATCGTGGCGGAGATATTACCTATCACGGTTACGGACAAATTGTGGGTTACCCTATTTTAGATCTTGAAAATTTCTTCACAGATATTCACAAGTACATGAGAAATCTTGAAGAAGTGATCATCAGAACTATTGCCGAATACGGATTGAAAGGCGAGCGTTCTCCCGGAGAAACAGGAGTCTGGCTGGATGTCGGAAAACCTTACGCCAGAAAAATCTGTGCGATGGGGGTAAAAGCTTCGCGTTGGGTTACGCTTCACGGTTTTGCCTTAAACATCAATACCGATATGCGTTATTTTGAATACATCATTCCATGTGGTATTAAAGATAAACAGGTAACTTCTTTGAAAAGAGAGTTGGAAAGAGAACTTACTCCCGAAGAAATGGAAGATATTAAAGCGAAAATCAGGAAGCATTTTGTGGATGTCTTTGAGGCGGAATTGGTGAGTAAATAATATTGATAATTGTGTAATATTATCACTGAAAATTATAGCAAAAAATAAAATTGTTTTGCATTATTAAAGCTGAAGTGAGAACTTCAGCTTTTTTCATTTTTAAATGAATATAACTGCTTTAGCGAAATATCTTTTGACAATATATATTAAAATTACACTCATATCATAAATTTAAACAATAGCAAATGATTGAATTTCTAAATTCTTTTTCAACAGAGAAATTTCTATTCTTTTTTGGACTACAATTACTTTTTCAATTCTAATATTCATAGCAAAAAATGAGTTCTTTAATGTTTTAAAAGCTTTCTTCATTATAAAATACTTACCCTAGCTAGTGCGAGCGTCCCACTCGTATTAGCAACAAAAACAAAAGCATGATTCTTGCGAAAGCAAAGAAAATAGTAAATGTAAAACCTCGCTCCAATAAAGTTCTCTCATAAAAGATCACAATACCCATTCTTTTCTATCTGAAAAAAATCTATATTTGTTACACTAACAAACTAAACACAAATGACTTATGGCATCAACCACAGAAACCGGTCATGCAAAGAACATTGCAAATTTTCAGACCATGATCGAATTTTTAACGGGCTACGGCTCATCCTACAATCCCTCAAAGAGCAACTTGCGGTTACCTGCACTCATAGCTTTGAAAGATTCTGCCGAACTTGCTTTAGCAGATGTTTTATCTAATAATACGATCTACAATGGGAAAGTAAGCGAAAGACAGGTCGCTTTCAGCGGCATCAAAATAATGTCGACAAGATTCGTCAATGCGATACAGGTTTCAGACGCATCTGAAGGCAGTATTAAAGAAGCAAAATTCCACAATCGAAAATTACAGGGCAAAAGAGCATCTCCTCCAAAGACTCCTGTCAATCCCGGGGAAACGGCTACCGCTACTATTTCTGCGAGCCAGCAATCTTATGACCAGCTCATTCAGCATTTATCAGGGCTAAAAACGGTCCTGGACAATGAGCCCGATTATCAACCCCATGAGCCGGAATTGCTTGTAGATACCCTTGTCTCAACCATCACAGATCTACAAAATAAAAATCTGGAGGTAGCAAGAACTTATGCCAATCTCAGTAATGCAAGAATCGCAAGAAACAAACTTTTGTACGGTGATGAGATCGGGATTTGCGAGACTGCTTCAGACGTTAAAAAATACATCAAGGCTATATTCGGAGCTACCAGTCCTGAGTTTGCACAGATAAAAGGTTTAGAATTCGTTAAAATTAAAAATTAAAACCGTCAGTTCTTTTTCTCTTTAAGGAAAATAAGATCCTAAAAATAAGATCCGCTTTTAATGCAAGAGGATTTTTCGTATCAGAAATAAAAATAAAGCTACTTCAGAAAGAGTTTAAATAACTTGAAAAAGAATTATCCCTACTAAAAAAAGAAATAAGACAACTAAAAAAAGAATTTTGCTCACTCTAGAAAGACATTTTATAATCTGGAAAACAATTATATCAATTCAAATTAGAAATGGAACAACTTAAAGCCTATTAAAATTTTAAGTTTAATTTTTAATGCTTGCCCACAGTTCCTCATATTTTTATGACTTTTTGTATTTCTTTGCTAGGTTTACGCCTTTGTATAACTTTAAAACAGTCAAATTTTTAATATTCTTTGTTTGCCTTTGTGTTAAATTATAGCTTATTAGTAAAAACGGATAGACATAATTTTTATCCATAAAAACTATAAAAAATCCTTTCAAAAAAATTGAAAGGATTTCCTTTGATACAATATGAATTAAACTAAGTGTGCTCTATTTTACTGAACAATAATTTTAAAATTGCTATTCAATTCCTCTCCTGAAACATTCAGAAAATAATTTCCTGAAACTTTTTTACCGGCAATATTTAAATTAAATACTCCGTTTCCATTAGCATTTAATTTCTCTTTAACGATTACTTTTCCCGTCATATCTAAAATTGTGGCAGTTAAACTTGATTTTTTATATTCAGGAAGCTTAATGAAAATCTGATCTTTTACAGGATTCGGATAAACCGTTCCCACATTTTTACTGATACTGAATTCTGCATTGCTCAACACCGCCTGATTGTACAAAGCAGATATTTCCGTCGGAGATAATGCATAATTATACATTTTAAGTTCATCAAAAGCACCTTTATAAGGAGCTGGAGAATTGGTCGTTGATAAAAACTCAAGTTCACCAATATTTCCGATGATTAGATCACTTGCTTCACCAATTCCTGTAACCGCGGTTTCGTCTCCTTCAGCACTTAAAACACCATTCGTATAAATTCTCATTTTATGCGCTGTAATATCCCTCTGAATTACAACATGTACCCAGTTATTGGTAAAATAATTGGCAATGGGTGAGGTGATTTCCTTTTTCGTAACGTCATCATCGATGGCATATCGCAGCTGGCCGCCTTTTATTTCTACGTTAAAACGCTTTCCTGTAGCTCCTGTTGCCGTATTTTTAGTAAACGAACCTTTACACAGAACATACAGACTGGTTGCCGAAGACGATGGGATCATACTTGTCGGAGCTTTCATCCAGTACGAAACCGTAAAAGAATTAGTATTAAATAAAATCTGATCCTGATGCGGAATACTCGCTATGTACGGCGTATTGGGTGAAGTTGCCAAATCTAGGGCATAATTTTCTTTTCCTGTAACTCTCACATTAGCATTATCATAGGCTACATTTAATGTTCCGTGATTGGCATAAGACGTTAAATCTGCAATCTGCTCACCAGATAAGGGAGCTTCTGAGAATGGCCAGTTCCCAACAAGACTAGGCGTCAATGCACGGAAACTCCAAACATCTCCTGTTACAGAACCTAATGCATTAGACGAATCAATTCTCCAGTAATAATTAGTTGCCGTATTTAAATTACTCAACTGATACGATGGTGTTGCAGCATAAGGAACTGTAGCCACATTGCTTAAATTTTGAGGATCGGTTCCAAAATAAACGGTGTAGGTAGTAGTGTTGGAACTTCCTGTCCATTTTAAAAGTAAATTTCCATTGGTCAGCTGTACGTCATTAAATCCATTGGCAGGATTTGGATTAGCTGCTTTGGTAGGCGCTGACGGAACAGGCGGTGTAGTGATTGAAGCATTTGAAGTATACACAGAAGATTCTGTGGCACTCACCGCTTTCACTCTGTAATAATATTGAGTGTTGGGCGTTAAACCCGTTTCATTATAAGTCGTTGTATTCGCAGGCAATGTTGCAATGACTGTAAACGCTGTGCCATTGGGAGAACGTTCCAATACATAATTTGTTTCATTGGTTGCATTATCACTCCAGTTAACCGTTAATGAGCTTGAAGCCGGAGTTCCCGTTGTCACTGGATTTGTGAAATTTAAATTGGATGGCGGAATAATAAAATCCGGAGCTGCTGTATTATGCAGACCATTAATATATACCTCAATATTCAGATATGGAGCATGCGTTGTACTTACTGCCAAAGCATCAAAAACATTAGGATTCAGTCCGTTTGCAGTTTCCCAAGCATCGGGCATTCCGTCATTATCGGTATCTAAAGGAGCCGGAGCGCCATAAACGTGACCTGCTCCGCCATTGGTAAACCCGAATTGAGTTGTTAAATCGCTTTGTACATAAACATAAGTTGCGGTTGTTCCTTTCGACATCAGATCTGAAATCATCAACTGATCCACCTGATCACGCCTTGGATAGGAAGCGCCTACTTTTGAAACAATATTATCAAAAGCTCCTTGTGCAGTCAAGGTCGGGTTTTTCATCGGATAATCATACGAAGTTGTTTGAATCGCATTGATATCTCCAACAGGATATCCTGTTAAATTCTCAGGAACTAAAGTTCCGTCCAAAACTCCGTTTTTATTGTTGTCGAAATAATTTCCGGAACCATATAAATTAAAGTTGGCATTTCCTACGCTGAAAGGGGTAGAAACCGTACCGCTCGTATTGGGCCCTCCGATAAAATAATTGTTGATGATATTGGCATACGAAGCACCTGCAGAATCTCCACCCATAATATATGCTTCTCCAGATTGGGTGTGGCCATAGGTATTTCCATAATTCCCCCAATTGTACACCACATTGTTTACAAACTCGTTGATGCCTTTTATTTTATTATTACGGGTTTTATTACAGATATATAAATTTCCTATCAGACTGATTTTTCCACCTGCTGGAGGTTGCATTAATCCTCCTGCGGAATGATTGTGACGGTGCATTCCCTGTCCGATAATCGAGTTTTGAATTGTAATGTTATCAGGACTTGTTCCGTTATTATCCCAGTTTACAGAAAATACCTCATCTGTACCCCATGTAAAAGTCATGTGATCTAAAATGATATTCGCTCCGTTGGCAATTCCTGACGCATCCTGATTTTGAGAAGTTCCTCCATAACGGATACGCAGATATCTCGCAATCGTATTGTTGGCTCCGGTAAATGAAACTCTCGGACCGAGAAATAAAATCCCTTCTCCAGGAGCAGTCTGTCCTGCAATTGTAGTATTGGCTGCGACAGCAACCACAGATTGTAAATTAACAATACCTCCTACTTTAAAAATAACAAAACGCCCCGGTTGACTTACCGCATCACGAAAAGAACCGGCACCGCTGTCATTCAAATTAGTCACCAAATAGATTTGAGGATTGGCTGCACCTCTCGCTCCTGTAGTAAATCGACCAAAACCGGTAGCTTCCGGAAATGCCAATGTCTGAGCATCTAAGCCAGCAGCGGATAAGGTCAATCCACCTAACAACAATGTTTTTAAAGCCTGCTTAATCAGTAAAGATTTATTTTTCATAAATATTAATTTTGTGTTAACCAAGCTAAACACAAACGTAAATATGAGCATCCTGCACAATCCTGCTGGTTACTATAAATCAATAAAGTAGCTCAAAATTTCATTAAAATAATTTGATTAATATATATTGAAATTGAAGAGTGATCACTTTTTAATACAACAAAGACACAGTCGGAAAATTTGACTCAGAAAAGAAATAATTCTTTAGGGGAAGGAAAGTAATATGCACCCAAATAACTATGTGAAGAATAATAAATAATAGCTGAAAATTAGCGAACTATATAAATTATTCTTATCTTTTTAAACATAAAACACAACACATATGACTAAAAAATTACTACTTAGCTATTTTTTAATGATAGCATTTTTCCTCGTTTCGTGTGGAAAAGAATACACTACAACAAGTGAAATTTCAATCAAAACAGTATCAATTATTACTTTTATTTTTGGAGGAATTATAATGTTAATTGTCTTTACTTCCAAAAAAAGGTAATTTAAAATTTGAATAAAAAAATCCCTTTCAAAAACTGAAAGGGATTAATTATATAAAAAAACTTTTAATTACATATAAGCTTCAATCGGCTCACAAGTACAAACTAAGTTTCTGTCTCCGTAAGCTTCATCAACTCTGGAAACTGAAGCAAAGAATTTGTGATCTCTCACCCAATCCAAAGGATAAGCGGCTTTCTCTCTGCTGTATGGTTTATCCCAAGAATCAGAAATAACCAATTGCTCAGTGTGAGGAGCATTTTTCAATACGTTGTTTGCCTGATCAGCTTCACCGTTAGCAATCTCATCGATCTCATGTCTGATCGCAATAAGAGCTTCTGCAAAACGGTCGATTTCAGACTTGCTTTCAGATTCTGTTGGCTCGATCATCAATGTTCCTGCAACCGGGAAAGAAACCGTTGGTGCGTGGAAACCATAATCCATCAATCTTTTTGCAACATCAGCCACTTCAATTCCTAAAGATTTGAACTGACGGAAATCTACGATACACTCGTGCGCTACTCTACCTTCTGTATTTGAATATAAAATAGGGAAATGCTCTGCTAATATTTCTTTTAAATAGTTTGCATTTAAAATTGCGTGCTCAGTAGCTTTTTTCAAACCTGAAGTTCCCAACATTTTGATGTAAGCGTAAGAAATATTTAGGATCAATCCGGAACCGTAAGGTGCAGCAGAAATACCTTCAATTGCTTCTTTAGAACCAACTTTAATGTTTGCATTGGTAGGTAAGAAAGGAACTAAATGCTTAGCAACACAGATCGGACCAACTCCAGGACCTCCGCCTCCGTGAGGAATAGCGAAAGTTTTGTGAAGATTAAGGTGACAAACGTCTGCCCCGATGTTTCCAGGACTTGTATATCCTACCTGAGCATTCATGTTGGCACCGTCCATATAAACCTGTCCGCCATGATCGTGAACCAATTGAGTAATTTCTTTAATGTTAGCATCAAAGAATCCGTACGTTGACGGATACGTGATCATTACACAAGAAAGATTTTCAGAATGCTGCTCTGTTTTCGCTTTGAAGTCTTCGAAATCAATTTCTCCGCTTTCAAGGTTTTTAACAACAACAATCTTCATTCCTGCCATTGCTGCAGAAGCGGGGTTTGTTCCATGTGCAGACTGAGGAATCAACACCACATTTCTGTGACCTTCGCCTCTTGAGATATGATATTCTCTGATTACCATCAATCCTGCATATTCTCCCTGCGCTCCTGAATTTGGCTGAAGAGAAGTTCCTGCAAATCCTGTGATTTCAGAAAGATCTTTCTCCAATTCTTTGATCATTTCCTGATAACCTCCTGCCTGATTTACCGGTACAAATGGGTGAATACTTCCCCATTCTGCCCAAGAAAGCGGCAACATCTGAGTCGCAGCATTTAGCTTCATGGTACAAGAACCAAGAGAGATCATTGAATGTGTTAATGATAAATCTTTTCTTTCAAGACGTTTGATGTAACGCATCAATTCGGTCTCTGTATGGTATTTGTTGAATACTTCTTCCGTCAGAATCTCATCTTTTCGAAGATTTTCTTCAGGAATGCTGTATCCTTCTTTTATTTCTAATTTAAATGTCTGCTTATCTTTAAACTGAGCAAAAGAAGCCATCAAAACATTTAGTTTTTCAAGCGTCGTGCTTTCGTTGATTGCAATGCTCACAACTCCTTCTGTAAAGTAGTTAAGATTCAATTTGTGATCAAGCATCATTCTGCATAATCTTGTTTTCTCATCTTCACTCATCACAATTTTTACAGTGTCAAAGATGGGCTCTTCAACCGTCTGATAACCTAAAGCTTTTAATCCTCCTTTTAATGCATTCGCTTTAAAGTGAATCTGGTCAGCGATATAGTTTAATCCTTTCGGACCGTGATAAACTGCATACATACCTGCCATTACAGCTAAAAGAACCTGAGCAGTACAAATATTTGAAGTCGCTCTTTCTCTTTTTATATGTTGCTCTCTTGTTTGTAAAGCCATTCTCAATGCACGTTTTCCGTACATATCCTGAGAAACCCCGATGATTCTTCCCGGAATATCTCTTTTGTAATCTTCTCTGCAAGAGAAAAATGCAGCGTGAGGACCACCATATCCCAATGGAATACCAAATCTCTGAGAAGTACCAACAGCACAGTCAGCGCCCATTGAAGCCGGAGATTTCAATTTAACCAAAGCCATAGGATCACAAGCTACAACAACCTGCAAGTCTAATTTTTTGTACTCAACGATGTCTTCCGTATAATCTAAAACAATTCCGTTTTTACCAGGATATTGCAATAAAACTCCGTAATAAGATTCGTCGAACGGGTGAGTTTTGTGATCACCAACTACAATTTCGATTGCTAAACCTTCAGCTTTTGTTTTAAGAACAGAAACGGTTTGAGGTAAAACCAAATCAGAAATAAAGAACTTATTAGCTCCTGCTTTCTTCTGATCTTTTGTCCTGTTGTTGAAGAACATGTGCATTGCTTCTGCAGCTGCTGTAGATTCGTCCAATAAAGATGCGTTTGCCAAAGCAAAACCTGTCAAATCGCACACAACAGTTTGATAATTAAGCAAAGCTTCTAATCTTCCCTGAGCGATCTCTGCCTGATAAGGCGTGTACGCTGTGTACCAGCTAGGGTTTTCAAAGATATTTCTCTGAATTGCCGATGGCAACAAGGTATTGTGATATCCAAAACCGATATAGCTTGTATAATCCGTGTTTTTCGATGCCAATTCTTTCGAATGATTCAACATTTGATACTCCGAAAGTGGCTCTGAAATGTTCAGATCATTTTCTAAACGAATCGATGATGGAATGGTTTGAGAAATTAATTCTTCGATACTTGAAACGCCAACTTTTTCCAACATCGCCTGTTTGTCGGCTTCGTTTAGGGAGATGTGACGGCTCACAAACTGTTCTGTATTCATTTTTTATATTAGATTTTGTTTGTAAAAAAAGATTCGTAAAATTACGATTTTTAAAATGATTTTGCAACCTAAGTAACAATCGGAAATTGGCTTTTTGCAATTGGCTTTAAAATATGGGTTTTGAAACTTCATAATGTGTGATCACAGGCGATAATTTGAATTTATTTAAATCTTCTATGGACGTGATATACCTTCAACTTTCTTATATTTATTTTGTTAGTATGTTAATTTTAAAAGATGAGTACTGATAACTTTCTTAAAAAATCCACAGAAAAAATTTTGAATACATTTTTCTTTTCCCAAACCCTAAAGGCCGGAAAAATGAATTGAAAATTTCCTCAAAATTACTCCCTTTAGGGTCGGGGAAATAATTTTGAGAAAATTTTCATGCACTTAGTTTTTTTATACTACTAACTTTCTTATGATTCATAAAGCCGTTTGACTTCGTTTAATCTTCGATTTCACTTTTTAAAGCTCACACGGTATTTCGGGTAAGGTAATGATGCCAATTTCGAGTAAAACAGCACAAAAAACCTTTAAAACCATCTACTATCAGCATTTCAAGAAAGTTTAAATTTTATTATCTATATTTATTCTAAATTAATATATTTGCAGTATGAATATCATCACTCCTTTTAAAGTACCGCCATTATCTCCGGCATTTTCTTTCAAGAATGAAGAAATGTTCTGTGGTGACAAAAAATCTTGTTGCAAAAAATTTAAGAAAGGGAAAAGGTGTAAAAAATGCCCGGGAAATAAGAAATTGGCGTAGTTAGTTAGTTAGTTAGTTAGTTAGTTAGTTAGTTAGTTAGACTACTGATTAAAAAGTACAATGCTAAAGCTAAAAACAGAATCGCCAGGATTATTCTGAAAATTTTTGGCTGTCCTTTAGGATTTGTTACGGTTCGTGGCTGTGACTTAAAAAGTTCTTCTGCTCTGTCTCTGAATTTCTCACCATCAGATTCAAAAACTTCGGTTATTGTAATTCCCTGAACTACGGTTTTATGTAAAAGTGAATTCGTTGCATGAAGCAACAATTGAAACTTTCCGTTCTTAAATTCTGTGATTTTAAAAACTCTTTCTCCGTAAGCTTTCTCAAGACCAAACGGTAAAACCTTCACCACATCAGCATTCTGGGTCTGCCAGGTTATAATAATCTCCTCTCCTTTTTTCGCGTGAATTTTGTTTGCTGTAAAAGTTTTAATAGAAGGCGGAACGGTATATCTGAAAGTTTTCTGCAGGCTTTCTAAATTCTGGTCATATGTGATTCTTCGTCCTTTATCACTTAACGTTTCGTAAGCCTCCTGAATTTCTTTGAACCGGTCTGCAAAAAAATCATCATCTTGATTTTTGTCGGGATGGTATTTTAATGAAAGTTTTCTGTAGGATTTTTTGATGTCTTCATCTGAAGCATCGTGAGGAATACCGAGAAAATAGTAGTAATCTTTCATGTAAGTGAATACAAAAATAAGGATTTTGTCACTGTGGACAAAAATAAAAAAGCCACGAATACACGAATTTTGTCACTGCAAGCGTGATGAAGTGTTTTTTCAACGCAAAGGTCGCTAAGTTTTTTTTAAATTATTGAAAATATTTTTCGTTCGCAGAGACATTTCACTCAGCAAAGAGGAATCTTAATTTTTAAATTTTATTCTCCTTTAAGTTTGTATTGATTTAATGTAAAAAATAATTCGTGCATTCGTGGCAAAAAACTCATTCGCTGCAAAAAAATTCAGGCGCGGGAAGCTTTGCTTTCCGCGCCTGAATTAACAATTTCAATTTAGTTTTATAAAGCTTACGCTTTGCAAGTATTATCTTTTCCGCAACATTTAGCAAATTCTTTTTTGAACTTTCCTTTTAGTTCCTGATATTGCTCATCATCCATTTCTCTGATTTTATCTGCCAATCCGAATGGAGATTTTTCTTTGATTCCGTATTCATCAAAAATACCTCTTACAAATCTTTTTCTTTCGATTACTTTTTTTGCAACTATTGCAACTCCGGCAACAGCAAGCGCTCCTAACACTCCTTTTAATACTGAATTTTTCATTTTCTTAAATTTTAAATTTTACTACTTCTTGTTTTTTATAGAGACGAATTCGTTTTAGTTTTTACTTTACTACTTCTTTAAAAATTCATCAAAATTAATTTCCCCAAACCCTAAAGGGTGTAATTTGATGAAGAAATTTCACTTCCTTTAGGATCGTGGAAAAGAAAATTTCTTAAACTATTCGTTATTTCTGTTGAAGAATCCGCTTGAACATTTCTGTCTCCAGACTTCTTTGAATTTTTCTTTTTCCTCATCAGACATTCCTTCCATTTTATGTCTCATGTGTTTTTCCTTCATATCTCGCATTCCTCTTCCGAATTTCCCATGAAAGCCTCCAAAAAGAATTTTACTTAAAATTAAAATTCCCATTGCCTGCCAATAATTAATGGTTTTTACACCGATAGTTTCGGGAAGAATGCAGTTCCAAAGCCACATCACGATGAGCGCAACGGCAAGGAAAATCAATGGCGGACATAAAATTAAAAGAATCCAGCTTTTTTTATATTTATTGTTCATTTTATTTATTTCTAATTATTTAAATCTTCGTACAATTGTTTCAATCTGTTTCTCAAATGCTTTACCGCATAATTTTTTCGGCTGATAATGGTCTTTATATTTTCACCCTGTTCATCGGCGATTTGCTGTAAAGTTTTATCGTTCAGTTCATTTTCCATGTAGACGAGCTTCTGTTTTTCCGGAAGTTCTTCCAACGCTTCAAACAGTTTTTTCCATATCTCATCCTGAAACATTTTCACTTCCGGTCCTGCGCTGTCGTCTAAAAGCAGAATATCTTTTATGGAAAATGTTCCGTCTTCATCTTCGTAGACAAAATCTTCTAGATTTTCGGTCTTCTTTTTACGGTATTTGTCAGTAATTTTGTTGGCAGTAACGCGGTACAGCCATCCGCCAACATTTACAATTTCAGAAAGATTGGTCAAACTGCTGAACTGATACCAAACTTCCTGCAGAATATCTTCTGCATCTTCGGTATTTTTCACTTTTGGTCGAATAAAAGACATCAACTTTCCACCGTAACTTGTTACGGTCTGAGAAATAATGTTTTCCTTTTCCTTCTGTGGCATTGGTAATTTTTCGACAATCTCCATATTGCTAGGACGACTGTGCTGTTTGTTTTACTTTAATAAATTTAAAATATTTTTTCGGATTTTCAATTTTTCGTTTGTTAATCACATTTTTGCCGTTAGATTTTTTTTCAGAAGCTTATACCGATATCCAATATTACTCCTCGCTCTTCGCTGGGGTAACCGTTTCTATACTGGCTAAAAACCACCCCGTCTCAATTTTCTTTAAAAAATTAATCCACCCCTCCAAAGGAGGGGAATTCTGTATATCTAAACATTGAGGAATATACATTTTGTCTTGCTCTTTCAAATAAAAAAAACGGAAAGCAAAAAGGAGGGGAATTCTGTATATCTAAACATTGAGGAATATACATTTTGTCTTGCTCTTTCAAATAAAAAAAACGGAAAGCAAAATACTTCCCGTTCAATTAATTATAAAAATTGTCTTCTTTTATTTGTTAAAATTCTCAGCAAAGAAACCTAACATCGATTTATAAAATTCAATTCTGTTAGGTTCTTTTCCAAAACCATGTCCTTCATCATATTTTACCATGTAAGGAACTTCAAATCCTTTGCTTCTTAAAGCTTTTACGATTTGGTCAGATTCATTGATGTTTACTCTTGGGTCATTCGCCCCCTGAACCACAAATAATGGTTTTTTAATTTTATCAATCTGAAAAACCGGCGAAACTTCTTTTGCTATTTTGGCTTCTTCAGGATTATCCAAATCATACCAGATTTGCTTTACCATTTCTTTATACGGCTTCCAGTATTCAGGGAAAGAATCGAAGAACGTAAAAATATTGGAAACTCCTACATAATCAACTCCACAAGAGTACAAATCGGGAGTTTTAATTAATCCCATCAATGTAGCGTAACCACCGTGACTTCCACCATAGATGGCTACTTTGTCTTTATCGACCCAGCCTTGTGAGATTGCATATTTTACGCCATCTTCTACATCATCCATCGCTTTACGGCCGATTTGTTTATATCCGGATGTTTGAAACTCTTTTCCGTAACCACCAGAAATTCTGAAATTAACCTGCAAAGTAGCGTATCCTCTGCTTGCAAACAATTGTGTTTCAGGATTGAAACCCCAATCGTCTCTTATTCCTTGCGGTCCGCCGTGAGGATTTACAATCAAAGGGACTTTTTCCCCATTTGTTGCTGCTTTTGGCAATGTAATATACCCGTGAATCGTAAGTCCGTCTCTGCTTTTAAACTCTATGGGACGCATTTCAGCCATATCTTCTTCTTTCAACTGAGGCATCAGATCAAAAAGGAGTTTGGTTGTTTTGGTTTTTGTATCGTATTCATAATACTTTCCATACAGTTTATCACTGTCGACAACAACCAATAGTTTTTCGTTTTTATCATCTGAAGAAGCAATTCCAAACTGTTTATCGCCAAATTCAGAAGTCAGTTTATCATGAATTTCTTTGTAAAATTTACTTACAGGAATGGTTTCATTTTTAATTCCGTTATAGCTGATGTAATCAAGCTCATAATTTCTGCTTTTCCCAGCCTGTGCGATTGAAGAAACATCAAATGTCGGATTGGAATAGACCTCCTTAATAATCGCATTTTTCTTTAAATCATACAATACAATTCTAGATTTATCACTGCCAATATTAGTTACCAGATAAACCTCATCTTTATTCTTAGAATTATCATTAAAACCAATCACGCTAAAAGTATCTTTCCAATCGGTCGACTTAACAAGATTAAATTTCCCTGTCTGCAAATCTTTGTAATACAGTTTGGTCGTCAAACCATTTTCAAGAATTGTGTATCCTCTAAGATTCCCCTGTCTGTCGAAAAGATAATCATCAATCGGACTTTTTACATCTTTATTTTCATACAACTGCGTAATTTCGCCTGTATTAAAATTGATTTTATACGGTTCAAAAATCTGTTTATTGTTCTTGTTCATGCTCACAATAACAAACTCAGTATCTTTAATCAGTCTTACAGAATTTAGCGTAATTCCTTCAAATGGTGTAAGATCTTTTAAGTTTTTACCGTCAATATCAGCGGCGTATAAGTGGATATTTTCGTTTCCACCTTTATCCTGAGTGTAAAACAGGCGTTTTTTATCAAGCCATCCGTAGCTTCTTATTAAATCATCTTTTTCAACCAATGCCTTTGTAATTTCACCAGATTTCAGATCTTTTACATAGACATGATTTTTACTGTCTTTATCCTTTTCTTTATACGACAGGTACTGCCCGTCGGGAGAAAGTTTAAATTGTGAAGCTTTCGGCCTGGCAAAATAATCTTCTACCTTATACTTAAAATTTCCTTTGTCGTAAGAAATAAGCTTTTCTATCGTAGCTTTTGATGAAACCAATGTCGGGTCGCCCGGCAATTTTTTATCAGTAGTTTGTGCATTCATCATGAGACTTGTGATTACCACTTGCGTAATACCTAAAATTTTGGAGTTTAAATTCATATTTCATGGATTTGGTTAAACGATATATTTATAAGACGCTTCAAGTATATGAAACGTTACATCGTTTATCGCTAATTTGTGAAATTAAGTATGAATTTCTCTTAAAAAAATTATTCAACAATAAAATGGAATTGCTGTTTTTTCTAAAAATATCGTGCTTTATTTTTATTATTGATAACGAAAAATTTAGGTTACATATTAAAAAGGAAGTCAAAAATGACTTTCCTATTTTATTTATTGATTATTGATAGATTGCTATATTATCTTTTTCCAACTTGTATCCTGTTTCAGTAGGTGTCAAGATATATTTTCCTTTTTTCCAGATATCTTTTTTACATCTCTTTTTGAGAATAATATTTTCACCGGGTAACAATACTTCAGCTTTTCTCTTATTATCACTAAAGATAATTGCCGCCATCGAAGACGAACTATTTTTCTGATCTATTTGGGTCATTTTAATTTCCTGCTCAAAAACTCTTACACAATTTTCTTTAATTTTCGAATAAGTGTATCCTGCAGAACCAATACAGCCATGAGAATCTCTGTCGCTACCTGTCTGAGCAAAACTAAAAGCGCAAAAGAAAATTGCACCTGATAATATTACTTTTTTCATAATTTGTATGTTTAAAACTGTAACTATAATGGAAAAACTATACCAAAACAAAAAAGCCACTCTCTCGAATGGCTTTGTATAAATTTTATTTTGTCCAGTGGATTTTTGAATGTTTCACCTCTTCAGAATTTGTACCAATCATGATGTCAAATTCTCCGGATTCCCAATCGTATTTTAAATCTCCGTTGTAGAATTTCAGGCTTTCTGGAGTGATGTCAAAAGTAATCTTTTTAGATTCTCCTTTTTTCAACATTACCTTTTGAAATCCTTTCAATTCTTTTACCGGTCTTGTGATGCTTCCCACCATATCTCTGATGTATAGCTGAACTACCTCAGCGCCATCATAGTTTCCTGAATTCGTCACAGTAACTGAAGCCTGAATTGTTTGATTTCCTTTCGGATTTGCATTCGAAACCGTTACATCAGAATAATCGAATTTAGAATAACTCAAACCATATCCAAACGGATATAACGGCGTATTACACTCATCCATATAATTGGAACGGAATCTTTCGTATACACATTTATCTACTTTATCCTGAGCTAAAGGACGGCCTGTATTCTTAGCATTATAATAAATCGGAACCTGACCGAGACTTCTTGGGAACGTCATCGGAAGTTTTCCTGAAGGATTTACTTTACCGAAAAGTACATCAGCAATTGCGTTTCCAGCTTCTGAACCTGCAAACCAGGCATTCAAAATAGCATCAGGAGCATCTTTTACATTGGTTAATGCCAAAGGACGACCTGTGAAAAGCACCATTGCGATCGGTTTTCCTGTTTTTTTCAATTCATTCAGTAAATCAACCTGAGATTGAGGAATTGTAATTTCAGTTCTTGACGAAGATTCTCCGCTCATTTCTGCAGATTCTCCGATTGCCAAAACAATAACGTCAGCTTTGTTGGCAATGTCAACCGCTTCTTTTAATAACGCTTCTTTTGAACGATTATCTCTATCGGTTTTCTTACCGTGAGCCGCATAGATATCTTCTAATTTAGCATCGTAATCAATGTTGGCTCCCTTTGCAGAAAGGAACTTCACATCTTTTCCATAATTAGCCTGAAGACCCTGCATTAAGTTAACAGAGATTGCATGTTTTGTAGCTACACTCCAAGTTCCCGCCATATTCAGAGAGTTGTTTACCAATGGACCAATTACTGCAACAGTTCCTGATTTTTTCAAAGGTAAAACCTGGTTTTCATTTTTCATCAAAACCATCGACTGCGCTGCCGCACTTCTTGCGATATTACGGTTTTCTAAATTGTAAACTTCTTTAGCCGCTAACTTTGCATCGCCGTGTTTGTAAGGGTTATCAAATAAACCCAAATCGTATTTAGCTTCAAGAATTCTTCTTGCTGCCATATCAATTTCGGCCTGCGTTATTTTTCCTTCAGCTAAAGATTTTTTTAAAGTGGTTAAGAATCCTTCACCCACCATATCCATATCAACACCGGCTTTTAAAGCTAAAGCAGAAACCTGCTGAAGATCTCCCATTCCGTGTTCTACCATTTCGTTGATCCCGGTATAATCGGTCACTACAAAACCTTTGAATTTCCACTGGTTTCTTAAAACCTCGGTCTGTAACCATCTGCTTCCTGTTGCAGGAATTCCGTCTACTTCATTAAAAGAAGCCATTACAGAAGCTACACCTGCATCAACAGCTGCTTTATAAGGTGGAAAATATTCATTGAACATTCTTACGTGGCTCATATCCACCGTATTGTAATCTCTACCCGCTTCACCTGCTCCATACAATGCAAAATGCTTTACACAAGCTAAAATATTGGTTCCGTTCGCTAAATCTTTTCCTTGGTAACCGTAGACCATATTTTTAGAAATTTCGCTTCCTAAATACGGATCTTCACCAGAACCTTCTGAAACTCTTCCCCATCTTGGTTCACGGGAAATATCTACCATTGGCGAGAATGTCCAGTTGATTCCGTCTGCTGCAGCTTCTTTTGCAGCAACTCTTGCTGACTGCTGCACCAAATTCATATCCCATGATGCTGCTAAGCCTAATGGAATAGGGAAAGTAGTTTCATACCCGTGAATAACATCCATCCCAAAAATCATTGGAATTTTAAGACGGCTTTTTTCAACGGCAACTTTCTGAACTGCTTTAATTTTATCTGCTCCTTTGATGTTGAATAATCCACCAACTAAGCCTTGTTCTACTTTTTTTCCGATGTCTGAACTTTGAGCCTGACCTGTTGTAAAATCTCCGGAAGTCGGTAAATTTAACTGGCCAATTTTCTCATCTAAAGTCATCTTAGCCAGCAAAGCATCAACAAAAGCCTTTTTCTTTGACTGATATTGAGCGGTCTGATAAGACTGAACCGGCTTTGTTACCATTTCCTGTGCTGAAAACACGGGAGCTAATGCTAAAGTCGCAATTACAATAAACTTTTTCATATATCTTACTTCTTAAATTATATTCCTTTTTGTTTTATCAATGATTCTATTTAAAGCAAAGAAAAACTAAATAGTTAATTTTTCAAAGATTTTTATCATTTAATTACATTATTTATCTTTTTCTTGGACAACATCCAGTCGTACAACGCTGGATTTGAATAAGTAGAGTCCCAAGAATTGTGATTATCGTTCGGGAAAATTATCAATTCGGCAGATGGGTTCACCGGATGAAGTGCTTGGTAAAAATTAAATGCATTTTCCGGCAGCACGACATCATCCATTCCGCCGTGATAAATTTTCATGTTTAAATCTTTGTATTGATGAATATTGGCATACATCACACGATCTGTCGGTGCACAGACAGAAACCACAGAAGCAAACATTTCGGGATGTTCCATTGCGAGTTTTAATGTTCCCCATCCTCCCATCGAAAGCCCGGTGAGGTAAATTCTGGAAGCATCTATTTTATATTTTTTCTGAATTTCTTTAATCAAATTATAAACACTTACCGTATCCCACCAAGTATTTTCAGGACATTGAGGCGCTAAAATTGCCACGGGTTCTTTGATCAGATTTTTGTATGTAAAAGGACTGTGCGCTTTTACCAACTCGAGATTACTACCTCTTTCTCCTGACCCATGAAGAAAGACAATCAAAGGAACGTTTCCTTTTGCTTTTTGAGGATAATCTAAAATATATGAGATCTTTTCGACTCGTTTAACTTCTTTATTCAGTTCTGCTTTGATTTCCTGAGCATTTAAGCTTAAAGAAAATGGTAAAAGCAAAAGTGGTAAGTATTTTAGTTTTAAATTCATATTTCTTTAGGTTTTGGCTAAAGCCGTTTGATTTTTGGTTTTGGTTAAAAGGGCTAAAGCCCGTTTCTATTGATAAACGTTCTATTCTTACTGCATTTTTAGCCCCGATATGAGCGACATCCTTTTGTTTTGCGACCGGAGCGAAGCGGAGGTCGTAACACAAAAGATACAGCGGATAGCGGGAAATAGCTCCTAAAACTATTTAATATTATATTTTTCTGATGTAAAGCTTAATTTTTTTAATCCTTTCTGGATTTCAGGAGCATTCATGAATAATTTCCATAAAAATCCTGTTCTGTAATTCTCGATCATCGGGGCGATAGTTCCCTGATCAATCGCTAAATATCGTGGCGTCGTCCAATTATCATAATTGATCGATGTTGCATCGTAAGGACCTGCAGAACCGATAAATTCTGGTTTCTGAGTATAGATAAATCTCAAAAAATCCATTGATTCTTTGGGAGTATAAGGAAAACTGCTCAAAGCAGCCGTCGGAGTGATGACTCCGTGATCATTTTGCGGGAAGTGAGCATTATAGCCAACGCTTCCGTCTTTATTTCTTGAGTAACCAGCCGTTAATCCCCAATAATTTGATCCGTAACCTTTCCATTGTTTTGGGTTTTCGACACAGTATTTGTAGTCAATTAAGACCTGATTTTTATTTAAATCGAAGTAATTTTTAATTAATTTATCCGATAAATTGGTAGGATCTAAGCCGATATAGGAATATTGAGCCCAAAATAACGGTCCGCCATATTCTTCGGCTCCGTTGTGTTTTACGTACATCGGAAGACCGTATTTTTCTTTGTCTGAAAGATAGGTTCCGTTTCTTGTCCAGCCTTTGTAATACGTCTCGGCATCGATAGAATATGTAGGCGACGAGGCTGCTAAAATGTAGGTAATTAAACACTCATTATAACCTTCTAAAGGAAAATTCATTTCCCATTGATATTCCGGTGACCAGTGCCAATACAGTACTTTTTCACCTCCTTTAGTATACCAGTTCCACTGAATTCCTTTCCAAAGTTCATCACACTTTTTGGCAAGAGCTTTTTCTTCGGCGTTTCCGTTTTTGAAATATTCTCTCACCTGAATAATTCCTGTGGTAAGAAATGCGGTTTCCACCAAATCTCCGCCATTATCTTTTTTTCCGAAAGGAACGGTTTTCCCGGTTTCTCCGTTAATCCAGTGTGACCAAGCTCCTTTATGGCGATCTGCTTTTGCAAGGAAATCCATAATTGTCATCAATCTTTTCACCGCTTCTTTTCTTGGAACAAAACCTCGCTCAACACCCACTAAAATAGTTGCTAAACCGAATCCTGAACCTCCGGTAGTGATGACATGTTTATCGTTATCCGGATAAATATTGTCTTCATGATAACGCTCTCTGCCCAACATAGAATTGGGTTCTGCATAATCCCAAAAATACTTTAAAGCATCTTTCTGGACTTTATCCATGAGTTGCTCATCAGTAATATTAGATTTTACAACTGATTTTTGGGCAGATTCCTGTTTTGCAATTTGAGAATTTTTGCAAGAAACGGCAAGTAATGACGCGGCTGCAATTGAGAGTATTATCCTTTTCATTATATCAATTTTTAAACTTAAATACTAAAAGAAGAGGAGAACTTTCATTCTCCTCTAAATATATTTGATTATTAATAACCAGGGTTTTGAGCTGATAGCCCACCAGACTCCATAATAAAGTCTTGTGGAAGAGGGAACAACTCATGTTTACCAACTTTAAATACTTTTCCACCGTCAGCTGCCATAGCTGCTACAGCCTGACCTGTTCTTACCAAATCAAACCATCTGTCATGTTCAAAAGCGAATTCTAATCTTCTTTGCTTCCAGATATCTAATCTTACATCAGTTTGAGAAGTAGCAGGAGTATCTCCTATATTAGCTCTATTTCTTACTTGATTTAAGAAAGGAATAGCCGCAGAAGTCTGTCCTAATTCGTTCATTGCTTCAGCTTTTATTAGAAGAACCTCAGCATATCTAAGATAACGAATGTTTACGTCTGTAGATGCTTGGTCATAATATGCTGAAGAGTATGCTTTATAATTATAGTATTTATTTTCAGCGTTGATGTTAACAACTCTGTTGTCATAAAGAGACATTCCTCTGTGCATAATAGTTGCATCTCTCCTTTTATCATCATTAGAATATGCATCATATAATCCTTGTGATGGAGTAGCAAATCCCCAGCCCCAACCTCCGGTACCACGAGGTGACTGAACTTGAGTATATTGTTGTATTGCGCGACCACTAACAGCACCAGATCCTTGAATTTCAAAAATAGACTCTGCATTATTTTCTCCTGAAACTTTATAAATATCAATAAATTCAGGTGTTAAAGAATATCCAACAACTTGGTTTGTTTGATCAAGAGCTAATTGCCATTTTTTCTGATACAAATAAACTTTAGCCAATAATGCATGTGCAGCACCTACAGATGCTCTCCCAGCATTGTTACCTGTATAAACTGATTTACTAGGCAATGCTTCAATAGCGTCTTGAAGATCTTTTTCTATAAATGCATAAATTTGTTCTTTCGAGACTCTCGTAAGCTGCATTTTTTTATCAGCTTCACTATCTGGATTAGGAACGTGATCAATTAGAGGAACTCCACCAAATGATTTTACTAAAGTAAAATACATAAATGCTCTCAGGAATTTAGCTTCACCCATTAATCTAGCTCTGAGAGCTGGATCAGCTTTATCTAATTGAGGAATATATAAAAGAGCTTGATTCGCTCGGTTAATCCCTTGATAATTAGAAGCAAACAATTCTTTAAAAGAAGGGGTGGTAGCTGTAAAGTTTAAAGCATCTAGAATGTCTTTATCTGAACCGTTATCTCCTGAACTAGAACCTTTATCTGCATCATCTGAAACAATAGAGGTAACACCAATCCAAGCAAAAGTGCTCATATTCCAATCTAAAAATTTTGCATAGATAGAATTTACAAAATAAGTGGCACCATCATTATTATTAAATTTTTCAATATCACCAACCGTCATTGATTCTGACGGAGAAACATCGATAAATTCTTCACTACAGCTTTGTGTAAGTGTCCCCGTTATTAATAGCATTAACGAGACAATTAATATTTTATTTCTTTTCATTTTTTAAAAGTTAACGTTTAAACCAAATAAGAACGATCTTAAAGTAGGGTAAGTATTCAATTCTACCCCAGCTAGTCCGTAAGGATTTCCTTCCGCATTAGAATCTGAAGCACTGTATCCAGATAATTCAGAAGAGTATCCCGAGTATTTTTGCCATACTACAGGATTGATTGCGCTTACATATAATCTAATAGATTTTACATTTTTAACGACATCATTGATTGTGTAACCAATAGAAATATTGTTAATTCTAAAGTAATCTCCATCTTCTAAGAAAAATGTAGATGCAATAGGTACAACAGTCGAAGGTGCAGGATTTGCAGCATTTATATTAGAAGGAGTCCAGTAATCATTTGCAACTGATGCTTCGATATTCTCTCCACTTATTCGTTGTGCTTTTTTACCATTATACACTTTGAAACCAAATGCACCATATCCGCTTGCTGCAAAATCCCAGTCTTTATAGCTTAATGCTACATTAATTCCTAAAGTAGATTTTGGAATATAAGAATCAAAATATTTTCTATCACCAGCATCTCTAACTCCATTATTATTTAAATCTTTAAATTTTAAATTCCCTTGTGAGTCATAACCATCTGCTTCATATAAATAGAAGCTTCCTAATGCATGGCCAACTGTTGTAGCATTGAATAATTTAGTCCATTCACCATTACTCAAATCACCTCCACTTAATTGGGCAACATTTTTACTAGTATCAACTCTAGTTAATTCATTTTGGTTCATTGAATAATTTGCACCTACAGAATACTTCCAGTCTTCTCCTATTTTATCGGCCCAGTTTAGAGAGAATTCTAAACCTTTATTTACTACGGATCCCATATGTGAATAATATGTTTCAGACTGTCCAGAAGTTAAATAATTAGAAATCCCTAAAATCAGATTTTTAGTTTCTCTATTATAGGCATCTACTGAACCTGTTAACCTATTATTTAATATTCCGAAATCTAATCCAATGGATGTCTCTTCTGTTATTTCCCAACCTAATAGCGGGTCATATCCTTTATTAACAGTAACACCATTGCTTACAACGCTACTATTTCCAAAACCATAATTATAAACTGTACCTGAATTAAGAGGTAAATAATTTAGCGGGACTCTTTGGTTTCCTAATCTACCCCAGCCTCCTCTTAGTTTTAAAAGATTGAAGAAGCCATCTTTCATGAAATCTTCTTCAGACACTACCCAGCCTGCACCAAATGATGGAAACGTTCCCCATTTTTGGCCTGCAGCAAACTGAGAAGATCCGTCACGCCTTACCGTAGCACTTAATAAATAACGGTTCATTAGTTTATATTGTGCTCTTGCAAAATAAGAAATTGTTGTATTTCTATCTCCCGTTACCGAAGCTAAATTTTGCACATTATTCACATAATCAAAACCACTAAGGTTCCAATAATTTTGGTCGGTTAGCAAAAGATTTCGTCTCGTAAGATTTAAAGATTCAACACCATTAATTACTGTCGCTTCAGTACCTATGGTTGCTTCAATATCATGTACACCAAACCTTTTATTGTAAGTTAAATAATTTGTTAAAGACCAGTTATAATAATCTTCTTTCTTGTTTACTAAAGTATTTCTTGCATTATTGTTATCAAAACCACTAACAACTCTTGTAGGATCTGCAGCCAACCAAACCGCAACTGCATCTGTAAAGTTGTAAGATCTATAATTTCCATACTCACCACTAAACTGAGATGTAAATTTTAATCCTTTCATGATATCAACATCCAGCTTTAATCCTCCTTGCATAATCATACCTTTACTTTGTTGATTATCAAAAAATAACTGACTTGCAGGATTTCCGACATTATTAAATTGAGAACCTGTATAATCAACAATACCACTTGGGTTAACTCTAGGAATACCAAACTGTCCTGAAGCATATCGCACAGGAACTATCGGAGACTGTTTGTAAGCTGTTGTAAAGGCATTTAATGGTTTGGGAGTATCTTTTGTAAAAGCTACACTCAAATTTTGTGATAATGTAATTCCTTTAGCAATTTTAAACTCGTTGTTAGTTCTTATTGTTGAACGATTATAGCTTGTTCCTTTAAGAATTGATTCTTCATCGTAGTTATTAAAACTTAAGAAGTATTTTATAGACTCACCAGCACCTGAAATTGAAACATTATGCTGATTATAAATACCTGTTCTTGTAATTTCTTTATTCCAATCGGTATCAATAGGCTGGTTTAAAGAGAATTTATTTTCTTTAAGTGCAATGTTATTAAAATTAGCAAACTCATTAGCATTAGCCATTTTCACTTTTCTCAAAGGATTTCTAATACCAATTAAACCATCATAAGAAACACTAAGTTTTCCCCTTCCTGATTTTGTAGTAATAATAATAACACCATTTGCAGCTCTGTTACCATAAATAGCTAAGGCAGCTGCATCCTTAAGAATATCGTAAGTTAAGATATCATTAGAATTGATATTGTTGATATTATTGGCAAACATTCCGTCTACAACGTATAGAGGTGTTCTTCCTCCCGTTACCGTACCCATACCTCTTATCATCACAGTAGGAGTAGATCCGGGCATATCAGAAGCCGTTACCTGTACACCTGCTGCTTTTCCTTGAATAGCTTGTGAAGCATTTAAAACTTTTGTTCTAGTAACTTCTTCAGCACTGATTGAGCTAATCGCAGTCGTATTATCTACCTTTTTACGACTACCATATCCAATCATCACAACCTCCTCTATTTTCTGCTCTTTCGTAACAGTGTCTTTAGGAGCAACCTGCCCATTGACATTCATCCCAAAATAGAGAACGGCAATAAGACAAGAGTACTTTAAATTAGTTTGTTTCATATAGTTTAATTTTATCTTGTATAATCAATTTTGAAAAATAAGCCTTTGGTAAATTCTATTTTCTCAAAAGAAGACTTTGTTCAAAAATATAAAAAATATCAACTGATGTTAATTTTAGTTAAATAATTTATTAATTGTTGATTAATTTATCAAATATGTTAAGTAAAACTAAATTTTAATAAATTTCGCAATTGAAAGTTTTAAAAAAAATGAATATTTCATATTGAAGCAAAGCTTATTTTTGACTAAAAAACACCCAAAAACAGCTTTTAAAGTCTAAATTCTATGTAATCACTTTAATCCTCAATTTAAAATCGGTTTTATTACAAACAAATAATTTTTTGTTAAACACACAATTGTAATTACCTTTGGTGCGTTATTTGACAATGATAAAAAAATTGGAAATGAAAAAATATATTATAGCGGCTGCACTGATCTTCGGAACGGGTGCAGTGATTACCACAAGCTTGCATTCTTGCTCTACGCTTGCTACGACAGATCTTGGACTGGCAGTCATTAAAAGAGTTCTATTAGGCGGAATCAACAAAGGAGCCAATATCTACGGTAACAAAGAAGCTTTCTTACAAAATAATTTAGTAGATAAAGCTTTACCAAAAGAACTGAGAGACATCAACACTACTTTAGAAAAAATAGCACCATCCATTGTTGCTAAAGAGAGACAATACATTGCTGAAGCTGCAGTTTATACTGTAAATATTTCAAAACCAATTTTAGAAACAGCAGTAAACAGTCTGAATGCGCAAGACGTTACCAGAATTATTCAAGGTGAAAAAGGAACAGCCACTTTAATTCTGAAAGAAAAAACGCAAACGCAACTTGTTGCCGCAATTGCACCAAGAGTTGAAGAGGAACTTAATAAATATGGCATTGTAAAAACAATTAATACGGCATTATCAGGAACCAATCTTTTGGGTAGTCTTTTGGGCGGCAATAGAACCAATGTGAATGCCGGCGGATTGAGCATGTTGGCTTCAGAGCAAATTGTAAACGGCCTTTTTAATATCATCGAAGATCACGAAAAGCAAAATTCTGCGTCTTTACTCGCGCCGTTTGGAAAATAGGCTGATTTTCGTTAAATTTATACATAATTAAGGAAGAAAATGGAAATATTACAAGGAAATGAAAACACAAATCCTGAAGAATTTTATAAATCATTAAAGGAAAAACTGGAAAATCAACATGATTTCCCGGAAGACTATTTGTTTAAATTTATTATTCCTACAGACCAGGCCAGGCTTACAGAAATTTACAAAGTTTTTGACGGTATCAAGTTTACACTGGGAAACCGTGAAAGTAAAAACGGGAAATATACCGCATGTAATGTGAATGCTTTTGTTTTGGATGCAGATCAGGTAATCAAAATTTATCAGGAAGTGGCAAAAATTGAAGGCGTTATTTTACTTTAATTAAAAATAAGAGCAATAAAAAAGGTTAGTTTTCACAACTAACCTTTTCTTTTTTATACAGATTTTAATCTATTTTTCAATAAAAAACTTTACGTTTTCAAGAGGTCTTCCCAGCATAGCAACCGAGCCTTTTATAATGATTGGTCTCTGTATCAAAGAGGGGTTTTCAGACAAAATCTGAAGCCATTCTTCTTCCGAATGATCTTTTCCTGCAAATTTTTCCAGATAGAGTTTCTCTTCTTTTCTTATAATATGAAAGACACTTTGATTCATTTTCTTCAGAACCGTTTTAAGTTCCAAAACGCTTAAAGGATCTTCCACGATATTGATGATTTCAAACTGAACACCATTTTCGTCCAAATACTCTAAAACAGCATTTGATTTTGAACAATTACCGTTGTGTAAGACCTTAATCATCATAATAAAATTTAAGCTGGTTATTTAAAACAAACCGTTCAGTTCAGCATCTATTTTTTCTAAAACAAATCCGAAATCTTCCGGTCTTTCTACAAAATCAAGATCATCTACTTCTATGATCAATAATTTCCCTTCTGTATAATCTGAAATCCATTTTTCATATTTCTGATTCAGCTTAGAAAGATATTCTATACTGATTGAAGCTTCATATTCTCTTCCTCTTTTATAGATTTTTTTGACCAGATTGGGCACGTCAGATTTAAGATAAATAAGCAAATCGGGTGCCGAAACAAAAGTTTTCATCAGATCAAAAAGCGATGCATAATTTTTGAAATCCCTGTCAGACAAAAGCTTCATATCATTCAGGTTTTCTGCAAAAATGTGCGCATCTTCATAGATTGTACGATCCTGAATTATGTTTTTCCCACTTTCTCTGATTTCCTTTACCTGACGGAATCTGCTTCCCAGAAAATAAATCTGCAATGCAAAACTCCACTTACTCATATCTGCGTAAAAATCTTCCAGATAAGGATTATGATCTACATCTTCAAACTGGGCATCCCAACCGTAATGTTTGGCAAGCATCGTCGTTAAAGTAGTTTTTCCTGCACCAATGTTCCCTGTAACTGCAATATGCATATTTATCTCTTTATTTTGAAATGTTAAAATCTAAAATCCCAAGTCCTGAATTTCATCCATTATTTTAAGAATATCCGATTTTTCAGATCTTTCTTTTTCAAGTTTTTCAATGGATTTTTCAAGTTCTTTTTTCTGGTTTTCGGCTTCTTTAAGTTTTTTAATATCAGCGATATCTTCAAGGCTGTAAAGATAGAGTTTGTTGCCTTTTATTTCAAAATATGATAACGAATTTTTATCCACAATCTGAGCCTCAGGATCTTCAAAAATTTTGACTAATCCTTTTTCAGGAATGTATTTGAATATGGTATTTTTAGCGATAATTAAAATTACTTCATTTTCTCTGCGGAAACGTTTGGCATTTTCCATCGGAGCTTCAAAAATTTTTTCGAACTTTAAATTGTAAACACTGAATTTATTTTTAGATAAAATATATACCTTAGTTTCGAAAACCAAAAGATCAATAACCTCATCAAAACTGGCATCAAAAGGATAAGAATTGATGGTTGTTTCGTTCCTGAAATTGTACTGCAGAAGACGTTTTGCACTTTCATCAAGCAGCCAAATCTGTTGTAGATCTTCTGCGTAAGCGTGTTTTATAAAACTGAATTTCTGCTTAAAATCAAACCTCTGAATATCATTAAGATTTTGATCGACAAATTTTATTTCCTGCGCATTTTCAGAGAAAAGAGCCACAGTTAAAGGATTTTGTACTCCCTGAACTTTATAGGGAACCGTAAACATCATTTTCCCTAACTGTCTTCCCAAAGAATCGTATTTGGTGAAACTGAAATCTTTGTTTCTGTAGAGATATACGCTTCCGTAATCGTCTGCAAACATATCTCTTGTTTCCTTTAGTTTTAACGTATCAAAAGGAAGTACCTTCTGCGCAGAAACCGAACAGAAAATAAATACAAGAAAAAGAGATATTAATTTCAAAAAAAATCTTTTTTACCAAGATAGCGCTCCAAAAGGAACGCTACCAATTTACACACTTTATTTTATTCAATCTGAACTCGCTTTCAATTTTAACTATTTGATGGCAACTTCATAGATTTTAGACCATTTTTTTCCGGTAACTACCATGTTATCACCTTTGAAACCTATTCCGTTTAATACATTTTCGCTGTCTGCCTTGGTAAAAGGATCGGCAATTTTTGTAAAATCAAATTTCCCGACAACTTCTCCGTTTGCAGGATTAATTTTTAAAATTATCGGTTTGTGCCAAACATTTGCATAGATAAATCCTTTATAATATTCCAACTCGTTTAATTGATCATATACTGAAGTATTTCCTGCCACAGAAATATATTTCACCATTTTCGAAGGATCTTTTGCATCTAAAAAGTAAAGATTTTTTGTACCGTCAGAAGCAATAAGATTTTTACCGTCATAAGTTAAACCCCAACCCTGCACCATCATATCCGGGTAGGCAAATTCTGAAACCAGGTTCAAAGTATTTTTATCATAAACAAGTCCTTTTTTGTTTTCCCAAGTCAGCTGATACACTTTATCGCCAGCAATTGTACTTCCTTCAGAAAAAACATCATCAGGTTGTTTTGTTTCTTTTATCGGAGTGTTTTCTCCAAGTTTATAAGTGATCAATCTTGACGAACCGTATTGTCCTTCACTTTCATACACTGTATTGCCATCAATCTGGAAACCTTGTGTAAAGTTTTCCGGATCGTGCGGATATTCAGCAACTACTTCATAGTTTAAGTTTTGCTCAGGGCTTTTGCTGTATACATTAATAGTTGCATCCTGATATAAAGTTTCGCCACCTTTAGTTTTAATATTAAAAGTTACGGCATTATCACCTAGCGTAAAATATTTAGGGTCTACAATAAGGCTTGTAGACTCTTTTTCTCCAAAACTGATGGTAATGCTTTCTGCATTATCTAAAACGTCTTTAGGAATATCCAGCTTATCACCAAAATGGTAACCTGTAGTTTCCATTGATGCGTTATAATCAGCTAAAGAAGTCAATATTTTTTCGTCGTTTTTACAAGACATTACCATAAGTAAAGCTGCAAAACCTACAATTATCTTATTTTTCATTTTTATTTCTAAAATTTCACCAAAAATAGCAAATTTTATTCCTCTCTGCTAATTTATAATGCAGCTTGCTCGATTGAAGAACAGATGTATTTAAATTTAATGGGCAAAACCTGTAATCTTGGCTTCATCAAAATCGAGCTGCATTTCTATCGTTCGCAAAACATGATCGTCAAAAACTTTTTCACGTTTTATGCGATGAAGTTCGTTTCTCTGCGCCTGAATGACTTGTCTCAAAACATCTTTATTTTCATTCATTGCTGATGCATAATCTACCGCCGAGCCCATACATTGTGCTTTATCGGCAATTAATTTCATTTCATTTTCCAGTTTATAAATCTGATGCCTTACGAGACTGTTGTTTTCAGACAATTCGGAGAAATCTGAAGTCAGTTTTTCAAGTGCAGTTTCTTTTAATTTTTTCATTAAAATAGCTTCCTGCTTTTCTTCGGGAAGTTCACTTCCTGCATCTTCAATTTTTAAGAATTTTAAAATTGGCGAAAGCAATAATCCTTGCCCAACCAAAGTAATCAGAATAATAACAAAAGTCACAAACAGAATAATATTTCTGTGTGGAAATGCTTCTCCCGGACTTATATAAACAGGAATTGAAAGTGCAGCTGCCAAAGAAACTACGCCTCTCATTGCTGCAAAACTGATGATAAATGGTTCTTTCCAATCTGGTTTCGGATTTTCCTGCCGTACTTTTTTAGACAAAAGTCTTGGAACATAAACAATCGCATAACTGTAAGCTAAACGTGTGAAAATAATAGCGCCCCCAATCACAATACTGTAAAAAATACCTTCTGAAATTGTGTAATCTTTCATTGCGGCAACTACAATTGGTAATTCAAGTCCTATCAAAATGAAAATAATGGTATTCATTAAGAAAATAATGACACTCCAGACATTTCCGGTCTGAATTCTCGACGTATGGCTTAAATAACAATGCGAATTATAAGACATCAACAAACCTCCAGCAACAACCGCCAAAACTCCTGAAAAATGAAAATGTTCTGCCGCAACATACATTACATACGGAACAATCAGAGTAATTACCGTATCAATATTGGAATTGGAAGGAATTAATCTTAAAAATTTTCCAAAAACAAAACCTGCTCCGATTCCTACAGCGACACCACCAATCGCCATTGTAAAGAAATCGGTTACCGCTTCACGGAAAATAAATTGTCCTGAAATTACCGCAGCCAAAGCAAATTTAAATACAATTAAACTCGATGCATCATTAATCAAACTTTCGCCTTCTAAAATGGTCGTAATTTTTTTTGGAATTTTCATGTTTTTTAAAACAGACGTTGCTGCGACCGCATCCGGAGGAGAATTTACACCACCCAAAAGAAATCCCATTGCAACAGTTAATCCCGGAATAATGGATGACGAAAGATAGGCAACGACAATCGATGTTAAGAAAACCAATCCGAATGCCATTGAAAATATCTGTTTTCGCCATTTATGAAAATCCTGCCACGAAGTAAACCAGGCCGCTTCAAATAAAATGGGCGGAAGAAATATGAGAAATACCAAATCGGGCTCAATTTCTATTTGCGGCATTCCCGGAATGAAGCTTACGAGTAAACCTGCAATCACAAGAAAAATCGGATAAGCTACTTTGAGCTTCTGCCCTACCATCACCAAAATCATCACCGATAAAAGTACAGCGATGGAAATAATTACATAATCGTGAATCATGGTCTGTGATTATTTAGTTGTTATAACAAAGTATTTTAGTTTTTTTGAGTTTTGAAAACTCTTTAAAGATTCTGTTTTTAAAGACCGAATCAACGTCTTTTTTACTTTAATTTTTTGAGACATAAATTTTAACCGCAAAAGCTACAAAAGGAATAATTGAAGAAAGAGGATTTCAAAGGTTGCAAAAGGTAATATTTTACTTCATTTACAATTTTGGAAACTTTTGAACAACTTAAGGCTTATAAAATCTTTTGTTTCTTTTGCGGTTTAAAAAAAATTAATTTTTAGTAAAAGGTATATTATTATAAAAACCGATTTGAATTTGTCCGCGGTTTTTATTTTCCTGCAGCTGATTCATATATCCTGCTTCAATTCTCATATTTTTATTAATGATAAATCCTAACGCTCCATAAACTCGATTTCTATCGAAAACAGGACTGTCTAAATTAAGAAAAATCTCATTATAAGCTGAAAGATACAGTGTTTTGGGCAACATTTCTTTGTTATTGATCGGAATATTCAATCCCAATAAATAACGGAACCTCATCCTGAAATCATCCTGTAAAAAACGTTCTTCTAAACGGTAACGATGCTGTAGATTAAATCTTCCGAACTTCTGTTTTGTAATAAACTGCTGGAAAATACGGTGCTCAATATTTTCTGATTTTTCACCATTTACATAAGGCTGGCTCAAAATAAAACCATAACCCAACAAAACATTATTGTTGTTTTCCGTAAGATCATAACCAATTCCGGTACGGATTAATAACTGTTCCAAATCACCAATTCCATCGAAATTACGGTATTGAATTTCATTATGGAAATTCAGTTTTTTGCTGATTTTATTATTCCCAAAATACATATACCAAGCTCCCAAATCACTTTCCTGAGCAAATGACAGAACGCTTCCAAAACACAAAACAGAAACAGCTAACTTTTTAAAAAACTTCATAATTTTTATTATTACTTTTCTTTTGCCTCGACATCGAAAATTCGGCAAAGTGAAACAAAAGAAACAAAAATTCAAGACCTAAAAATTCGTTGCTAAAACCAAAGGTTTCGATTTTCTTAGTCAAATTAATATTTTACATAATAGAATGAATTATTTCATTCATCTATCGTATTCAACAAAATTAATATTAAAAATCTATAACACCAAAAGAATCATTGATTGAATTTTTTAATAAATCTGAGTTTACTAATTTATTAGTGAATTAAAATCATTGTAATTTTAATTACAATGAAAAATGGATACTGTTTTATTTTTTAACGCAAAGGCGCAAAGTTTTTATTTAAAATGTTTGAAAATATTTTTCGTTCGCAAAGACGTGTCACACATCGAAGAAAAACCAATTTCTTCATCATTAAAGTATTCATAAAACAATAACCGACAGATGATTGCCGGTTATTGTTTTTTTATATTCACATTTAGAATCTAAATTTTATGGATGTTGCTGCATTTTCGCAGGATCATCATAATTTACCATCCAGTTAATGTCAAATTTATCGGTAAACATTCCGAAATACGCTCCCCAGAAAGTGTCTTCAAGAGGCATTGTAACATTTCCACCTTCAGATAGTCCGTTGAAAAGTTTATCGGCTTCCTCTTTAGAATCTGCATTAATAGATACTGAAAAATTATTTCCAACCTTTAAGCTTGAAGACCATTCTCCGCCAGTATCACTTCCCATCAACATTGTTTCTTTTGAAATCGGAAGTGAGACGTGCATAATTTTGTCTTTATCTTCAGAAGACATTTCTTTTACTTCCTGCGGAGGCATTTCTCCAAAAGTTCCGATGTAAGGATATTCGCCGCCGAAAACCGATTTGTAAAAATCGAAAGCTTCTCTGCAGTTTCCGTTGAAGGTAAGATAAACATTTACTGTTGCCATAATATAGTTTTTATTTGATTTTGAGATTGGAATACGGGTCTCGAGATACAAGATTCGGAACGTGCGTTTGGCGTGCGGAACTCGTAACACGAATCTCGAGGCTCGAGTTAACGATGCTGATCGATAAGAATCATGTTTCCATCGGGATCTTTCAAGAAAATATGTTCCGGACCGGAGGTGGTTTCGTCTGCGGTTTTATTTAATTCTACTCCACTTTCTTTCAGTTTTTTCTGAATTTCTCTTACATCATCAAATTCTTCAAGATTCTGAGCATTCTCGTCCCATCCCGGATTGAATGTCAACATATTTCCATCGAACATTGCCTGAAAGAGACCGATTAACGTACTTCCGTTTTTCATGATGAGATAATTATTTTCCATACCTCCGCCCATCGCAGAGAAGCCTAGTTTTTCGTAAAACTCTTTAGATTTAGAAAGGTCTTTTACACTTAAACTTAGCGAAAATACACCTAATTTCATATGTTCTTTTTATTGTTTTTTATTTGCAATATGCATCGCCTTTTTCTGATTGTTTCTGAAGTAATCAAGGCGATTTCATATCTTTTATTTTTTATTTAAAGCCAATTTGTATCCTCCTAAAACCAGTGTCCAAACTAAAATCCCGAGAATCCAAAACCAGATAGGTGTTGGTAAAACCGTCATATTGTAAATCGTAAAAACAAGAAAAACAATTCCGCAAATTATTGCTGCAGTAGGTTTGCCGTCTTTTGAAATTTTAGTAGCAATAAATCCTGCTACCAAAGCGCCCACAGCATAGCCAACAATCACCATAAACTTCCCTAAAAAGGGTAAAGCCTGAACATACGCCTTGAATCCTTCCATGTCATTTGGCTTGATCCCATCAGGATAAGGGAACATCAAATGATTAATCGTTTCAATCGCCCAGATACAAATGGATGCAGCGATAACTCCGGCAAAAACAGCCAGTATTTTTCTTACCATAATTATTGATTTTTTAAGCGTGTTTTAAAATCCAAAGTTTTGTCGTAGCTTTTCCAGTCGCCAATCAATTCGATATATTGGCTTTGAATTTTTTCGGATGTTTTGTTCCATTTAAAAGTATAAATAAATTTACCTGTAAAAACTCCGGAATGTTTGCCTTTGTTTTCTTCTACCAACTCATAATCTCCATAAACAACACCTTTTTTCTTGGCATCTTTGTATTTGGTGATTTTAAGTTTCCCTTCAAATTTTGAGTAGTTATTCTCCACGACTGTATATCCTGAAACGAAATATTCCTGATCGTTTTTCTTATCCTGCTCAGAAATATTTATTTTAAGCTTAATAACTTCTTTATCGTTACCGATCGTTCCTACATAAGGTTTTGAATTATTCAGCCAAACGCTAGAAATATTCGGCATTTGTGCAAAAGCAAAATTGGAAACGAGAATAATGAAGAATAAAATTTTTCTCATGTTTTGTGGTTTTTAAACTCCGAACTGGCTCAGATGGTGATTAAGATGTTTAGCAAGCATATTATTCCATTCCTGAGAATTTAGTTTTCCAAAAGAAAAAGATTCTTTACCGTCAAAAGCTGTAGCACCCAACTGCTGAGTTTTTTGAATGTAGCCGATCAGTCTCTTTTTTTCCTCCTCAAAATTTCGTCTTTCTTTGATTAAAAACTGAGGTGCAGTAGGAGAATCATGCGGATATGCTTTTTCGCCTACCACTTTTGGTTTTACGAAAGTTTTTAAAATAAACTTGGCAATAGCTCCCGGTTTTTTGTGTTTTTCGGGCTCGTAAACCATTTCGTAAGACACGCAACAGTGTGCCAACATCTGATCTACCGTCATTCTCCCCCACAAACCGTGCGTTTCTTCTACAAGATTATTGATTCTATTGATATAATTCTGAGCATCTTTTGCGTCAAATACGTTTTCCATTTTAGTCTAAATCTTTGAAAACAAATATATCAGTTTTTTTGTTTCGTTTAAAGATTTTTTTTGAATTTGAACGGTGAATTATCAATAAAATATTTGGATGAAAAACTTCTCTATTTTTAGTTTGCTTAAATGAAAAGCAAGACAAAGAATAATGTATTAGTGTATTAAAATTAAGCAAATAAAGGCGTTTCAATTATTTTTGAAAGACAAGGATGTAAATACACAACATTTACGAAAAATTGGATAAATAAAAAGCTCCATGTAAATTTACACGGAGCCTAACTATTTATTTTTGAGTTGCTTTTTTCATTGCTGTATCGGGACGCAAAATTCTGTATCGAACTTCTAAGTCTTTAGGTACATAAAAAACCAATGGTAACTTGCTGTTGTATCTTACAATTTCGGGTTGTAATGAAACAAACTTCTTTGTTTTTTTCTGATCCGGACAAGCCATTAAAGTTCCGCCCGTTTCTCCGCTTGATTCTATTTCATAATAACTGTATCCCCAGCCTTGCAAATCTTGAGTGTTTACTTTTCCCATTAGAAAATGCTTATTACAATCCAACATTTTTTCAGCTCCTACAAAGAATTCAACCTTCAAATCGTTTTCATTTTTTGCAACAGGCAATTGGATATAAACTTGCTTAAAACCTTCTTTAGCTTTTGGAAACATCTCTATTTGCAGTTTTTCAAATTTTTCTGTTTTTTTCTTCTGAGCAGACACATTACCTACTACAACCATCATCAATACTACAGATACTGCTTTTAAAAATTTCATAATTGTTTGATTTAAAATTACAAATTCCTTACGCTCAAAAATTATTCCACAATCACTACATTGCTGCCTTTTGTATGCGAATTCATCTGCGGCGCATAGTAGTTTTGAATAGTGGTAATTCCGTTAGAAAATTTCCCTGATGCATTGGCTACATAATCATATTCGAACACATATTTTCCTTTTGGCATATACTGGATATAGAAGTTTGTAGACGCATCTTTCGTCGATTGGTAATATCCCAGACTATTATTCCACTGATAACCGGAAAGCACATTCAATGGCTCAAAACCTGCAGCACGCATATCTTTAATGTGAATAAATTCCATCGCACGATCTGTATTCAATATCATTCTTACCGTTACTTTATCGCCAACTTTCAGCGGAGTATCGGGAGAAATTTTCTGTAATTCTTCACCGTTTACTGATTTTACTTTTTTATACAGTTCTTTTACAACAGAGATATAATTTTCAGAAGATTTTATTTTATCTAAATCTTCATAATATTGCCAGAATAAACCTCCCTGCACAATTCCTGCGCCCGGTTTTGTAACGGTAACCGTTGCAAGATTTTTATCTAAAACATCTGTTTTTACAGCAGATTTCACATAACCTGTTGCTTGAGTTTCCGGTTTCAATTCTTTTCCGCCCCAAATAATGGTTGCTTTATCGCTTTCTGCTGAAGTCCAAGATTTTCCTGAATTTAAAATCGTGAAAATCACTTCTGAAGTTCCTCTTGAGCTTCCCCAAGAATTGACTTCTTTCTGAGTAATCAACCAGATTTTCATGTCTTCGATGAATTTCTGATCGTTTGGTTTAAGTTTATTGAAAGTTTCCAAAGCTCCTGCGTGATTCACAACTTTCGAACTAAACCAACCCCAGTCATCAAGATTTTGTTTCCAATAAATTCCCTGCGTTTTAGAATCTACTGAAGTTTCTTTTAAATAATTTAATAATTTATCTGAAACATCTTTTAAGCCATAATCGTTCATTAATAAAGCTGCACGATGCAATCCGAAGAATGTAAAATCAGTAATTTTGGTTGTTTTAGCTTTTTGTTTTAATAAAGATTTCAGCGTTGTTCCTTTTCCTTTTAAAGGATATTGTTTTTCCCAATAATTGCGGGTATCAAGATAATCTAAAGTCCAGTTATTGATTACATTTTCTTTTTTAACATCAGTGTATTTATTGATTTCACTATCAACATAACCAATCAGTTTTGCTACCAATTCTTTCTGTTCAGAAGACTGATAGTCTTTCACATTATCTTTTAGCCAACCATTTATTTTTCCTAAATTTTTAAGAATATAAAGAGACGTTCCGTACGAACTCGGATACCCCTGATACCAAGAAAAACCACCATCCGGATTTTGCAGTTTTTTGAAATCATTCCAATCCTGATTGATCGCATTTCGCATATTATTCGTATCAAACAACAATGCTAATTTTGCCATCTGCTCCTGTTCGTTTTTACTTTCTAAAACCCAAGGCGTTTCTTCGAGCAACAACTGCTTCAGCTCCTGATTTTTCTCAAGATTTGAGCTTAATAATCCTTTACTTTGATATTCTTCAAAAACTGTTTTCAGTTTCGGATTTGCTTTAAAAATTTCTGAAGCCAAAACATCGGCAAACCATTTATTAAAGACTACATCTGCAGAACTATTCTGGTCATTTTTCAGACTTGGAAGCGCAAACATAATTTCCCAAATCGGATTGGTTGTCAATTCTAAAGTATTTGAAACATTAGAAATGGTTGTCGAGTTTGTATTTTTAAGATTGTCTAAAACAAAAGTTTTCGTTTCACCTTCTTTTACAAAGATCGGAACTGCATCGGTCACCAACATTCTGTTTGGTAAAACCGGAATTGCTTTTTGCTCACCATCAGAATATTTTCCGGCTTTTGCAACGACTTTTAAAATGATTGATGAAACATTATTCGGCACTTTTATTTTCCAGGTTAGTGCAGAGTTTCCATTTTCGTTTAATGAAAAAGCTTGCTCCTTATTATAACCGGAAACTGCCGTCAAAGTACTCAATCCAAACTTCTCTGAAATGTCTTCATTGGTAAATGCATCTAAAATCTGCAGTTGCGCAGAACCATTCATTTTTTTGCTTGTTAAATTTGATAGTTTTGACTGAAGATTCAATTCATCGCCTTCTCTCAAAAATCGTGGATAATTTGGAGTAACGGAAAATTCTTTCTGCGTCACCACTTCTTTTTCCAATGTTGTTGCTCTTGCATCTTTTGTGTGAGCCAAAAACATCAATTTCCATTTTGTAAGAGCTTCGGGAGACGTGAATTCGAAGTTGACACTTCCTTCTGCATCGGTTTTTAAATCAGGATAGAAGAATGCAGTTTCGTTTAAGTTTTGACGAACTGGGATTTCATTTAAATTTTCTTTATCTGTAATATCATAAGAATCTACAAATTGCTTTTTCTCCTCTTCTGTTAATTGTCTTCCTGAATTTATAATATCTATTGCTTCATCATCCATTCTTAGAGATTCCAATTTCATTCTCGCCGTACTTGCTTTTGCTCCTGCAATTGGTGGTGGCGGTGGCGCAGAATATGCTGCTGCTTTTACTCCTTCCTGACTGACCATTCTCGTTGTGGTTTCCAATTGTCTGCTGTAATCTGTAAAGTAAATGTTTCCATCAAACCAATTAAACTGGGGAACTTCTACATATTTCCCATCAAAATACTCCATTCTGCTTTGAAAATATTTTTCTTCAAGGCCGGTACGAATTGCGTAAGAAGATATAAATGAATAAGGTCTGTACAGTTTTTGCCAGTTAAAAGTATTTACAGAAAACTGATCCAACGACATATCGTACATATTGGCTAAAACCTCAGCATTGATTTTTTCTTTGTCGTTACCTGAAACTTTTACCGTCCATTTTTCTTTAGAATTGGGTTCTATTTTATCTCTAAATGTTACCGTTTCTATTTTCAATGGCTGCTCTGTATCTTTAATTTTTAAATTAACCGTTTCGGTCTGAATATCATTAAATGAAGCCAACTGAAACTGAATATTTAAACCCGTTACATTTTTATCATTTGGAATTTCAGTTTCATATTCGAGCACTCCATTTTTAAACTGATGAACTTCGTTAACTGTTTTTCCTAAACCATTTTGCAGGAAAACATTTACTAAAGCATTCGGAATTGATGAATAAACATAAATTTTCGCTTTTTCACCTCGAGAAACCTCATCTTTTGGTTCTAAAACCGTTAAGAAAGTTTTCTGACCTGGCTTTAAAGATTTCTTATCCCAAACACTGAAATTCTGTGAGGTTTTTATCGTGTCTTTACCTTCAATATTATATAATTCTAATTGATAATCTCCGGCTTCCAGTTTCCCTAAATCTAGAGATTCTTCATTTTTTTGTGTTCCATTCAGAATGACAGAAGATGTTTTCCAGTTTCTTAATTCATCATTTTTATCATACAAATCATGTGGAAATTTGCTGATAAACTCTTCTTTTGAAAATTTCGGCAAACTCTGAACTTCTGTTTTGAAGTTATCTCTAAAAATCCTGTTCGGAGTTTCCAGTTTTGAAAGTTTTACCTGATAAGACTTTTTAAGATTTTGATCGTTGTAATTTTTGGTTTCAACTTTTACTTTTATGTTGTCATCTGCAAAAGTATTTTTAATCTCATCTGCTTTTATGTAATGAGAAACCGAAGCCACTTTCAAATTGGTATTCGCAGTTTGTGTTTCGCCGTTGATATCAGTGACAGAAGCGTTGATTTGATAAATATCTATCTGAATTCCTTCTATGTTTTCATCTTTTTTAAGATCTAATTTTATGATAAACTCTCCTTTTTCATTGGTTTTTACTTCGCCGAGAATCGAGTTTTCGTTATCATTATCATTCGGATACCAAGGGAAATATCTCCAACGTATGTTTTGTTTTTTGATTTCGTAGTTAACGTTCGTATTACTCAAAGCCACGCCCGAAAACATCATTGCTTTACCTTTCAGCTCAATCGTTTGACCGTATTTATATTCATCTTTTACAGGATCAAAAGTCACTTCAAATTTCGGACGTTTATATTCTTCAACCTTAATATATTTGTAGCCATTAGAATTTCCATCAGTTGAGATTGTAAAATTTCCGTTCAGTTTTCCTTTTGGCAAACTAAAACTTCCGTGATAAGAACCGAATTCATTAGTTGTGAAATCTTGTACCGAAACCTCCTGATTATTGGCATCTTTCAACGTTATTTTCTGCTTAAAATTTGCTACAACCGATTCTATTTCTTTATCTATTTTGGTATTAATTACTTTAAAATATACGGTCTGTCCGGGCCTGTAAATTGCTCTGTCCGTAAAAATCTGAGCTTTTGTGCGGGTTTGTTTGTTGGGATTATATATTTCCCGATTATTGTTGCCATACATTTGCATCAACTGAAAATCGTTGGTTTTCGGCTGTTGAATTAAAAAAGCTCTGTAGTAATCTTTATTATTGGTCGCTGGAAATTTAAAAACACCTTTATCATTGGTTTTACCGACAACTTTATTTAATGCTTTATTTTCTACAAATTCATAAAATGTAAGATCTTCATTAGTGATTGGCTGGCCGTTTTCTGAGCTGATTAATTTCAATTCATTAGAAAGGGTATTGCTTGCGTTGATATTATGATAAATAATTTTATGATTTGAAACTATAAAATAAAAATTATGATCACTATTCTCTTCAGGTTTCGAACCGGAAACTTCATATTCTGCAACATAAATTCCGGAAGGAAGCGCCTTCATTTCAATCGAAGTTTTATGAACCTGATAATCCTGGGGATCATTCAACTGAAAAACTTCTTTTCTTACCAACGTTTTTTTAACTTTTGAGTACGCATCGTTGTAAGGATTTCTTGCATATTGCATCAACGGTAAAAGATTGTCTTTCACTTCATAGATATTCACAGAAAATTCTTTCACGTTTTTAAACTCAGCAACCAAATGAATCGGAAGATTAGGCTGAGTCTGCTCTTCATATTTGAAACTTAATAAAGGATTAACAATCTGAGTTTCTTTATTCTTGATATTTTGAATGAAAGGCGATTTAGGATATTGATTTTTGAGAGAATTGACAAGCTGAAGTGCCTCTTTTTCTTTATTTCCTGTAATTAATTCATTTATTATTTCTTCTCCAATAAGCACTTTGTAATCACCTTCAATATTAGATTTCATCAGATTCTGAAGCTGTACCAATTTATCTTTACAAGAATTGAAAATACAATTTTCAGACAGTTTCTGATGCATGAAGTAGAGCTTTTGGTTGCCTGTACTTTTAGCAATTAATTCATCAAAAATTGCATTGATTAAAACTCTGTTCTCAGCAAGTTCGTTCTTTGTAAACAATTCGTTATTCGATAAAAAATTCACTTTTTTCAGAGAATACCAGTCCTGCAAAGTAGAGAAATAAGAAATATCTTCTGTATTCGAAAAAATATCTTTGTATTTTAACAAAGATATTTTGTTCATCGCCTGATTTTGTTGGTCAAGCTCCTTAAAATTTTGAATTAAATAATTTTTAAAATCAAGCTTGCTCCATGTTTCAATTTGAGAAACATCTTGAGAATTCATATTGGTTCTGCCGTTGATTTTCCACGAATGCTGATTATAATAATCGAACATAAAACCAGACAACAAAACCTTATACACTAAAAGATCATCGCCTTTCAGATTCTTTTCTGTAGTTTGTAGTTTCGCAAAAAACTTCGATGCCGAATCATTTTTTTCGTCATCAATCGTCTGGTTTACAATACTGAATTCTGCTTTCAGAGAGCGAATCAACTGTAGCGCATTATTTTCTTTCATAGCTTGTTTTTGAATGTCTAAAACAACCGGAAGATTTGATTTGTAAGTTCCTTTTTCGTAGTTTTCTTGTATTTTTTTCCATTGCGTATCGTAATACTTTTGACTAAAAGCATTAGAAAAACACGATAAAAATAGGATCAGGAACAAAACCTTGGAAAATCTTTGCATAAGTGTTATTTTTGATAAATGAATTGTTTAAAAGTACTGAAAAAATATGTCATAGACAGCCAACTTTACGTGTCCTTAATGGGTACAGTTTTCGCAGTATTTTTCATGCTTGAGCAAAACACATTCCGTTTCCCTTCTACTCTTTTGATATTCATCACTTATTTCAGTGGCTATCTTTATACAAAATACCAAAACACAAAATATTTTTACAAAATTTTATTATTAAATATTGTCACCGGAATTATTTCTGCGGCTTTAATTATTTTTAATCATAATGAAATACGTTTGGTAAAATGGTTTGTCATTGTCGTTTTAGGATTATTATACAACAGCTTTTTTTTAGAAACGTATATTCGGAAAATTCCTTTGTTAAAAGTATTTTATGTAGGTTTAGTTTGGGCACTGGTCAATTCATGGCTGACTTTACCTGAATTTAATTTGCCTATATTTTTCATCAGTTTCTTTTTTGTGACGGCACTTGTTTTACCATTCGATATTCGGGATATGAAAAGTGACACAATTGAAACATTCCCAAAATTAATTGGCGTTCAAAACACAAAATATCTTGCTTATCTTTTAGTTTTTCTTGCCTGCGTCTTATCTATTTTTTATTTAAAGCTTCAATTTGCTGCCAGCTTTTTTTTAACCTTAATTTTTACCTTTATTCTTATATACTTTTCGAAGAATTCTAATAAAGATTCGTATTATTCTTTTTGGGTTGAGAGTTGTTCGGGGCTTCCTTTTTTGTTTTTAATTATTTATCTTTACTTAAAATTTTGAGTGATGGAAAATTTACAGTTATTAAGAAGTCGATTAATCGAAAGAATCTCGACGACAAAAAATGTAGTTTTTTTAGAAGCTATTGATAAAATTTTCTCTTCAACACAAATAGATGAAAAGGAAATTGAATTATCTGAAGCCCAGATGAAAATGCTACGAGTTGCAGAAGAAGATATTAAATATGGCCGTGTGATTTCTGAAGAAGAATTAGACAAACTCGACGAAGAATGGATGAAATAAAAATATTTTGGACTAAAATTGCACAAAAACAAAGAGATGTAATTTTTGAATATTATAATAACAGAAATAAAAGTTTCATTTACAGCAAAAAATTAAAATCAGAGATTAAAGAATACTCAAATATCCTGAAACAGCAGCCGGAAATTGGAAAAAAAATTACAAATTCTGATCTGAGAAATATATTCTTTGGAAATTACAGCTTAATCTATAAAAGAAAATTGAATATTATTTACATTGCGGCATTCTGGGATAACCGCCAAAATCCTGAAAAACTATCTGAAATTTTAGGATTATGATCATCAATAAACTTACCCTTTACAATTTTAAAAATCATTCTGAAAAAAAGTTTGAATTTTCCCCGCAAATAAACTGTTTTGTAGGAAACAACGGGGTTGGGAAAACCAATATTCTCGATGCGCTGCATTATCTCTCTGTCGGAAAAAGCTTTTTAGGAAATACTGATACAAACAACATCAAAAAAGATGAAGATTTTTTCACCCTTGATGCTGAAATTCAGAATGAAGATAGTGAAGATACTTTAAAAATATCTCAGCCGAGAGAAGCTAAAAAAGTTATAAAAAAGAATGATAAAAGCTACGACAAAATGGCCGATCACATTGGTTATTTGCCAAGTGTGATGATTTCTCCGTACGATTCAAATCTTATCTCAGATTCAGGGGAAAGCCGCAGAAAGTTTTTAGACTCGATGATTTCTCAGACCGATTCCGGATATCTTTATGATTTGATTCAGTATCAAAAAACCATTCAACAGCGAAATGCTTTACTGAAATATTTTGCAAAAAACAGAGTCTGGGATAAAGATTCTTTGGAGATTTATGATGATCCGATCACAAAATCCGGAACCAAAATTTTTGAAAAAAGAAAAGAATTTGTTGCAAAATTAAACCCAATCGTTCAGAATTTTTATCAGATTATTTCTGGTGGAAAAGAAAGTGTTTCTGTTATTTATGAATCTCATCTATTGGAAGGCTTCGACTCCGCTCAGCCTGCCAGAAAATTTCGTGAACTCTTGATTGAAAGTTTAGAACGGGACAGAATGCTGACCTACACTTCAAAAGGAATTCATAAAGATGATTTGCTTTTTGAAATGGATTCCGTTCTCATAAAAAAAATAGGTTCTCAGGGACAGCAAAAATCGTTTTTAATTTCATTAAAATTAGCTCAAATGAGCTTGATAAAAGAATTAACAAATAAAACGCCCATTCTTTTACTGGATGATATTTTTGATAAGCTTGATGATACACGAGTTGCTCAGTTGATTAAATTGGTCAATCAGGAAAATTTCGGGCAGATTTTCATTACAGATACGCACAGAGAACGTACTGAAAGTGTTGTGAAGAAAATAAATGAAGAGAGTATAATTTTTGAGATATGAAGAAATATTTTTCACTAATAATATTTTTTTTATTTTTTTCATTTTCATTTGGGCAAAAGAAATTTTCCACTAACGAGCTATTGAACATTTATCCATTCAATAAAACAAGCAAAGTGAAAATCATATCTTACAATACGGATTTTGTGAGTGAATTTCCAACTCCATTACCTCCAGTTGGAAAAGATGGTGATTCTACAATAATTAAAAATATAATTGCTAATCAAACATTTCCTATTAAATTAAAAAATATTTTAGGAAATGAAAATCTAAAAGGAATTAAGGACACGAAAACTCTAAATTTCGTAGAAATTTTTGAGTTGTCAAAATTACTTTACAATACTTGTGGAAAATTTTCAAACGATATGCGTGAGGTAAGCAAATGTTTTTTTCCTCGAAATGCCGTTTTATTTTATGATGAAAATGACAAGGTTTTTGAATTTCTAGAAATCTGCTTCGAATGTTATAGAATAGAATATACCTCAGAAAAATCATTAGAAATAAATGGATTATGCAATGATTTTTACTTCAAACTAGAAAACTTATTCAAAAACAACGGCTTAGAAACTCAACATAATCGAAAATACTGATGAAAAAAAATAAAAAACGAGAATTCCAATCTTCTGAACTGGTAAAATCTTTTGCGAGAATTCATGGTTTTGAAGATAAGCTGATTGCTTTTGAAATTAAAGATTTTTTGGAAGATTATCTTGACGAAAGCCTTTTTCAGGAAATTGTCAGTGTCAATATAGACGACAAAATTATTCAGATCAGAATTAATTCACCATTGCTGAAAAATGATTTTAAAATGAGAAAAAGCATTTATCTAAAAAAGTTTCAGGATAAATTTGGGGAAGAAAAATTTATTGATCTTCAGATTTTGTAGGAATTGAATTCTGTACCAGACTATTTGCTTTCAAATCAAAAGTCGATTGCAAAGGGATGAAAAACTTCAACGGATTTCTTACGAAATATCTAAAAATTGCACGGTAAATTTCCCTTACTTCGCCAAAATTCATTTTTCTAGAGCGGAATGCCAAAAACATTGACAAACTGAAACTTACCAGAAAATTGAAAAATCCAATGATGAAAACGGTTATAAAGGAAGTCCAGAAAACTGAAGAATCTACAGTAAAATCTTTTCCGTACAAACCAATTGCAAAGTTACCTGCAGCAAAAGTAATGTGACGAATATCGAGATCGAGACCGAAAAATAGACCGACCGGCGCTGTTGCACCAAGGAAAACTCCAAACCAGAAATTAGAAATAATACCAGCCCAGTTTTTTGCGTAATATTTTGAGAGACTTTTCGCAAAACGAGCTCCAAACATCCTTCTTATAGGAAGATTCTTGGCAATTCGATCCGGAATCTGATAAAACACAGAGTTATTCCCAATATTCCCTGAAATAATCCCTGAAATAAAAAGATAAAACCCTGCAATACAGGCGTGTAAAATTGCTTTAGATTTAAAAGGATCAAGATCTTTCAGCAACCTGTCCGATTTTTCTACCGCCAGATTCTGAGAGAAGAAAACATCCAAACCATAAATAATCAGCAATGCAATCGGGAAGGAAAGAAGTACATTTCCCACAAAAGCAATGAATTGACTTCGGAATAATTTCGAAACCAAATCAGCAAATTCATTATAATTTTGTTTTGTAGTTTCTTGTTCAGACAAGACTTTTGTCATCGTTGCAGCCGTCATTGCAGGCTGTTTTGTTGCCAAAGTAAAGCCCATAAGGTAAATCATCACAAATCCCATTGCATAATTTAATGAATACAAAAATGCGTGGAAAAAGTCACTGCCGGGCATAAAACCATACAGCATTTTCAGAACGCATAAAGCACCAACAATAATTCCGCCGCCGCTTGCTTTATAAAACATTTTCATGTACTGCTTGCGACTTGAGGTGATGTAATGACTTCCGGTTTCTGCGGTGTGGTTCGTAATCAAATGCGAAATCAAACGCGTACTGTCATTGATAAGATCTGAAATATTATTCTTGTGCGATTTGTAGCTCAGAATATTAAAAACCAACTGTTTAGATTTTATAACAACATCTTCATGCTGATCAATAATCAATAAATTGACAATTTCAGAGATTCTCTGTGTCTGCTGGCGAATCTTAAGCAGAGATTGGTTAATCTTTCCTGAAATACCGTATTTTGAAGAATTTTTAAAAGCGATATTTACAAAATTCTGACATTGCTCAGCATAAATTTTGATCTGCTTATAACGGCTGTCTTTGGAATGCAGTTGAATCTCAGGATTGATTTTAAAATCTTCAGCTAAAGCTTCTAATTCGTTTTGTAATGCCAAAAAAGGATTATCAAAATTTCTATATTCAGGAGCCATTCTTACGACATCAACTTCCAGAGCCATTCCCGTGACACGCCACGAAAGGATATTCATTGAAAATATAAGTTCGCTTTTTACGTTTGTTTTTTCGATGAAATCTGAAATTCCTAAAATATTCAGGAATTCATTAACCTCATCTTCAGGAATATTGTGCAGATATTCAATATCTTTTTTTGGACTGAAACTGACATTATCAATAACATACCAAACTGTTTTTTCGTGTTCTACCGGCGGTAAAATTTTATTTAATATCCTTTTTTTAAGTTCGGGAAAGAAAGCGTTTTCCGAGAGAATATTGGCCTCCGTTAAAGAAAGATTGAACGGCCTTTCTTCAAAAATAGTAAAAAGATAATGTCTGAAGTGATTTGCAGAGCTCGGATTTGATTTTAAAAAATCAAGAACATTTTTAAAATCTGTCTTTTTTATTGCTTCTAAAAACTCTGCTAAAGGCTCCAATGAAGAAGTCTCATTCTTAAAAGAAAAATACTTTTTAAGGACAGATTCAAAATTTTTTGTGCTCGAACTCAACAGTCTCATTGGTGCAAAGATACTATTTCAAACTCACATTCCTCATTTGTCTCATAATCCAGTTGTGCTTCTTTCTCAGATAAGCGGACGGATTTTTGGGATCGTATTTTTTAGGATTAGGCAAAACAGCGGCAATCCATGCTGCTTCTGAAGTATTAAGATCTTTGGAAGGCTTCCCAAAATAGTACTGTGCAGCAGCTTCCACCCCGAAAACACCCTGCCCCATTTCAATAGAATTCAGGTATCTTTCCAAGATAATATCTTTAGACCAAACCTTTTCGATGATGAATGTATAAACCGCTTCCAGCCCTTTCCTCACCCAACTTCTGCCTTGCCAAAGGAAAACATTTTTAGCCGTTTGCTGTGAAATAGTACTTCCGCCTCTCAGTTTTTTTCCTTTTTCATTATTTTTCATGGCTTTTTCGATCGCTGTATAATCAAAACCGTTATGATTAAAAAATTTCTGATCTTCTGAGGCAATGACGGCTTTTTTTACGTTCACTCCCATTTCATCGTAAGAAATGTAATCACGGTGCAGTTTTCCGTACTCAAAAAGACCACCAATCTGTGTAATCGTAATGGGTGGATTAAAAAACCTTCCCCAAACAATAAAAACCACATTCAAAATCAGAACAATAAAAATAAACTGTTTTATTTTTTTCCACATATGCTAAAAACTTAACGCAAAAGTATAAAAATACTGCGAGTTACAGTACTTCGTTCATATAAGTCAATTGATAACCGGGCAAAAGCTCAGGATGAAATATTTTGATATAATCTTTTAAAACAACGTCTGAACGCACTACTCCACTTTCAAAAAAATCATTAGCTTTCTGCTTCTCTCTTCCTGAAACACCATAGATTTTTCCTTTGTTGAAAACGTCTAGCTTTCCATAAAACGGATTAATATTCAGCATCTCTTTTTTCGATAAATGATTTCCTGCGTTTACCCAGAACTGAATATTTTTAGATTTTGCAAAAACCTCTTCAAAGCTCATCGTTACAGCTTTTTCTTCAGTATTATCTCTTAAAATATAATGAGCGTTTGCATCTGCAATATAATTGGCTGTAAATGTTTTTCCACCCGGCATATACCAAACATCGCCATACATTTCGTTCGCCAAAATATTAGGCTTTGACGTTGATTGTAAAGCTATTTTTTTTAAATCATTATAATTTTTCTGAATTTGGTTAAATCTTTCTTCCGCTTCTTTTTCTTTTCCTAAAAGTTTCCCAAAAAGTTTGATGTATGAAGTTTTCACCATCGGACTTTGCTCCATATATTCATCCAAAAAGATCACCTGAATATTATTGTTTTTCAAAAGCTGGTAGGTATTATCAAAACTCGCAATGTAGTTGGTGAAAATTGCATCAGGTTTCATAGAAATTATTTTTTCGACATCATATTTCTGTTCATTTCCGACATTCTGAATTTTTCCCGATTTTATTAAACCGTGAATTTTTTCTGAGTAAATATATTCGGGACTTGCAATTCCGATCACTACATTTTCGGCTTCTAATTCAGAAACAAAGCCCATCAAACTTGCATTCAAAAGTATAATTTTATGGAAAGGAACTTTATTTTTTTCAAAACTATAAGTAAAATTACCCGATTTCACATCTAATTTCCCATCATCATCCTTAAACTGGAGTCTAGAAGAAATCACTTCCCAATCGGGGGACGATATTTTTTGTTCTCTTTTACAGTTGGTTAGAAATAAAAATGCGATTATCAGTAAAAAATTTGCTTTCATCTTTCAAAGAAACTAAAAAAGTATTATATTTGCAAACCTTTAAACAAGGCCTCGTGGCGCAACTGAATAGCGCATCTGATTACGGCTCAGAAGGTTACAGGTTTGAATCCTGTCGAGGTCACACACAGCCAAATGGCTCCATTTTAATCTAAATGGAGCTGTTTTTTTTGTTTTTTATGCCAGAGCATAGCAGAATAATGTTTTATAAAACTTTAATAAAATCTATTCAAATATTCATTTTTTGCACAAAAGTTAATTTTTTTTTACATCATTCCTAAAATGCATCTTTTAGGTACATTATTTTTATTGATGATTTCAACATCGCTACAAAAAAGTTCTTTTCATTGATGTTAACGCTGTCCTAGTACTAATAATCTGTTCCTTTTTTGTTGATTGTTTAATTTTGATATAACAATTTATAACGATAAAAATGCTGGACATTTAACCAGTTTAATAAATCACATTTTATATAATTTTTCTATTACTTATGAAACTTTATTAAAAATTGAATTCACCGACTCATTTTGCCCATTCACCGAAAAAGTCATCATTTTTTTAAGATTCATTCTGAACTTTACATCAGAAAAAGAGCAATACCGCTCTTACTTAAATCTTAAAATTATGAAAACAAACATCGGACTTACAGAGCAAAGCACAGAAGCTGTTGCAGAAGAATTGGCAAAATTATTAGCTGACGAAACTGTACTTTACATCAAAACCAGAAATGCCCATTGGAACGTGACTGGCGATAATTTCCACGCCAACCATATTTTCTTTGAAGAACAGTACAAACAGTTGGACGGGTTGATTGACAGCGTTGCAGAACGTCTAAGAAAAATCGGACATTACGCACCTGCCACAATGAAAATCTATCTTGAATTAACCCACCTTACAGAATACAGCGAAAGAACCAATGACGGATTAGGTTTTATGAAAGATTTACTAAAAGACCACGAAAGCATCATCGATTTTCTAAGAGGAAATGTTACACCTTTCGCTGAAAAATACAAAGATTACGGTTCCAGCGACTTCATCACAAGCCTGATAGAAACGCACGAAGAAATGGCCTGGATGATTCGTTCTTACTTCAGAAATTAAAGAAAATAAGAAAAGGAATAATTATATTTGTGTCAACCATAATAAACTATCCCTATGAAAGCCTTGATTGTTGATGATAACGATATCGCAAGAACCACGCTCGCACATTTGGCAAAACAAGTCCCGAATTTGACGATTGTCAACGAATATTCCAACGCGATTGAAGCTTACAATCATTTGCAGAACAATCAGGTAGATTTGATATTTCTCGATATCGAAATGCCGGAAATGACCGGAATCGAACTCACCAAAAACCTTGCAGGAAAAGATATCATCATTATTTTTACGTCTTCAAATAAGGATTACGCACTCGAAGCTTTCGAACTGAATATCGCAGATTACATCCTGAAACCCGTAATGCCTGCAAGATTTTTACAGGCGGTAAGCAAAGCACAATCGATTTTGGAAAGCAGAAAAGAAGATGTTGAAGTGACCAAAGATGAGTTCCTTTTCGTAAGAGATTCCAATATCACAAGGCGTTTGAGGCTCGACGATATTTTTTATGCAGAGGCAATGGGCGATTACGTGAAGTTTTACACACGGGAAAAAATGTTCGCCATCCACGGCAAGATGAAAACGGCGGAAGAACGTCTCCCGAAAGACCATTTTATCAGAGTTCATCGCTCTTACATCGTTTCGGTTGGCAAGATAGACACCCTTCAGGACGGCGGAATTATGATAAACGGAAAATTCATTCCCGTTGCAGATGCGTACAGAAGAGCGCTCAACACCAGAATGAATGTTTTTTAGAATTAGCCAGATTTATTAATTATTTATTTGGGCAGCTTTATCCGCCTTCCGCTCCCAATCTTTTTTGCAGACGATTTCAGTTTTAAATGGAAATTAATTCAAAGCAAAAAAGGATTTCCGCTCAAGTCGGGCTGTGACAATTCGACGTTCCAATTCGAATGTAAAATTCCCCTCCCTTGGAGGGGGTGGCGAAAATTCGAAAGAATTTTTGACGGGTGGTTTTAACAATTCAAAATAAGTATAAACGCTTATGAAAAAAATATCCTCAGTAATGGGAAACAGACGGTTCAGCTATTTCATCATCCTCACATTTATTGCGGGTTCTCTCCTATTGATAGCGGTTCAAATCAACTCAGCTAAAAATACCAAAGAACTTATTAAAAATAACAACAGACTTCTGAACGAGTTGCGTTCAAGTAATCATTTGCGTGAAATCGACCGTGATATTCTCGGCGTTGAAAGCAGAATCAGAGCTTCCATAGCAACCAATGACACCACTCATCTTGAAGGAATCGACCAGAAAATTAATCAGATAGAAAACTTTCTGGATTCACTTTCCAAAGACAATTCAGATGGCGTAGAAGAAAAGCTGATTCATAGATTGAGCGTTCTTGCAATGGAAAAGAAAACAACGAAGGATAAATTATTGCTTCGTTACCACACCCTTGGAAATATGGACGACAACACTTCCATTGCCAACCCGAGAGCTAGAAAAATTTCGAACGAAATCACTTCTATCACTGCAAAAATTTACGAAAGCCGAAAACTTCATATGGTTGACCTCAGCAAAGAGACTGAAGCGATGGGACAAAAAGCAAGGTTATATGATATTTCCTTATTGATTCTTTTGATTTTAAGCGGTTCAATTGTCGGTTATCACATTCTACGTCAGTTCAAACGTCAGCGATTGTTGATTCAGGAATTGGATGTTGCGGAGAAAAAAGCATCGGTTGCCGCACAGACCAAAGAAAATTTCCTAGCCAATATGAGCCACGAAATCAGAACTCCTTTGAGCGGAATTCTGGGCTTTACAAACCTTTTACAAAAAAGACCTTTGGATGAAACCTCTAAAGAATTTGTCTCGTCAATTCAGCGTTCAGGAGAGAATCTGATGGCAATTGTTAATGATATTCTCGATTTATCAAAAATCGAAGCCGGTATGATGCGCATTACCAAAGGCATATTCAGCATCAGTGGACTAGCGAACTCTGTTGAAACATTTTTTATGGAACGCGCCAAAGAAAAAGGATTGACGATTTCCAGCAAAATCGACACCTCAATTCCTGATACTTTGAATGGCGACGCCACAAGACTGACTCAGATTCTGGTCAACCTCATCGGAAATGCCATCAAATTTACGCATCAGGGAACTATCAATATCGAAATTTACAATAAACAACAGACCGAAAACGAAGTCATTGTGGGCTTTAAAGTTTCTGACACGGGAATCGGAATTGATAAAGAAAAACTCATTGAAGTCTTTGAAAGATTCAATCAGGGTGAAGATTCAACGACACGAAATTACGGAGGAACCGGACTTGGTTTATCGATTGTGAAAAGCCTGATTCAGTTGCAGAACGGCGATATCGAAGTGATAAGCGAACAGGGAAAAGGGACCACTTTCCATTTTTATATTCCTTACACAATTGCGAAAGAACAGCTTAATGTAATTCCTAAAATTGATATAGATTATTTTAAAGACAAAACAAATACACCTTTGAGAGTGCTAATCGTGGATGATAACGCTATCAATCAAAATCTGATGAAGCATCTTCTCTCACAATGGAACGTCGATTTTGAAACTGCAAACAATGGTCTGGAAGCAGTAGAATTTCTCAGAAACAACGACTGTGATTTGGTTTTAATGGACATCCAAATGCCACAAATGGACGGTTACGTGGCCACACAAACAATCCGTGAAGAACTTAAACTGAACACGCCAATCATCGCAATGACCGCACACGCTTTGGCAGGTGAACGTGAAAGATGTATGAGCCGTGGAATGAACGAATACATTTCAAAACCTATCATAGAGGAAGACTTATTCAAACTAATTTCAAATTTCGGACTGAAAGAAAACGTAAAAACGGAAACAAAAGCTGAAGAAACATCTTCTAATTACGAGTTCATAGACCTTACTTATTTGAAGTCTATCAGCAATGGCGACAAAAATTTTGAAAGAACCGTGACGCAGCAGTTTTCAGATAATGTCCCGACTCATTTGCAGGAACTGAAACTGGCTTATGAAAACAAAGATTTCGAATTACTAAAATTGAAAGCACACGATTTGAAATCGAGTGTTGCGATAATGGGTTTGCTTCCTCTATTAGAGGAAAAATTAGATATTTTAGAACTAACAACCGAAGAAAATCCGGCATCAGAAAAAACTTTGGAAGAACTAGAAGATGTTTTGCTGAAATCTTTCTTTGAAACAAAATTATTTATGCAAGCCATCGATCATTAAATTAATTAAAAACCAATCTCATTATGGAAACTCAAGGCGCATCTGTAGTTATCACACATCACGTTTTGGCCGGAAAAAAAACCGAATATGAAAAATGGCTGGATGAAATTCTGCCCGTTTCCAAAAGTGCCAAAGGTTTTATCGACTGGCAAATCATTCGTCCGATTCCCGATCTGACGTTTGTTTACACGGTGATTATCCGCTTTGATACCATTGAAAATCTCAGAAGCTGGATGGAATCTGACCAGAAGAAAATTGATTGATAAAGCCCATCCATTATTCACAAAAGAAGATAATTACGAAATCAAATCCGGGTTGGATTTTTTGTTCTATGGCGAAAAAACAGACACCAAAGTTCCTGTCCGATGGAAACAATATCTGGCGACCTGGTCTGCCATTTTTCCTTTGTCGCTCTTGATGCAATTGTTATTATTGCCCTCTTTAAGATTAATGAATATTCCTGCCAATCGTTATTTTGATACGTTAGTGAGTACCGGCTGTCTGGTTTTTCTGGTGATTTACGTCGTGATGCCAAATTATACGAAGCTGATTAGGAAATGGCTTTATAAATATTGAATATTCATCTAAATCTATTTAAAATCATTGGAATTTTCCAGTGATTTTTTTGTGCCATTTTTTGTCATTCTGAAAGAATCTAAACTGCCTAGATTCACTTCATCGAACCACTTCATTAGGTTTCCTACGTAATGACAAACTGTGTGTTTTGTTTTCGGTAAGTCAAGATTATTTTGCAGTTTGTTTCCTGCAACTTGTTTGAAACAAAATGCATTTTACATTTATTTAAAATAACCTTGTTTGGAACCAAATAACATTGCAGACTGTTTCCCGCAAACCGTTTGAAACAAAATGCATTTTACATTTATTTAAAATAACCTTGTTTGGAACCAAATAACATTGCAGATTGGTTCCCGCAAACCGTTTGAAACAAAATGCATTTTACATTTGTTTAAAACAACCCTGTTTGGAACCGAATAACATTGCAGACCGTTTCCCGCAAACCGTTTGAAACAAAATGCATTTTACATTTATTTAGAATAACCTTGTTTGGAACCAAATAACATTGCAGATTGTTTCCCGCAAACCGTTTGAAACAAAATGCATTTTACATTTGTTTAAAACAACCCTGTTTGGAATAAACAACTTTTTATTTTACATAAATAGTCTACGGAATATGACCATCTTATTTTCTCATTCAACGACACTTTCCGCCTGTTCATCGAACACCAATTGATTTTGAAATTTGTTGAATGTAGCTTTATACCATCAAATTAACATATACAAACACTTAAACTTTAAACATTATGGAAATTATTCAAACACCAGAAAACGCATTATCTCACTCTACCGTTACAGCGATTATCAATGCCCCAATTGAAAAAGTTAACATCGAAGATTGGTTATTAAATCTTCCCGATGCAGAATATCAAAGATGCTCTACTCAGCACATCGGAGCAGCAATTTCGACTACGTATGATGGCGAACCGGTTTCTTTAAACGTCGAAACAATTGGAGATGCTTTGATGGTTCAGCATTATGTGGCGGTAGAACACCGTCCGGATTACTGCAGAATGTTATCCATCTCAGATTCTATTACCAAAGGTGGCCGTACCAAAGTTCAGGTTTTATGGGAACTGAAAGCCACAAAAATTGATGATAACACGACCTTGTACACCAACGAAATTCACGCAACAGCCACTCCTGAAATGTTTGAATATTTAAAAGAACACAACCTAAATCTGGCTGATGCTGCAGCTTCAAGACAGGCTGCTTCCGATGCACACAATCACGAAGAAACGCCCAACTTTGCAAAAAGTATCGAAAACAAAGCGTTGACCGGAAAATACAATCAACCTTTCTAATTCAAAAAACATAATGGGCGTATTTCGGTACGCTCATTTCATTTAAAGTTATGGAAACACTTTTTGAAAAACTTGTAGGAAGCTGGACTTTGGTAGAACTCATCGAAGTTCCTGTCAACGGCGGAGAAATCACGCATCCGATGGGCGAAAATCCGAAAGGACTGATTATTTACAATCCTGACGGCTATATGTCGGCACAAATTATGGATACGCATCGGGAAAACTTTCATCAGGAACACTGGACTAATGCCACGCCGGAAGAATATACACAGGAAGGCTCAACCTATCTTGCGTATTCGGGGCCGTTCAAAACTGATGATGAAAAACAGTTGGTGAGCCACACGATGTACATCTCGCTTTTCCCTAATTGGACAGGGCAAACGCAGAATAGAATCGTTATCTTTAAAGATGGTTTTCTGCATCTTGAAAGTGAAAAACCGTTCACCAGCAATTCGAGGTTGGTGACTCACAAACTGACCTGGAAGAGAGTTTGAAATAAATCTGATATTAAAATTAAAAGAAATGAAAGCAATCGTTATTACAAAACCTGGAGGTCCTGATGTATTGGAATTACAGGAATACCCTACTCCCGAAATATCCGGAGACGAAGTTTTAATCGAAGTGAAAGCAGCCGGGCTCAACCGTTCCGATGTTTTTCAGCGTGAAGGAAATTATCCTGCACCGGAAGGAGCTTCCGCCGAAATTCCGGGATTGGAAGTTGCCGGAACTATTGTAAAATGCGGTCCTGATGTCGTAGATTTTACCGTTGGCGACAAAGTTTGTGCACTTTTAGCAGGTGGCGGTTACGCAGAATATGTCGCTGTGCGAGAAGGTCAATGTTTACCAGTTCCGGTAGATTTAAGTTTTGCTGAGGCGGCAAGCTTACCGGAAACAGTTTTTACGGTTTGGTCCAATGTTTTTCAGAGAGGAAATCTTCAACCGGGAGAAACCTTTTTGCTCCACGGCGGAAACAGCGGGATTGGAATCACAGGCATTCAGATTGCTCATACATTGGGTTCAAAAGTAATTGTCACAGTTGGTTCTGATGAAAAAGGCCGGAAATGTCTTGAACTCGGCGCAGATTCTTACATTAATTATAAGACCCAGAATTTTGAAACCGAATTGCAAAATGAAGGTGTCGACGTCATTCTGGATATGATTGGCGGTGATTATCTGGCCAAAAACATCAACATTCTAAAACCTGAAGGCAGATTGGTTCACATCAATGCGGTAAGTGGCAGTCACGTAGATTTAGACATTTGGAAAGTACTGACAAAGCGTTTGACTGTTACAGGAAGTACTTTGAGAAGTCGGGAATATGAGTTCAAAAAACAATTGGCCAAAGAGATTCAGAAAAATGTCTGGCCTTTGATTGAATCTAAAAAGTTCAGACCTGTCATTTATAAAACATTTCCTTTCTCGGAAGCTGCAGAAGCACACCGACTGCTTGAAGACGGTTCGCATACAGGTAAAATTATTCTTGTGAGATAAAGCAATACATAGATTTAATAATAATCTGACCCAAATTTTAATCCTTCTCAATGCAAATTGTGAAGGATTTTTTATTATTGAAATCGACTTGCTTACGATTCTTGTAATTAATAAAATTCAAAATTGAAACTCTTTTGTCTTTTATCTACTCTAAAGATAAATGCTAACAGCCACGAATGCACGAATTAATTTGATGAAAGTATTTTAAATTCCGATTTTGATTTACAAAATATGATTATCCGTAATTTGTAATAAATTAGTTTTTAACAGTTTGTTTGTCATTCCGGAGGAATCTCAACACACTGAAAATAAAGTAGTTTAGATTACTATGGAACTACAAAATGAATGATGATTTTAGTGTTATGATTAAAACGGACTTGTATAAAAAAATTCGTGCATTCGTGGCATCCTAACAATTCACCAACTATCTCTTTCAAATTCCCACCGACTCATTTTGCCCATTCACCGAAAAACACTTCAAAATCCTTTGATTCCGAGGTAGCTTTACAGTAGAAATAAAGACAAACTATCATTCATCACAAAAACTTATCATTATGAATACTGCATCATTAAGTTTCAAATACGAATTAGAAAAAAAAGAACCAAGAACCAACGACGGCGGAACTACAAGAGGCGCTTCTGTAAAAGATTTCCCTGCTTCTATCGGCATCGCCGGCGTTTCTATGAGACTGCAACCAGGAAGTATGAGAGAACTGCACTGGCACGCTAACGCTGCTGAATGGGCTTATGTGATTTCGGGAACGGTTCGTACAACGATTATTCATCCCGATGGACATAGCTATACAGACAATTTTGAACCGGGCGATGTTTGGTATTTTCCAAAAGGTTACGGTCACTCGATTCAGGCGACTGGGACGGAAGAATGTCATTTCATTTTGATTTTTGATAACGGTAATTTTTCTGAAGACCATACGTTCAGCGTGACAGATTTTGTTTCGTCTGTACCACCCGAAATTGTGGCTCAGAATTTAGGTTTAACTTTAGAAGAAGTCGCAGCTTTGCCGCAGAAAGAAGCCTATTTCGCAGCGGGAATTGTTCCGGATGAAATGTCATTCAATGCAGCTGCTCGTCCGAATGAATCTGACATCGAATTAACGAGTTTCCATCGTTATCCATTGCACTCTCAACAGCCGAGAATCGTTCCGGGCGGAGGTTTACAAAGATTGGTTACGAGTAAAGAATTCCCTATCAGCAGTACAATGTCGGGTTCTATTTTAGAATTGCAACCCGGCGCTTTAAGAGAAATGCACTGGCATCCGAATGCGGACGAATGGCAATATTTTATTTCAGGACAGGCCGAAATGTCGGTTTTCCTTGCAGAATCTACTTGCGTTACAGAACAATTCAGTGCAGGAGATGTGGGTTATGTTCCAATGGGAGCCGGACATTACATCAAAAATACAGGCGATACGGTTTGTAGAATTCTGATTGGCTTCAACAGCGGAAAATATGAATCGATTGATTTGAGCGAATGGCTGGCGGGAAATCCAAAAGATGTTGTTGTAACCAATTTTGGTTTGAAAGAAGGCGAAATCGAAAAATTCCCAACTGAGAAAGTCTTCATTCAGCCTAAGAAATAAGATTAGAATTAAATCTCTCGAAATAATGGATAATTCCGTCATCAAAACAAACACTTCCGCTTCATCTGATTCGATTAAGATGCAAGAGAGATTGGCGATATTTTTAGCTTTAATTGCAGGTTATATTGATGCAACAGGACTGATTCAATGGAAAACGTACGTCTCTTTTATGAGTGGAAATACCACTTCACTGGGAGCGGCAATTTCAACGGGGAAATCTGGAATCATTACTACCTCAATTACAGTCATAAGTTGTTTTTTACTAGGAATTTACGCCGGAACCTGTCTTTCATTGTGGAAGAGGATTAAGAACCAAATATTAACATTTTACTTAGTTTCCGGTATTCTTATTTTCTATTCAATTATTGCTTATTTTTATGATATCAATAATTTGTTATCCATTGCAATTGTCGGATTTTCAATGGGATTGATGAATACGATTGTGACTTCTGTTGGAAACCAAAAGGTGAATACAGATTTCGTGACAGGAACTCTGAACAGCCTGGCAATGAATACCGCAATGCTGACGATGACAGATGATAAAGTAGAAAAACAAGAGTATAAATCCAACGCTATTCATCTTTTGCTTTTGTGGATTGGCTTTTTATCAGGGGCGTTTATCGCTCCTTTCCTACTCGATTATTTTGGAAAACGAACCTTGATAATTCCTGCATTATTACTAATGATTTGTGGATTACTGATTTCAAAAATTAACTTTAAAAACTAATACTATGTTACAAAAAAACGATGTTGCGCCAGATTTCACTTTGTATGCGACGCCCGACCAGAAAATTACACTTTCAGAGTTCAAAGGAAAGAATGTCATCCTTGCTTTTTATCCCGCAGATTGGAGTCCGGTTTGCAGCGACCAAATGGCTTTGTATAATGAAACTTTGAAGTTTTTCAAGAAATATGATGCAGAGATTTTTGGAATTTCTGTGGACAGCAAATGGTGTCATTTGGCATTTTCGCAATCAAGAAATTTACACTTTCCATTACTCGCAGATTTTGAAGCTAAAGGAGAAATTGCAAAACAATATGGCGTGTATGATGACGAAGAAGGCGAATGTAAACGCGCACTTTTCGTCATTAATAAAGATGGCATCATCGAATGGAGTTATCTGTCACCAACGGCAATTAATCCAGGAGCAGACGGAATTTTAGACGCTTTAGAAACCCTTAACACCAAATAAATTATGTCACTAAAACCAAACGTCAGCCAAGCTGACCACTCACAAGGCAACTTAGAAGCCAACCTTGTGATTGTAGAATATGGCGATTATCAATGTCCATATTGTGGTGCCGCTTATCCGGTTCTGAAAGAATTGATGAAAGAATTTGGGAGTCAAATCAAATTTGTTTTCAGAAACTTTCCATTGTCTGAAATGCACCAATATGCAAGACCGGCGGCTATCGCAGCAGAAGCAGCCAATCTTCAGGGGAAATTCTGGGAAATGCACGATGCAATTTATGAAAACCAGAGAGATTTGAATGAAAACTTACTAATGAAGCTGGCGGAACAATTAAAACTGAACATTCCTCAATTTGAAAAGGATTTGGAAAGTAATGAACTGGCAGACAAAGTTGATTCGGATTTTGAAAGCGGAATTATGAGCGGCGTGAACGGAACACCTTCTTTCTTCGTGAATGGAAAGAAATTCGACGGTGGCGCGGAGGATTTATTTGAGCTTTTGAGGGAGAATACTGAGAGTTAAACTACAAAATATTTTTTGACACTTAAGTAAATATAAGTTTCTATCATAGCGTAAATAAGAACACTTAAGTTAATTTCTGAAATCAAATCGTGTTATACCGAATCTGCAGCCCGACTTGAGTGGAGCTCTTTTTTGTCATTGCGATTGCTGAATAGTTCAACTTATTACTTTACGTTTTTTGCAATGACAAAAAAAGCGTGAACGGAAGGCGGATAAAGCTGCCCAAATAAAAAATCATAAAAAATGTACGATATTAAACTAGATTAACGAGAAACGAATTGAACCATCCTACATTTGCTAAAGAATTAAGACAACAAAATATTAAAATAAATTAATCACAACATTAAAAAATTAAAATAATGAGCACACTTAAATTAAAAGACGGAACAGAGATTTTTTACAAAGACCAAGGCGAAGGACCAGTTTTGATGTTTCACCACGGATGGCCTTTATCATCAGACGATTGGGACGCACAGGTGATTTTCTTTTTACAAAAAGGGTACAGAGTGGTGACGCACGACAGAAGAGGTCACGGCCGTTCCAGTCAGGATATTTACAATCATACCATTGAGCAATATGCTTCTGACGCAGCTGAATTGGTTGAATTCTTAGATTTGAAAGATGTGGTTCACATCGGTCACTCAACTGGTGGTGGCGAAGTGATCCGTTATGTGAATAAATATGCTAATGGAAGAGCTAAAAAAGCAGTTTTAATCAGTGCAGTACCTCCAATTATGGTGGCTAGTGATGAAAATCCTGATGGTGTTCCGATGTCAGTTTTTGATGGCATCAGAGACCAGACTTTGAACAACAGACAACAGTTTTACATCGATTTGACTTTCCCTTTCTACGGTTACAACAGAGAAGGTGCAGATGTGAAAGAAGGTGTACAGAGAAACTGGTGGAGACAAGGAATGATGGGTGGAATCGTAGCTCATTACGACGGAATCAAAGCGTTTTCTGAAACTAATTTCACTGAGGATTTGAAAAATGTTGATCTTCCGGTTTTGGTGCTTCACGGCGAAGATGACCAGATTGTTCCTTATCAAAATGCGGCGTTGAAATCAATCAAATTATTGAAAAACGGAACAATAAAAACATATCCTGGTTTCCCTCACGGAATGCCGACTACGGAAGCAGCGACGATTAATAAAGACCTTTTGGAGTTTATTGAGGCTTAGTTTAAATATATACAAATGAAAAGTGAATCAAAATTGATTCACTTTTTTTATTTAATCGTCACGTAATTTGACCTAGCTCTTCTAATTTGTTATAATCTATTATAATCAACTTAATACTTTAAAATATTATCATATCGGGTAACAAAGTGTTTATATATACCTTTTAATTTCATAATAATCTTTTAAAACTAAAATTAAATTTGAGAAATTCTTACTAAATCTTCTAACCAAATGTGGGTACAAGAATAATAAAGCCAACTAAGGATTTACTATTTTAATTTTCAATTCTAAAAGCTGTTCTAAACAATAACCGGAATTTATAACTTTAATCATTAAAGCAATATTTAAATTATAAACAAAAAAAATCCCGCATAAACGGGATTTAATTTCTAAATATTTCAATTTATTTGATTTCTACAGGAACTGAGATTTTATCCCAATCCATTGTGAATCCCTTATTGTTTATTTTATACACTAAAGTTTCCTGTGTTGCTGGTAAAGGTTTTATTTTTACATCAACACGTAAAGCATCTTTAGCTTCTTCGTATTTATAAGCGCCCCACTGCTTTGGCTCTTTGTTAAAAATCGCAGTCCAGGTTCCGCTTTCTTTAGGGATTAAGAAAAAGCTGTACTTACCTGCTGGCAGTTTTTTGCCCTGTACGGTAATGTCCTTATTGGTTTCGAAAGTCGTTGCTTCATTCGCACCTGCACGCCAAACTTTATCATAAGCTTCCAAACCACCCCAGATTGTACGACCTTTAACAGAAGGACTGCTGTAGGCAATTGTAATGGTTGCATCTTTAATCTTTCCCGTAGCAGTAGCCGGAGGACTGGCAGGTTTTTTAGCTTCCTGCGCAAATGCATTTACTGAAATTGCCATTGTAGCAAAAAGTACAGTAGCAGTTTTAATGATTGTTTTCATAATATTTTGTTGTATGTATTTTATACTTATGCGTTACGAAGTTAATGCTTTCTGCTTATAAAATAGTAACCCGATTGACGAAAATATAATAACTGCTGCAGCTCCAATCACATTGAGCCAGAGGAATGAAACAATATCGAAATTGTAAATGGCAATCACCGTAATTTCTGATAAAATTGCAGAGATAAATACATTCGCCCCATCGATTTTTTTATAATAAAAAGCGACAAGAAAAATCCCCAATATCGGGCCGTAGAAAAGAGAACCTAATACATTGACCGCTTCAATAAGTGAACCCATTTGAGTGGCAAACATCGCTACACCGATTGAGAAAATACCCCACGCTAAAGTGTGCAGACGACTGTACTTCAATTCGGTTGCATCATCTAGAGTTTCTTTTTTAAATATCAAATGAACATCTTTCAGTGAGCAGGCGGCAAGGGAATTCAGCGCTGCGGAAATTGAACCCCAACTGGCTAGAAAAATGACGGCAAACAGTAAACCGATCATCCCGACAGGCAAGGTGTTTTTCACAAAATACAGGAAAATGTAATTGGTATCTGTTTTCTCAGCATTATAGTTTGAATTATTAATAGCTTCCTCTACCCTTCCGTGAAGCGCTTTTACTTCGGTTTGTGTATTTTTAAAATCCTGAATTGTTTTGTTAAGTTGAGGAGATTGAGTTTCTTTTAGCTTTAAAATTTCTTTCGATTCTGAATTAAATTTTGTTTGTAAATCCTGATGCTCTTTTTCAAATACTGCAGCCTGTTCAGGTTGTGTTTCCTTCAGATTTTGATAAGAGCGTTCATTAAAATAAATCGGAGCAGGTTTTAGAGAAAAAAATGCAAAAAGCAAAGCACCAATAAGCAGAATAGCAAACTGCATCGGTATTTTAACCAAACCGTTCAGCAGCAAGCCCATTTTTGCATTGGTATTGTCTTTCGCTGTGATATACCTCCCGACCTGACTTTGGTCGGTACCGAAGTAAGAAAGTGCCAGAAAAAAACCACCAATCAGTCCGCTCCAAATATTGTATTTATCTTTCCAATCGAATTCTGTGGTGATTACGTTAAGCTTTCCAGATTTCCCTGCGAGATAAAGTGCATCTTTAAAACCAATTCCATTAGGCATATTTTGAATAAGCAGATAACCTGCAAAAGCCATGGTACCCAGAATAATAAGAAACTGTATTTTTTGGGTGTGAGCAATTGCTTTTGCACCGCCAATATAGGTGTAAATCAACAGAATTCCACCCGTTAAAACATTGGTCAAATAAATATCCCAGTTTAAAACGCTTGATAAGATGATACTCGGAGCGTAAATGCTGATTCCCGTTGACAAGCCTCTGGAAAAAAGAAAAAGCAGTGAAGTGAGAACCCTTGTTTTTTTATCAAAACGATTTTCTAAATATTCATAAGCCGTATATACATTTAAACGCTGAAAAATCGGAATGAAAGTAATACAAATCACAATCATCGCCAACGGCAAACCAAAGTAATACTGCACAAAACGCATCCCGTCTGTGTAAGCCTGACCCGGTGCCGAAAGAAACGTAATAGCACTTGCCTGCGTTGCCATAATACCGATAAGCACAATGTACCAGGGCATTTTATTATCTGCCTTCAGGTATGATGCGTTGCTTTTTTGACCACGACCAATAAATACGCCATAAACCACCACTGCAACAAGTGTGAAAATAAGAACGGTCCAATCTATTGTACTCATGCCCAAAATTTAGTAAACAAATAATAAAATACGATCTGAACTACTAATGCAACTGCTAATAGTATATACCAGATATTCCAATTTTTAAGTTGATTGTTCATCAGTTTTTCTGTGCAGATAAAAAGTTTAAAAATAAGCGTGCCGCACCAACATTTCCCGCAGGCAACTGTCTGAAAAATGCCAAAGGTGTATAAATAAAATTACCTTTTCCGTATTTTGCATATAAGGTTGATCCCTTCAGAGGCTCTTCACCGGTATCGTGCATTTCAAAAAGCGGTTCATACGCTGAGTCCCATTGAGCTGGGAAATAAGCGCCACGCTCCTGTACCCAGCCTTTAAAATCATCAGCAGTTATTTTGTTCGGAAAATTCAGTAATTTATGATTTGGATTTAAAAATTTAACCTCCGCATTTTCTTCGGTAACCCGCTTATTAGCAATATTGAAATTATACATTCCCAATTGGTCAACCGTTGTATCTTGGTTTGTGTTATACTGCATAACCAGATTACCTCCGGCTTTTACATAAGACCATAAAAAAGGCATCCAGCGACCCAACTTTTTCTCTGTGTTATTGGCACGAACACCCAATATGATGGCGTCATATTGTGCAAGCTTGTTTTGACTACCGTTTCCGCCGAATTCATCTAAGTTGCCATAAAAATCTTCGTCTTTCAAGACATCTACCTGAATTCCTGCAATGCGTAAAAATTCAGGAATGAAATCACCTGCACCTTCTATGTAACCTACTTTTTTAACATTCACCTGAATATCTCCTTTCATTACGGTTACCGTTGCAGGCGCAAAATATTGTAAGGCAGGTAAATGCGGGTACTGAATTAATACCTTATTTTTATTATAAGTTACTCCATCTGCAATAAAATTGGCATCCAATTGTAACTGATTTGATTTTATTGAGGCAATTTTAGCTTTTGGAATGACATACTCAATGGTAAAATCTTTCCCATTAATGGATTTTAATTCACCGCCGCCTAATCGTTCTCCATTATGCATCAGATTTACTTTTCCATTATTGAACTGTTTGTTGGAATTAACCTTAAAATTTAAACTTAAATTCAAATCTTCATTTTCTTTGACCAAATAAAGCGGTTGTGTAAATTTCAGTTCCAATGCAGGAACAATGCGCAAGGCTTCTACAACATCACCACGTACCGGATCTAATTTCTTGAAAGATAAAGGAAGTTTAACCTGAAACTTTTCCGAACCTATTTTTAAATTAAGCAAAACATTCAATGGTGATTCTGCTTCCGGCAAACCGACTAAAGTATCATTTGGAACAGAGAAAGTTGCTGCATTCGTGGCTGGTTTTGCCAACCAGTAAGGTTCTGTGAGTGCTGCATCTGCAGGAATCTGAATGTCATGCTGAATAGTAATTAAAGAATCTTTTGATAATTTTCTGTTGAAGCTTTCTGATTGATTCAACCATTTTACATTTTCTAAAACGACAGGATTTTCAGCTCTTGAAATCAGATTTAACCTGAAACTGTAATTTTCTCCGGCAACAGCTTCAGCCTGATTAGTAACAACTTCACCCATAAACCCAGCACAACTTAAAATAATATTGTCGAGAGATTTAATTTTATCCTTTTTTATTTCTGAATCTTGTAACGTCATTACCTTTTTTCGCAAAGCAAGCAAAGCAGGCAAGCTAAGGTCAGGTTGATTAAAATTGAAAGCGGAAATAATTTTATCTAATGATTGCTCGATATCAGCGTTTCCTTTTGCAGTCCATGTTTTAGCTACTCCGTCAAAAAGTGTTTCTTTTGCAGGTTCGCCGTCAACATGAGAAAAATATTCAGTTTTAATGCCGGCTACAGACTGTGTTCCCGCACCTTGGCTTTTATGTAAACTTCGGCTTAATCCCGCCAATTCACCATAGCCCATTCCCAGTTGCGCATCGTATTGCCCAACGGTAACTTTCAGTTGATTTTCAGCGGTTGTATTAACTGCACCAAATCGGAAAGTATTCCACAATATGCGTTTTGGTTGCCAAACATTCACATATTTTAATTGATTTGGGAAAGCATTTTTATCGCCTGCCAACTTAAAAGCTTTTTCTGCAACCACCGCCGAAGCAGCGTGCTGTCCGTGACCTGCCGCCGCAGTAGGAGGAAAACGACAAATGATAACATCAGGACGGAATTTACGAATGACCCAAACTACATCAGCGATAATGCTATCTTCATCCCATTGTTTAAAGGTATCAGTCGTATTTTTAGAGAACCCGAAATCAATCGCACGGGTAAAAAACTGTTGAGCGCCGTCTAGTTTTCTTGCTTCTAAAAGCTCATGTGTTCTGATTAAACCTAATGCAGCACCCTGCTCTGTGCCTAATAAATTCTGACCGCCATCACCTCTTGTTAAAGATAAATAACCCGTTTCTACATTTTTGTCGTTAATCAACCATGAAAGCAAACCTGTATTTTCATCATCAGGATGAGCAGCTAAGTATAAAACTTTAGGTAAATTTTTGAGCGTTTTGAGGTCGCGGTAAATTTCAGAGGATTTTGAAGGCCGAAACTGTTGGGCCGAACAAAAAACTGTAAAGAAGCCAAGGAGAAATACAGTGTTTATTTTTTTGAACATTTGAATTTGCTTTGCGAAGCAAATATAAGTAAATCATCTTTCTTTCAACCTTTAAAGAAAAAGCACTTAGCAAATCCAGAAATTTTAATATAAGTGGCGCCGTTTTTAATTATTTTATGATCAAATAAATTCATATTAAGATTTTTAAGAAGTACCATTTGAGGATAAATATAAATAAACAAACTCCTTTATTTCAAGGAGTTTTGTTTTATTATCGGAATATTAAAAATTAATTAACAAATCAACAAGCGTTCTGCTTAAGAAACATTTCTATTTCTGAATTTTCAATTTTAGGATTTGCACCGGAATAACTCGCTACTAAAGCACCGACGGCGCTGGCAAAATTTAGAGCATTAACAGGATTTTTATCTGATAGCAATTTTGCAATAAGGCTTGCTAAAAAAGAATCACCCGCGCCTACTGTATCTGCTACTTTCACGGGATAACCTTCGTGTCTATACAACTGATTATGCCAGAGTAATATTGATCCGTGTTTTCCTAACGTTACACAAATTGCCTTAGTATTTGTCTTTTCTGATATGAACTTGATATTTGATTCCAGATCATCAGATTCAAATCCCATTCCGGCAGCAATTTCAAGTATTTCCTCATCATTAAATTTGATAAAATCTGCCATGTTCATAAGTTTTTCCAGAAGCTGAATATCGTAAAACGGCTTTCTTAAATTAACATCGAAAACTTTAAACATTGTATCATTGGTATCTAATATAGAGAAAAGTGTTTTTTGGGAAACATCATTTCTGCACGCAAGACTTCCATAGAAAAAAACATCGGCTTCTTTTACGGTATCCATTATTTTTTCGTCAACAACAATAAAATCCCAGGCGGAAGGAAATTTAATCTCGTAAGTTGCAGATCCGCGCTCATTTAAAGAAACCTGAACAATCCCTGTCTCATGTTCCGGAGAAACAATGATTCCGCCGGCTTCAAGAGCTTTTTCTTTGGTATACTCCAGTATTACTTTTCCGTCTTCATCATTTCCTACTGCACTGATCATTGCCACCGGAAAACCATACGAAGCTGTTCTAAGAGCAAGATTAAGAGGTGCTCCTCCAATTTTTTTCTCTTCTCCGAAAACATCGAAAAGTACTTCTCCAAAACTTATTACATTAATTTTCTTATTGATAAACATTAATTGGGATTTTTGATATTGATATTATAGAATGATATCTGAAGAAATAAAAATACTTCATTTTTTATTAAGATAAGATCCCTTGAGCTGGAATTCATTAGATAAGCCACAATTTTATTTTTGAGTATCATTTTTATTTTGTTTTTAATATCCATTATTTTGCTGGTAAAGGCCTTGGCTGAAATTGATTTGTGACAAAGGAATCGGGCAATATTCTTCAATTCCGTGGTCAAATCCGGCCTGAGAATAGTAAGACCGTTTTGTTTTTTCACCAGAATAATAGGTATTCATTGTTCCTGCCGTCGTTCCCCATCTCACAAGGTCGAAGAAACGGCTTCCTTCCATTGCAAACTCCATTCTTCTCTCCCATCGCAATGCTTTTCTGGCAAAATCCTGATTCCAGGTGCAGTTTACTCCTGGTTCATATTTACTAATTAAATTGTTTGAAGTGTAACTTCCTGTAAGAACCGTACTATTTGCAGCTCGCTGTCTCACCTGATTGATTAATGGCAACGCTTCGTTGATTTGTCCGAGTTCAATTAATGCTTCAGCTTTCATCAGCAAAACATCAGAATACCTTATAATGATTCTGTTTTTTGAATTTCCGTAGAAAGGGTCTACATTCACGGTACAACCGCATCCTACAGGCACATTTTCTTTTAATGAAGAATAATATCCATACGTTCCGGGACTTCTGCTCCAACTTTCCTGAAAGATTTTATTTTCATCATATTTCCACGGCAGTCCGGGCAAAGCAACGGTGTGATACAATCTAGGGTCTACTTTGTAACTGTTTAGCTGAATATAATTGAGATCTGCATCGTTAAAAGTATCGAACATCGGTAACCCTTGTGGTGTCGTTTTGAATGCGTTCACAAGATTCTGGCTTGGCTTATGAAAATCGCAGCATCCCAAACCTTGTGGCACAGAAAGCATATCTCCGAAATTGAGCCTTCCGAAAAGCGTTCCGTCATTGTCAGAATATTGAATAGAAAAGACTGCCTCCGGGCCATTTTCATGTGTTCCGGGTAGGAAATTATAACCAAAATCTGGCTCTAATGTATAATTTCCGATTACCTGATTGGCAGCGTCAATAGATTTCTGAAGCGTTATGGGATTTACCTGCGTTACCGTATAGTTATCATCCTGTTCATAAGCCTGATACAACCTTACTTTAGCAAGATAAGCATAGGCCGCACTTTTCTTTGGCCTTCCGACTTCCGACTGTGTTGCTGGCAGATTAGCAGCTGCAAATTCAAAATTAGACGCAATAGCTTCCCATAACTGCTGGTCGGTTTTTGCTCTGTTTGAAATTTTCGGGTACTCATCAATTGGTGTATTTTCATCTACATAAGGCACATATTTAAATAATGTTTTCAGTAAAAAGTAGTAATGTCCTCTTACGAAATTCATCTCGGCGATCCGCTTTTGTTTGTTTGGATATTCAGAGTCTGAAAGCTGTTTAAGTGCGGCAATAGCTTTGTTACATCTGGAAATCCCTACATAATTGAGATACCATAATCTGTCTAATTCACCAAAATCTGAACGAATATTATTTGAAATTTCAAAAAAGTGAAAGGTCTGGATATCATTGGTTCCGCTTCCTCCTTTGTACGCATCATCAGAACGGACGTTTCCATACGGCCAAAGGCTGAAAGGCGTATCATAATGATCGTTTCCGAGAGATGCATACGCTGCAACCACAAAACCATCGACATTCTGGGGCGTTACTACATCGGCTTCTGACAGAACACCTCTCGGCTCATTGTCCAAGAAATCGTTGCAGGAAGTAGTCCCAAGCAAAAAGGCAAAAGCTATTGTTAAAAGTATATTATTTTTCATTTTTTATTATTTAAAAATTATAGGGAAAAATTAACTCCAAAATTGAACGTTAGTGGCAACGGATAGCCGAATGCCGGTGTTTCAGGATCAATTCCTGTAAAGCTTTTCGATTTTATAGTCCAAAGATTTTGAACACTTGTGTATATCCTGAAATTAGCAATGTGATATTGTTCCATCAAAGATTTCGGGAACGTATAACCCAACTGTAAAACTCTCAGCTTCAAATAACTTCCGCTTTCTACATAATAGGATGAGAATCTGGATTCTGCATTGCTGTCAACTGTCGTAAGCGCAGGAATATCTGAGTCGGGATTCTGGGGCGACCAAGCATTCAGAAGTCTTGTTCCTTTATTGGAACCTACATCATCCACGCTCCAGAAATCAGTCTGGTATTTTTTTGAATTAATGACATCTACATCGCCGATGCCCTGCCAGAATGTTGAAAGATCAAAGTTCTTATATGAAAAGTTGAGGTTGATACCATACATAAATCCCGGATTCGGATTGCCAATCCACGTTCTGTCTTTGTCATTAATGATTCCGTCACCATTTAAATCCGCGTAGCGAATTCTTCCCAAACCTTTACCTGACTGACTTGCAGAATTATCCACTTCTGCCTGAGTCCTGAAAAGTCCATCGGCAACATAGCCGTACATTGAGTTGACTGGGCGTCCCAGGATATTATCCGTGGTTCCGTTTCCACCATAATTATTGATAACCGATTGCGGAAGTTCGGTAATTTTGTTACGGTTCATCGAGATATTCCCTGAAACTTCGTAACGGAAACCACCTGCAGTTTCATTCTGATAAGACAATGCAACTTCAATCCCTTTGTTTTCCATAGAAGCACCATTAATCCATCGGTCTCCTCCTTCGCCGATCACCCCAAGATAAGGTGGCAATACAAGAATGTCTTTTGTAGCTTTTTTATAAACATCGACACTACCTGTCAATTTTTGATTAAAGAATCCGAAATCCAGACCTAGATTGGTCTGCGTTGTAGTTTCCCATCTCAGATCGTCATTTTTTGTCTGCGTTGCAATAAAACCTGATGGAAGTAATCCGCTTCCGACACCGGAAATATCGTAAGCCGTCCCGTAAGATGTTGCCCACGTTGGATTTCCTCCCGCATAATTTGCTATATACAGCGAGTAAACCGCCGAATTGCTGATTTCCTGATTTCCGGTTTGTCCCCAACCTGCTCTTACCCTCAAATCTGAGAAAAACGGAATCAGATTTTCTGCAAAATGTTCTTTATTAATTCTCCATCCTGCCGAGAATGCAGGAAAAGTTCCGAAACGGTTATTTTTACCGAACCTTGAAGAGCCGTCATAACGCATTGTTGCAGAGAAAAGATAGCGATTGTCATAATCATAGGAGAATTTTCCGAAGTAGGACAATAGGCTGTAATACGTTGAGCCGCCGCCGTTGAAAGCATCTCCTGTTCCCGCATCGGGATACATGTAATCCGGTGTTTCGATCAAAAACCCTTCTTTTCTCAGCCAGGTATTTTTATATGTATCCTTGTACATTTCCATTCCAGCCAACACATCAAAATGGTGATTTCCCGCTTTTGCGGTGTATTGTGCGGTATTAGTCCATGTCCATTTTTCTGTGTCCGACTGGTCGATGTTTACTGCATTGGTTTTATTTTGCAGATAACCCGAAACATAGCTTCTTTGCAGCATTCTCTTATAATAATTGGAAAGATCGATTCCGAAGCTTGATTTTAAGGTCAGATTTTTCACAGGCTGCAATTCGGCATAGACATTTCCGAAGAATCTTTGGTATTGGTAACCGTTGTCTTTATTGTATTCCAGAAGTCTGACAGGGTTTTGTCTGTCATTCATTCCTCCAACCGGTCCGCCCCACCCGATTCCGTCTACCGTATGAACCGGAATAATCGGCAAAGCACGTAAAGCAGGATCTAAAACTCCCGGATCCATCAGTTCATTGGTTTTAGTGAAAGTAAAATTTTCCCCGATTTTAAGCTTTCCGTCGAAAAAGTTATAAGACGTATTCACACGGGCCGACAATCTTTTGAAATTGGTAAGCTTCACAATTCCATTATTATCGTAATATCCTAAAGAGAAATAATAAGAACCTTTATCCGAAGAACTGGAAGCAGCAACATCCAAAGAATTGGCAACACCGGTTTGCGAAACCTCATCATACCAGTTGGTATCGGCTGACTTTATGGTTTTTGCCGCATCCAGAAATTCCGGAACATTGCTGTTGAATAAAGTCGGAACACCATTTTGAAGACTCCAGTCAAAATTGTAGCTCAAATTGTTGTTATTCGGGTTTAGTCCGTCATTGATATTAGCCTGCCAAAGCACCTGTCCAAATTGTTTTGCATTCAGAACCTCTGTTTTCTTTGCATATTGTGAATATGCCGTATAATAATTAAGGTCGATTCTCATCTTTCCTTTTTTTCCTTTTTTGGTAGTGATAATGATCACACCATTGGCCGCGCGGGAACCGTAAATACTTGCAGAAGATGCATCTTTCAGCACCTGCATCGATTCGATATCACTCGGATTAAGCTCGTGCATTCCCGATTTTGTGGGAACACCGTCTATCACGTATAACGGATCTGTATTATTTAACGTTCCAATTCCACGAATCAGTACTTTTGTGTTGCTGCCGGAAGGAGATCCGTCAGCTGTAATATTAACACCTGCTACCCTTCCCTGTAAAGATTTGATCGGATTGGGTTCGGACTGCTTATTCAGGTCTTTCATATCCACCACGGAAACTGCACCCGTAATATCTGCTTTTTTCTGCTTGGTATATCCGGTAACAATGACCTCATCTATACTTTTTATTTTCTCTGCGGCCAAAACGATGTTAAGAACTGTCTTTTCATCAACAACTACTTCACGGGTGGAATGATCAGGATAAGTGAAAATTAATATGTTTCCTTTTTGCAGATCATTGATCTGAAATGTACCGCTGCTGTCTGTTGTGGTATTGGCTCCGGTTTCCGAAACGGTTACAATAACTCCGCTTAACGGTTTCTGATTTGAGGAAACCACCTTACCTTTAATGACTTCCTGCGCAAATACATACGAAAAAGGCAGAAGGCATAAGGAGATGGCTATTTTGTATTTTTTCATACTATAGTTTTTATTTGATATTAATCTGATGAGCATTAATGCTCAGACTACTTCCTTTGGTATCTGTTGATAAGCTCAGTTCCGAAAAGCTTTCATTAGGGAAGAAGATTTCGGTCATTACCTTCTCTCCGTTATTGAAGAAAATTTCGATGGAAGTTTTATCCAATACAATTTTGAGCGTTGCATTTTGATAGCTTTTTGCTAATGGTGCTTTTGAAATCCTGTCTGCAAAATTGTCCTTAAAATCGGTTTTCCCGGATTTTGTACGGTCAATAAAAAGTTCCTGCTTATTATTATCAATTCCGAAAATCACCTTTTCTCCCAATAAATTTTTCAAAGTAAAAGTGTAAACTCCTTTGGTCATTTTTTTGAAATCGACATTTATAACTGCTTTGGAAAGATCTATTTCTCCTTTGCTGATAAGTTTCTTGTCTGAAACAAGGTTGATTTCTTTTTTAAATGTTTGTCCTTCGTAATTTTTAAGCTGGGAAATAGGAATGTTTTTCAAAATGTAACCATCTTTTGTTCTTTTCAAAGTCACTTCACGAGGAATAGTAGAACTTCCTCTCCATTTTTCCGTAGGCACATTCGGCGAATAATCCCAGTTTGACATCCATCCTATAATTACTCTTTTATTATCCGGAACGTTATCAAAAGAGACACTCGCATAATTATCTCGTCCCCAATCCAGCCAGGCCACTTTTTCTTTTTTGAGCTGTTTTGTAAAAACATCATCCATTTTGAAGGTTGTCCCGTCAAAATCACCTACAAAATACTGGGCAGCAGAACCTCCATTCGGCCCACCCGGATTGATGTTAACGATAAGCACCCATTTTTCTTCATTGGTGCCTTCTACCTTTATTGGAAAAAGATCCGGACATTCCCAAACGCCGCCGTGACCGCCTAAATCTTTACCAAATTCTGAAAGGAATGTCCAGTCTTTCAAATTTTTTGAGGCATAAAAATGCTGACGGTCCTGAGCCGCCACTCCCATTACCCATTGACTTCTTTTCGCATCCCAGAAAACTTTAGGATCCCGAAAATCTTTTATTCCCGGATTTTTCAGTACAGGATTGTTGCTGTATTTAGTCCACGTTTTCCCATTATCTAGAGAATAAGCGATCGCCTGAGACTGTGCATCGATTTCTCCGGCCTGCTCTTTTTTCATATTGTGATAGGTAAAAATGGCTACCACGGGAATATTTTTTCCATCCCCAAAACCAGATGTATTATTCTTGTCTACCACTGCACTTCCGGAAAAAATTGCGCCGTTCTCATCATAAGCAATTGCAGGAGAAAATTCTTGCCATTGTATAAGATCTTTACTGATGGCATGTCCCCAATGCATCTTACTGAAATCCGGGGTGTTTTGAAAAGGTGTGTACTGGTAAAATAAATGATAGGTTCCGTTGAGATAAAACATTCCGTTAGGATCATTCATCCAGCCTTTTTGAGGAGTGAAATGATAATTGGGTCTGTACAGCTGCTCTTCAGACTTCTGCGAAACCGACTGTGCATTGAGCCCGGAATAAAACGTAGCAGCGATGATTAAAGTTGATATGATTTTCTTCATTATGATTATTTAAAAAGGAATTTTTGAAATATTTAAAAACACATTATTCAATTATATAGGTGTTCTTTCTGATTATTATATTGATGGTGCAAATCTATTTGGTCAGTGTTTTGCTTAACTTTTCCAGTGATATACCCTTTGTTTCCGGCATCATAAACATCACGAATAATAATTGGAATACCATTGCAACGGTAAAGACTAAAAACACGGTTCCTGCTCCTATTGTTGAAAATAATGTAGGAATCAATGATGGAATGATTGCTGCGAGAAGCCAGTGTGTGGAACTTCCGAAAGCCTGTCCGGATGCGCGAAGATGATTCGGAAAGATCTCAGAAATAAATACCCAAATCACCGTTCCCTGACCAATAGCGTGAGAAGCAATAAAAAGGAACAGGAAAATAGGAATCGCCAATCCCGACCAATGGAAATAAAACGCCATAGAAACAAGTCCTAAAGAAATAATATAACCTACAGAACCCAAATACATCAGTGTTCTTCTTCCAACTTTATCAATAAGATTGACTCCAACCAGAGTGAAAACCATATTTACAACACCAATACCGATACTGCTAAGAAGTGCGGTCTTTTCACCCAAACCTGCTTCTCCAAAAATCCTTGGTGCATAATATAGGAATGCGTTAATCCCGGACATCTGATTAAAAAAGGCTACGAGAAAAGCCAACATCAAAGGAAAACGGTATTTTTTCATAAAAATATTTTCCTTTGGTGATTCTGCATGGTCATCTTCCATCTGCATGATTAAAGTCTCAGAATTCTGATCAGGGCTTAGGATTTTCATCACTTTTTTCGCTTCATCTATTCTGAATTGGGAAACCAGCCATCTCGGACTTTCGGGAATAGTGACAACACATACTGTATAAATGGCTGCAGGAATTGCCTGCACTCCAAGCATCCATCGCCAGTCGTTATCACCAATACCGCTTAATAAATAATTCGATAAAAATGCAATCAGAATCCCCAAAACAATATTAAACTGATACAGGGAAACCATTCTGCCACGATCTTTTGCAGGAGCAATTTCTGAAATATAAGCCGGCGCAGCAATCGTAGATGCACCAACACCCAAACCACCCATAAACCTGAAAAATGCAAACAGATATGGATCATTTGAAAGCGCAGTTCCTATTGCAGAAAGCGCATACAGAACACCAATGATTAACAGCGTCTTTTTCCTTCCCAATCTATTGGTCGGAATCCCGCCGAAAATAGCGCCTATCACAGTTCCCCACAATGCCATTCCCATTACAACTGCTCCGTGAAATGCATCTGAACTGTTCCATAGTGTCTGCAATTTTTTGTCTGCACCGGAAATCACTACTACATCAAACCCGAAAAGAAATCCTGCCAAAGCAGCCGTGATAGACCACATAAGAATTTTATTCATCTGTTAAAATATTTATTTGTTTGTGGCTAATATATTCCGAGGCGGTAATCTGAAGGTTTAATTATGTAACTAAATGTTTCAGCAAGGTTAACTATTTGTTAAATAATCACAACTTATTAAATATCAACACATTATTTAATAATAGTTTTATTAAAGTTTACTCAGGTTTCAAAAATGTAACATTGTTTTATAAAAATGTTACATGCATTTTGGAGTATTTAAGGTTTAAGAACAATTAATGTAATGAAGATTTTAACCGAAAAAAGGGTCAAGGTGTATCGTTTTTGGATCAAGAACTTTTAAGAATTACAATTCCTACGAAAAGCTGTTTATTTTTCCGAATGAAGGCGCATTGTTGATAAAGCATCATCAAAAAAGCAGCAATTTGATTTACTGCTGCTCAATATTGTAAAAATATTAGATTTGAAAATTAATTTTAAATATAAATTAAAGCTTGAAATTTGTAGTACAATGTTATACTTAAGTATGTCATCATTCTTTCCCTGCAGACTTTCTAAAAGCATTTGGCGATATCCCGAATTTATTCTTGAAAACGGTGGAGAAATAATTCGGAGAAGAAAAACCGGTTTTGTAGGCAATCTCTGAAATCGTCAGTTCAGGATTCTGAAGCATCGATTTTGCCTGTTCAAGACGGAAATTGTTGATATAATCACTCACATTTACATCAAACATTGCTTTTATTTTTCTGTATAACTGAATTCGGGAAATATTGAGCAGGTCTGCAAGGTTTTCTACTGAAAAATCGGCATTGTCGATATTGGTTTTGATCAAATTATTCAGATTGTTCACAAATGTTTGTTCAATGCTTCCGAATGATTTGCTGTCGACAATTCTACCAATATTATTTGTATAATAATAACGCAGTTTTTCACGGTTGTAAAGCATCGCACGCAACGACTGTATCAGAATCGGGTAACTGAAAGGTTTTGTGAGATAAAGGTCAACACCGGATTTTAACCCTTGCAGGTAAGACTCTTTATTGTCCAGCGCAGTCAAAAGAATAACCGGAATATGTGATGTGCGAAGGTCATTTTTCAGGATTTCACAGATTTCAAATCCATTTTTATCAGGAAGATTGACATCACAGACGATAATATCCGGAATTTCACTTAAAGCCTTATCAATCGCATCCGTACCATCAGAAACCAGCACGTCAAACTCATTCTGAAGCTTTTTGCTTAAAAAGAATGATAAATCTGAATTATCCTCCACCAAAAGAAGAGAATATCGTTCGCCCTGAGATTCCTGATTTTGCGTAACCGTTTCGTCTTCCAATCCTATAAAAACAGAATCTTTTGCGAGACTTTCGGCATCTGCAAGACTTGGTTCTTTCACCATTTGGTCTTCATTGAAATGCTTGTTTCCTTTGTAAAGATGAATGGTAAATTCTGTTCCCTGAAAAGAGCTCACTTCTATTTTCCCAAGATGAAGCTCGATGAACTGTCTGCTAAGATGAAGCCCGATTCCGGAACTGTTTTTTCTATTGTTGGAGCCTTTGAAATAAGCTTCAAAGACATTGCTGATCTCCTTTTCCGGGATTCCGATCCCATTATCTTTAAAGCTGATGACTGCCTGATTTCCTTTTTCCTGAATCGTGATTTCAATCTTTCCATTGTCCGGCGTAAATTTGAAAGCATTAGACAAAAGGTTGAAATATACTTTATCCATCAGATTTCTGTCAATATAAAGTTCAAGGCTTTTATTCTGTGAATGAATTTCGAATCTGATATTTCTTTTCTTAGCTTCATTTTCAAAATCACGAAAAATGGCGTACGTAAAATCGTAAATATTCGTCTTGGAAACTCGCAAATTAAACGTTTGATTTTCTATTTTTCTAAAATCCAGCAGGTTATCTACCAAACGCAATAATCTGTTGGAGTTTTTATGGATCAGTTCCAGCTCATAAGAAGGTTTTGTACCTTTAGATTTACCTGAATCCATCATAGAATCCAATGAGCTGAGAATAAGCGTAATGGGAGTTTTAAATTCGTGAGACATTCCCGTGAAAAAATTTACCCTCGCTTCATTGCTGTCTTTCAACTCATTAGCAATGGTTTCAATCTGATTTCTTTGAATGGTAATTCTCTCGTTGGTAAGCGTAAGCTGCTTATTTTTTATCTTGATCGCATAAATAAGATAGATAGAATAGGCAACCAGACAAAACATCAAAATCAACAATACGATAGACCAACGGAACAATTCTTTTTGCGAAGAATAAAGTTCGATTTGTTTTTTAACCGCCTGTACCTGATTTTCTATAACGCCCTGCTGTTCAATAATTTTATCAAACTGATTGCGCATAATTTCTGCATTCATCCGGTCAATTACCGTTGTGCTGAGCTTGATGCGTTTGGGAACGACAGCACCGTTATGAATCTTAATGGCAGTTTCGATGGCTTCTGCTCCGCCAGTCGGATACAATAATGTGGCATTCAGCTTTCCGTCCAGCACCATTTGTATTCCGCCGTCTTTTGTATTTAATCCGTCAACGCCGATAAATTTGATTTGATTTTCCAAACCTGTTTTCCTTGCAACCTGCCACGCATTCGCCGCAAGCTCATCATTAAAAGCAAAAACATACAGACTTTGATTTCCTACTGAATCAAGTGTTTTTCTAAAAGCGTCTGCAGGAAGTCCTTTAAAGATTTTGATTAAAGCTGTGTTAGGATTATTTTTGATGATTTCCTGAAAGCCAAGACTTCTTTCTGTGGTTGGAGAAGATTGGTCATCGCCTTTTATTTCGATTACTTTTTTATAATTTTTAGAATCTGAAAGAATATAATTAGCTGCTTCTTTACCAATTTCGATATTATCTGCACCGATATACGTCGTATATTTTTCTGAATTGATCTTCCTGTCGAGCAAAATAACCGGAATGTTTTTTGCTGCTGCTTTTTCAACTACAGGAACCAAAGATTCGGGATCAATCGGTGAGATAATGATCACATCCACCTTACGATCAATCATTTTTTGTATATCCTGAACCTGTCTGCTTACAGAATTTTCTGCTTTCTGTATATTGAGCTCGACTTCTGAATGAAGAGAGGCCTGTATCTCCATAGAATGGTTCATTGCCGATCTCCAGGGATGATTTCCCAAACCTTGTGAAAACCCGATCCTGATTTTGTCAGAACTTTTCTGAGATTCTTTACAAGAAAAAAAGACAAGTAAAAACAGCAAGAATAAAGCTCTGTAAGCTTTAAGAAAACCAAAAGCTTTCGAAAATTTTATTATTAACATATTAACACAATATTAATAAAGATGTTGCAGATAGGCAATTTTAATTACAGCATTCTTACCACAATTCTCTTCTATTTGGTATTTATATGTACATTCTAAGTTAAATATCTAAAGAACGATGACTAATTTCCACAACCTTTGAATAATTCATCGCATTACTAATACTTCATCATTATCAATTCGTGCGAAAGAGCTATATTTAAAGAATAATTACCATGGTATGCCGAGGCAAGTCTTTGAAATAACTCTTATCCAAAATTGATTTATACAACGCTTTTAAATATTGCTATTTTCCAGGGAATAGTATTGGGTTTAGTGATTTTGAAGTCTTCCCTATTCAGTAGTCATTCAAACAAATATTTAGCCTACTTACTGTTTGCGCTTTCAATTAAATTACTGACTCATGTTTTTGAGATTCAGCAGGTATTTACTTCTTATCCTCTTCTGCGTTTCGTAGACAATGTCGAATGGGTATTTCTGATACCAGCTTTCCTATTCCTCTTTATTAAAAACAGAACAGATCATACCAGACAAAGCAAACTAAAAAACTACTGGTGTTTTATTCCTTTTGTCTATTCCGCTATCCTTAATATTGTAAACGATCTTGATCATGTTGCCGGGATTTATAATTTCCCAGATACAGGTCTCGCTATAATTAATGTACTTGGGTTGTTTCATCTTGTTTTAGCCGTTACATTCATCCCGTTCCTGCCGCTTTACTCTTATTTTATGATAAGAAATCTAAAAGATTCTCAGGAAAAAAAATGGATATTTACCTTATTAACAATTGTTTCTTTATTATTATTTGCCTGGCTCATTACCGCCCTAGCCGGATTACTTCTTAACTATGATATTTCTTCTACAATGAGTGCTGTGGCTTTATTTGCAACATTTATCATTCATTGGACAGCATATATCGGCATTTACAAATATAAACTGGCAAAAAACAAAAAGGCCATCTACAATTTTCTAAATCAAGATTCAGCTATTTCGTATCCTAATCTGCAAACTGTGCAAAATAATGGTAATGACACACCACATGAACATAAGGAATCTATCACAGCAGATAACCTTTATTTTCAAAAATTAGAATTTCTTTGTAAAGATCAGCACATTTATACCGACAGTACACTAAACAGAGAAAAAGTAGCTGAAAAATTAGGCATAAGCGCAGGATATGTTTCACAAATTGTAAATACGGTAACAGGAGACAACTTTGCGCATTATATCAATCAATATCGTGTGGAAGCTGTTAAGGGAATGATGTCGGATCCGGAATATTCAAATTATACTTTGCTGACAATGGGACTAGAATCTGGTTTTACCTCAAAAACCACATTTTACAATGCCTTTAAAAAAGTAACTGGTAAGACTCCCAATGAGTACAAAAACAGCAACAAATAAGTACCATTTTATCCATTTTTAAGGTTTTGAAACCCTTTCTAATTTGATTTATTTGAGTTTTGCACTTAAAATAATTCAAATTAACTTTTTTATGAAAAAGAACTTTTTACTGTTCATCATTTTGTTTGCTTTCTGCTCTGTGAATGCCCAAAATGAAACTGATGCAAATCCTTATCAGAAAAACAATGAAATTAAGCTGAATCTTATCACACCATTATCCGGCGCTGTGGAGGTTGGTTTTGAGCGGTACCTCAACAAAAAGTCATCGGTGGGAATCTCTGCATTATTTGTATATGATCATACAAAGGAAAACGATATGAATTACTTCGTCTCCCCATATTACAGATACTATTTCGGGAAAAAATATGCTTCAGGTTTTTTTGTCGAAGGATTTGGAATGTTCACTTCCATTGACGGAAAAAAAGTATACGCAGCAGACAATGTGACCTTCACTGAAGGCAAAGATGTTTACGATCTTGCACTAGGCGTCGGTTTTGGATGGAAAGTGGTTACCAGGAAAGGATTTGTTTTTGAAGCCAATGTTGGCTACGGAAGACTAATCTTCAATGCAGATAAAACAGATCACAATCAGGTTTTAAAACTTGGATTGAGTATTGGCTACCGATTTTAATATCAATTGATATAAATACCAAACAGAGTAAGATTTTGTTTGTAGAAATAGCGCTATTCCTCATTGTATTACAACAAAAACCCACAGTGAAAAGGTTTCTTTCCTCTTACTGTGGGCTTTATTTTAGTTAAATATTTACTAAACTTTTAATTTGTTGGAAAACGTTTTAATTCCTACCAAACAAAGTCACATGGTTGTTGTCTTTCAGCAATTACTCTTTGTGATTTCGTTACATACAATCTAAGGAAGCAACGTGCACTAAGAGTAGCTATAAGCTTACCTTGTATTTTAACCGCCATCGTGCCTCCAGACTGATCAAAATTATAAATGACGATCTGTTGTTTAGGATAAACTCGTTTAAAATCAACAGTCATTTTAACCTGTTCGCCAATAATATGGATCAGTCTATTTCTATCATCTACAGCAAGGACGCCGGAAGGATCTATATTATATTCGTGTGGATCTAATCTAATGGCATAATCAGATTGATCATTAACAATTTCATCTCTTAAAGTAGCTAAGTTACCATTAGGAATAAATAGGGTGTCAGGATTTTCATCTTCTGATTTAAAGTTTTTACTTGCCTTTACAGATCCCTCTACAGTCAACTTATCATCCTTATTAGCCTCTCTTCCCATTCCGAGGAGTTGTGTATCTACATTGAAGTTTAACCCATCAAAATTGCCGTAAAGTGAACCATATTTATAATATTCATTTTGTTTACCCGAAACAAATCTTTCAAAAGTATGATCCATCATCCCCGATTCATTTCCGTAGAAGCCATCTGCAAGCATTAATCTTGAACCTGTATTGATGGAAAATTCTTCATTTAGTTTTAATCCATATTGAGAAGCATAATTCCATTGCTGAATATTTAAATTGGTAAAATCTGCATCTGTCCAGAATTTAGTCCATTTACCCCATTTATCATCAATTCCTTTTCTAAGTTTCAACATTGGAGCACCCGCACCATTGCTACCACTTTGATTTGCAAATGCCAACTGATAAGAAGAATCACCTGTAGAAGCAGTTGTACCGTCCCAAGGAGCAAAAGTCATAATACCTGCGTAATTTCCAGAACCTCCTAAACCGGCACTTGTAGAATTAGCAAAATCAAATCTCACCCTGCGAGGAGTAGAGTTTGGTGCTATATCATCTGGATTTCTTGATCCGTCTCTTGATGTTACAAAGTAATTGGTAAGATTTACAGAATTATTTCCGCTTATATATAATTGTTGTCCACCTTCACTTTCAGAACTTGTGCTTAATTCGATTTGGCTTTTATTTACTGCATGTGCACCGAGGGTTCCATTTGGAATAACAGGGCTATGAGTAAATGTCTTAGTATCAGCTATCGTTTCAACACCACTGCTTTTTACAAATAAATTTAGAGACTCGTTTTTAGTGTAATAATTTGATAATGCAGAATAGGTAAGATATCCTGCATTGGCATGATTTCCCCAACCAAATGCAGTTTCACCGTTATTAATTCTTGAATCATTACCTTGTGCAACAGTATTTACAGTTGTTCCGTATGTTGGAGTAAAATTGGTTCCTGCTAAGACAATACCATTACTGCTTGTATAGATTATGTTATTATCTGTCCAGGGAACATTTACTACAGCTTGATTATTATTATTCAGTTGCACAGCATAAGAACGTCCTTTTATTTCTGTAACTGAATTTGGCGCCATATTATTTACAACATCAGAAAATAATCTTATTCCCCCTAGTGAAGTTGATGTTGCTACTGTAAGCGAATAGGAAGGTAAATTACCTTTAGTAACTGTAATCCCATTGGCATTTTGAGCAACATCTGTGATATAATTACCAGAACCTGATACTGTGATAGGTAAACTAAATGCAGTTCCTGTTAATGTTAATCCATTCCCAGCGGTATAAGCTGTATTTGTATCAACCCAAGGCACATTTACAACAGCCTGACCTGCGGAGTTTAACTGAATACCATAGGTTCTACTTGCTGTAGCTGTAACTGCATTCGATGCAACTGTTTGTACAGTGTCACTGAATATTTCAACACCACCTTTATTAGTGCTTGTTGCTGTAGGTAAAGTGTAAATAGTATCAGTAAATACTGCACCTGCCGGTACATTTGTCAAAACCTGAGAATCATCTACTTTACCATCTAATGCACTTTGTAATCCTGTGACCTGAGCAATAGTATGTGTATGGTTCACTGCTGATGCACCAACATCTGAATATGTTAAATTAACAACACCTGTTTGACCATTTACACTTTGAACTGCCCCTGATGAAATTTCCACAAAAACACTTCCGCTCCATCTGTAAGACTTATTGGTATCTGTTGTGACATATATTTTACCGGTCTGCTTTTCATTTGCTGGTAATGCATTAATTACTGCTAAACTTGCACCTTCTATAACATCATCAACATAACTTGGTAATTGTGTAGTCGGTATTAATCCAGCAGCATCTAACGTAGCTACACCATTTGCAGCACCTCTTTGGGATAACGGGATATACAAACCTAACTGCGCAGTAGTGGCATACCCTGCATTGGCATGATTTCCCCAATTATAAGCAGTGTTCCAATTGTTTATTTGTGTAGCTGTTGGTACAGATGGAATTATTTGTGCACTCAATCTTCCTACAGAGTCTGCTACAACCATTCTTGTACCTGTCCCAGCTAAGGAAGAAGCTTTTAATGTGTCTGTATCACCTTCCCAACCAAAGAATCCATCATTACCATTTACAGTTCTATCATTTAACCATTTATACATTCCCCATTGAGACATTGAGCCAGATGTACCAGAACTAATCCCACCAACTCCAAAAGTTTGATTATTAGCCGACCAGTTATGTCTAAGAATCATTTCAGCTCTTGAAGTATTAGTTGTTGTTGAAATAGCAAAGCCTCCAACATCTCTTGAACCTACCGTCGAACCTCCCACTTGACCACTTGCATTAATAGCATTTGTAGTAAAATCAACCCATAGTTTTCTATTTGCTAAAACTAAATTTGGACTGTTTCCTATTGCGAAAGTATTAGCATCAGCCAATCCCAAATAATGCGTTGCAGCATTAAATCCCATAGCAATACTGTTATTAATAGTATTACCAGGTCTTAGCAATGTTATACTACTTGAACCTGTACCATTAAATATCCAGTTTCCTGTCGTCGTTTTATCACCAGATAGTCCTACTTGATTTGTACCCGCTGTAATATGATCTCTTATAAATTGTGTATTAGATGTCGTTTGTTGTAACGTATGCGTGGAATTATCAGGATTAACTGTTATTGTATAAGTATCTGGATTATGTAAAGGATCACTATCAATTGCTAATACATCCGTTATAACTGTTTTATTATAGGGACCAAAACTACTTAAAAAATTGATTTTCAAGTGTAAATTTGAATCATCTTCTTTATAAAATTCTATATTCGATATAAAAGTACTCGAACCATGTAACCATGTAATTCTTGGTATATACCAGTTATATAAGTATTTGTACATGGAAACTCGGAAAGATACAGAATTACCAGGATAGCCAAACAAAGTAATAGTAAAAGAGCCCATCATATTTGATGTTCCTGCTGTAGTTAATTTTATCCCAACGCTATTAACCGTTGTTTGGTTTTGAAGTACAAAACTTTTTACTTGAAGAGTTGAAGAATTATTTTTTAAAGCAGTAGATTCAACTATTCCTGCATTATTTATATTCTTAGTATTAAGATTGATATTAAATGGTGAGCCATTAAAAGGTACATACTTTGAATCTGCTTGATTTACTGTCGTATAGACTGCATTATCTAAACTACCATCCGCCTTTAAAAAGTGGGCGGCTGTACCGCCCGTCACTCTATAACCTTTGGAGGTATTATAATATGAGTATTTAACATCCATTTTTAAATATCTTTACGGGTTACTGTGATTGATACAGTATTAGGTAAAGCAGAATCAAATTCAATATCTATTTTATTCGGATCGGTAAGTTTTACCCTGCCTTCGATTTTATAAAATGTTACTGTATCGTACATATCAACATCTACATTTCTTGTCCCTAAGTTGTGCGCTATACTTGAAGTTCCGGAAATAGCAGTAGTGTATGATCTTACAATATTACTACCTGCAACGACTCTACCTTTAGCATCTACTGTAACTTCATCATAAGTTCCGGCAGCTACTCCTGTTGCAGCTAATGTCAACGCTGAAGTAACATTTGCAGAACCATCAAAGGTTGTTGCCCATGTAGCGTCACCTGAAGCAGAAATTGTTCTCGCCGTTGTCAATTTTGCAGCTGACCCTGTGGTATTGATTGCTGCAGTCCCCGTCAATAATGTTGCAGGAACAGCAGTAACAGGAATTGCAACGTTTCCTGAACCATCAATCGTCTGTGCTGTTGAGGTAACTCCTGAAAGCGTAATCGTTCGTGCTGCCGTCCATTTTGAAGCGGAAAGAACACTTTTCGCTGCATCTGCCGTGTTATCAACATTACTTAAGCCAACATGAGATTTATTTAAAACCACAACTCCCGTTAATCCATTGACAGAATCTACAGCTCCGGAGGTGATATAAACAAATGTTGTACCCGTCCATCTATAGGTTTTGTTGGTATCAAGCGATACATATATCTTACCCGTTTCTCCCGTAATTAGGTTAGTATATGCTGCTTCTTTGTAGAATTTTCCGTCAGCAGTTTTATAATATCCTTCCAAAACATCATCTACGTAAGATGGTAATTGAGATGCAGGAACCAAGCCTGAGGCATCCAATGCAGCAACCCCATTCGCTGCGCCTTTTTGTGATAAAGGAACATAATTAGCCAAATCTGCCGCAGTAGGCATAGAACCTAGAGATACCGTAATTCCGTTGGCGGTCTGAGTGATTCCTGTAACCACATTCCCTGTACCTGAGGTAGTAACCGGTAGTGAAAATGAAGTACCAGACAATGTCAAACCATTACCTGCACTATACGTTGTATCTGTAGAAACTAATGTAATTGTGCTTCCGGTTTGGTTGATCGTCATATTAGCTCCGGCTGCAAGGGTCACGTCCCCAGAGACTAGAGTTCCAGATGCACCCCCTTTCAGACGGGTAATCGTGTCTGGCGTTGTAATTACTCTGTTTGCTGACAAATCATAGGCTGTCCCATTGATTGTTAACGTTCTTGTTTTTGGCACATAATCTAACGGGTTCAAATTTCCATCATGCCAAAAAGAATTGATCGGTCTTGTACTACCTCCAGCGGTTAAAATATCATTGTCTGTTTTGCCTTCAATTTTGTAACCTACAGAGCTTCTGTAATAAGCGTATTTAATGTCCATAATTATATTTTTTTAATTGTTAACTGAATTATATTGGGTGGTACAGAATCAAACAGCACTTCAATAGTATTGGTGTCTATTCGTCTCACCTTAAGGGGAATTGTAAACATTGTAACTGTGTCGTATGCATCAATCACAAAGCTTAATGTATCAAGATCATGTTTTACCCTAGAGTCTCCCCTCACTCTTTCTTCGTACTTGATTTTTTCTAAACTGGCTGCGTCTTCGATATTTTTGATTTTATCGTACACCTGATCATTAAACTGATTTTGATATTTGATTGCGTTCCAGTTTGAATATGTTCCGACAACGTTTATTTTATCATCATAACTTGCTTTGATGACATCGTCTTTTAGCAATTCTATCTGCTGTGCGTTTTCTTTGATATAGTTTACGATTTCCTGAAGTTCATCTAAAGAAAGGTCGTTTGATAATAGTTTATTTTTAATATTTTCTATCTCCAGTGTCAGGTCTTTATCTGCATCTTTCAATTCGTCGACAAAACCATTTACCTGTATTTTTGTGTACACGTTCCCCAACTGATCCGAACTGTCAGTTGTAGCAACATTGCTGATTCCGAGTTTATTTTTCCAGCTATTAACATGAGTTGCTGTTAAATTATCCGCATTCAGCAAAGCCAGATATCCCGAATGAGCCATTGAATCTGCTAAATGCTGTTGGAAAGCTTCTGCACTTGCAAATGATTGAAAAGTTTCTTCAAACCCTTCAATACTTTCCATAGGGATTAAGTTTTCTTTATGATAAAAAGACAGAAACGTTTCTTTAAACTGTGTTTGTGTTGGAAAATCTCCAGTTTCAAACCAACTGAAAATTGTATTTAGTGGTGTACTCATTTGATGATTGAAAATTAGTTTTGATAAAATTGATAATTGGGGAAGATCTACATGATTCATAAGTTTAATATCCTATATGAATTCTATATCTTTTTAAGCTATTTTTGAATTTAATCCCTTCTTTATCAGAGTATTTGCGAATGAATTATTGACAAGATCATTACTAAAAAAACAGTGTACGTTAAAAATATTTGGTGATTGTATGTCACCTCAACAAATTCACTTACCGTTTTTTATAACAATTTAAGCTTACTCTAGAGTATAATTATTCAGAGCTCAAATTTCAATTTTTTTTGGGTATTATAAAAGTTTTTTGCCTTCCCTATTCTGTAGTTGCAACAACCATTATTATTGTAAAATCTGATGATACTGCTTTGTAATTACAAGTTCAAAATTCACTATTTTTTAGTTCTTATGAAAGTTTTTTGATCTCGCTATTCTGTAGTTGCAGTAGACAAAAAAATAGTATTTTACTACTTGTTAATTAGATGTCATATTATCTTACTCCCAATCAAATGCATAACCAGTCTCTGTAATAAAAATGAAAACCTATAAAAACAAAAGCCGGAGCAAAAAAGTTTCTGCTCCGGTTTAATTATTTATTTTTGTCCTAAGATCTTTATCATATTGTCAGGACCGTTTATAAATTTCCGTTCGGGAAATAAGTTTCTACCTCGATATCAATTTCTTCAAAATCGTCAGAAGTTTCCTTAATTGGTTTTTCGAGAAGTATTCCGTCTAGATAGTAAGTAGTTCCCAAATAGATTTCATCGCCAAAAACAACTCCATCTATTTTTCTTTTAAAGCATTTCCCAGGATCCGCTTTAATTATATTATTTGTCTGTATCATATATTTTTATGTTATTGGATAAATTTTTGCGGCAAAATAGCTCCAATTGGTTGCAGTTTTATAAGCAGAAACGCTTGCTGCGGGTACATGAATTTCTACTTTATCAATAATAATCCCGTCAGCAACTATGTTTGTTCCTACCAAAATAGGAGGTATCGTTGCCAATACTTTGATTATAACTTTAGTAACGCCTGATTGTCCTACACTTGCACTAATTGGCAGACAGTAATTCTCTAGATAATTAATTGAAGCAGGAAGAATAATTGTCATTACATCTTCACCAGATCGCATCTTAATATTGAGCCCATATGAATCTATTCTTTCTAATCTTGTAGAACCCGAAAGGTCAGCAAAATTGGTAACACCTTCCTCAACATTTGCATAATCTATATTATTACTCAGCATGCCATTGAAAATTCTCGTTATATAAGGAAGAGTATATTTTCCAGCTTTAGGATACATATATCGGAATGAATTAACTGTATAAACTCTAACATTTCCAAATAAATTAATATCTAAATATCGTCCTTGAAATGGAGAATCTCCTAATTCTTCAATTTTGTCAAAACTTCCAAATACAACGGTGTAAGTATTGAAGTTAAAAGCATTAGAGCCTATCTTTTTTATATTTGGAGGAAAAATAATACTACTATACAATATATTTGATCTGAAAGCCCTATCTTCTATTGTTTCTACATTTATAAAAAATCTAAATTCATCAAAGCTATAACCAAGAGATCTCGAAGGATGAATAGATTTGTTAAAGGTATCAACCCCGATAGTAGTAACGGCTCTAGCTTCTGTAAAACTCAATTCACCGTCACCATTCGTATTATAAACTTCTAATAAAGTAGCTTTCCTCTCAGCATCAGCAATCTGTATAAAATTAGCAACAGATGAAAATGTAAAATGGAAGTCAGGCCAATTGGCTTCCATGAAATCTTTATCTTCTTGATATATGGTAGAAAAATCCCATGTTCCTTCAACTACAGAATGAGACGTTGTGTTACCTGAATCATCAATACCTTTAGCATTTATAAGTGGAAAGAAATTTTCACTAGAAGTACTACTTCCATTTAGATTATTAATTCTCACTCTGCTCAAATTTTTTAGATTTGAAACAATGTCATTAACATTAATTAAAGGACAATCCTTAATTACAAGAGTTGTTATAGAACTTGTCGTAAAAGTTAAATTAGAATTTTTAATAAATTTTTGATTATCCAAAATCAAAGTACTAGCTGTATTTGGTAATATTAGAGAAGTTAATAAACCACCTTTAGGCAATAATACAGAAGATATCCCTGTTCCTGCAGCGGAAATATTTTTAATACTTGTACAACCCGTTAAATCTATTGACTGTTTTAAATTTGGACAATTTGAAATATCTAATTCTTCTAAAATTGTATTATTACCAATAAACAAGTTTCGCAAATTTTGATTTGAATAACCGGAAATTTGACTTCCAATTCGAAGCCTCGACAAATTCATTGCTTTTGAAACATCTAAAGTACCAAGATACTTTCCTGACAAATCTCCAAGATCTTTAATTGCAGATGCACCATAGATAATAGTTTCTGTGTCGTTAAAAGTAATAGCCGGAGATTGAACTAAGGATGCGACATTTTTTCGCAATCGTGCCCTATTGATGTAAGAACCAAACTTAATTTTAGTGTATCCGTCTTTTTGAGCCGTTAGTAAAAAATTAGCATTGGGAGCAACTACAGGCGTGCCCGAAGGTGTATAAAGTCTCATCGTGATATAATCCGAAGAGAAAGTAGACGTGTCATACTTTCCGTCCATATATCTGAATCTATTTAATAACCAATAATTCCTGTGTGATTTTCTTGAGCCTTGTGCGGTGTATAAGTAACTTCCGTTCCCGGCTATCATCAAAGGATCTATATATTTATATTTCGCATCTTCATTGAAAATGCTTTCCGCCCATTTGTCAGATTCTAATGTGTTAAAATAAGTGTTGCACTTATCATAAGTTAGAATTCCTGAAGCTCTCATTTGCTGATACAAAGCCGTAATTTCAGTATCAAAAGCAACTTCAACCAATTTCCAAAGCTCGGATAAGGCACCGTTCCAAACGAACCCGCTACCAACCTGATCGTGCGCCTCTACCCAGTAATCATACACATTATGGCCTTCGTTATTAAGACCTAAAACCGTATCATTATCGTAAAAGATCAGATACCAACGATTGTTTCCTTCAGCGTCCGGATACATTGCAAACATCTGATTTTTAGCGCGCTGATCGACCATTGCGAAAAACTCAGTGAATACATAATAAAACAGTAAAAATTGAATATTAAAATGATCTTTAGCTTCAGCTTTGAATTTTGCAGGATCATTTTTGCAACTCACGATCCATGTATGCAAAGCTTCAAGATTCGAAGTATCTTCATTATCTTCCGGATATCTTCCCTCAAAATCATTTTTCCACAACTTCTTTCCAGAACCATCCACACTATGAAAATCTGTAGCAATAAATAATGTATTATCTGACGTATTGTTTAAAAATTCCCAGCATTCCTGACCACCTGTAAAACCCGTTGTTGCTTCATTCGACTTATCATTGTTAAAATTATATTTTCCTAAGAAAATACGCTCAGAATCTGGTGTTGCACGGTGAAAAATAAGCATGGGAAAACCGTCCATTGTGGTTCTAATATTAGGATCCACTAACTGAGGAGGCACTAAGTAGCCTAACTGATTCAAAGAATCTTGTGCAAGCCTCGCCAAACCAATGTTGTGAGAACCTGAAGACTCCATGAAATCGGCTTTAAAAGTAAATGTCTTTTCCGCCAATGAATTATCACGAAGCTTGTATTTTGAAGAATTTAATTCGCCATTTTTGAAACCTCCATTAAATTTGATTTTAAAGTTTTTTCGGGGATAATACTGAGAAGATGTCCCCTGAACATCAACACTTGCATTTACATAAGAAAACGATTTTGCAGGTTCTTGAGCATTTTCATACTCTCCAACAATTGTTTTTTTATCGCCCTTATAAGTTGGCAAATCTCCAACAATGGTTAAGCATGGAATTGATTGTAAACATTTATCATAGGACAAATTTCCGAAGGCATCGTACAATTTATTTCTCTCGTAAATGTTGACTTTTTCAACCAGGTTATCCATGTCAGCAATGAAATTCGACAACATCTGATCAGCGTTTAGATTATTATTGTAAACTCTAATGTTATATAAATTAATATTACAATCACTGCTTCCAATGGTAATGTTTTGAGGAGCTTGTTGTAAAAAGCTGTCTAATGAATTATACTGATATAATGAAGATATAATTCCATTGATATACACAAATACCAATCTTTGATCTGCAACCTTTGTAACGACTACACTTACACGGATCCTTTCTTCTTCTTTGAAAAAAATTGAAGTACCGTCCTGCTCAGAACTGAACGAAAACGAATTTGAGGTAGCAACAAATCCGACATTTCCATTTTTGCAAGAAAAAATAGTACTTTCACTGTTTTTTATATCTGAAGTTGAAAATTCAAATTCTAATGTTTTACCACCTGTTTTAAAATCGTTATCAAATATTTTAAAAGGGATTTCAACCCTTGCATTTCCGCTCACTTTAAGCGCTACAGAACCCTTTGAATCTTGAATCCAACCATTGGTACTGAAATCAAAATCAGTAAGCGTACATGACAAGTTTTTGTATTTCCACTCGTTTTTGTTAATCTCTGAATTGCTTCTGTTTCGACTACTTAAAAATAATTCCAAGCCTAACGTTTCGGCTTCAACTTGAATATCAAATGCTGCTACAGCTACTGAAGTATTTTTCGTGACATTGCCACATTTGAAGGTCACCGTGTGCGCACCTGAGTCCGTAAATGTATAGGTGAATTTCTGCAAACTTCTATTCACCAATAATTCAGAAACCTTCACTCCATCGATCAAAATCTCAACATCGCTATAATTTGACGATGGTGAATACACCAGATATTCAATTGAAGCTGGAGAGTATTGATTTGCCACAACGTTATTTGCTGACGAAACCAAAGGCGTTAAATTCCCTGCCACAACGCAGATAATATCCGTCAAAACATGATTACTTTCGATGACCTCACCGGATAAATCAGCAGTCATATATGCTTCTAAAATATGGACACCATGAGGTTGTACAGGGACTTCATAAAGAAGCTCTTTGTTATTAATTGAAGTAACTACTGGCGGCAAGTCTAAACCATTTAATTTGAAATGAATCGTCTTCTCAACATTCCCGGTTGGGATATACCGGAAAATGATTGGTCCCGAATTAATAGTGGTCTTGTCGTATGTAGTACTTAAAGCAAGTGCTATTGTTTGAATATCATATTTTAATTTTCTGTTATTTCCATAACTGTCCGTTATACTGAGAGTAATGGTATTATCTCCCGCCAAAATAGATGACGTGATGTCTATCTCATTGACTCCCTGACCAATGTTTTTATTAAATAGGATCGTGTTTCCTTTTAAAATACTCGCAGTTCCCCCGCCAGTCTCACTACCATCTACGCTGTCGATGGATGACCACGAAAAAACTATTTTAACTTCACTTCCAAATGATCTTACGAACGATGCAGGTATTTCAGATTTTGCGCGGAAAACAATTCCATTGGCTCCTCCGCTTCCCCCACCACCAGTTCCATATTCACTTTCTGACTTTTCTCCTAAAGCTGAATATGCGATCTGCTTAATGATCTTTCCGTCTTCATTCTTAATGAAAAACATGACGGGATAAGTGAAATTATCTGCAACTTCTTTATCTGATCTTTCATATTTTGTGAAATAAATTCTTCCTGTATATCTCATTTTAATCTTCTTGTGTTAAATCAATAAAACCATCTGCTCCACCTGCGGGTATATTAACCTCAAGAACAGACCAAACAAAACCGTCAAAGGAAATTATCCCGAAATTTTCAATCGTAACTCCTGAAGCATTTTCGTAGACTCCACTCCCTGCCCAAAACCATTTTGCTGATCCCGGCTTAACAATAATATTATCAGTAGGCCTTAAAATTCCTCCAAAGGCAAAATTTGCTTCTGGATTAACTTCAGACTCTTTAAGCAATTCTATCTGTTTCCTATTTTCTTTGATATAGTCTACGATTTCCTGAAGCTCATCAAGATTATCATCATTAGAATCTAGTATTTTGTTGATCTTTGCAATCAGCTCAAGCATTTCATTATCTTTTGCCTGAAATATATTTACAATTTCCTCGATTTGCTCCTTTGTATAGACATTTCCGGTCTCTTCACCATCGTCTATAGTGGCGGATAGTTTGATTTTTAATTTTTCTTTCCATTCTTCTACATTCTTAGCAGTAAGATTGGATGCATTAAGTTTTGCGAGCACTACATAATGTGCGTTTTCATCTTGCAGATGATTTGTAAAAGTTGTGCTGGATATCGTTTTTTGAAAAGTTTCATTTAAACCCATTACCTCATCCATCTTGATATTTTCATCTAAATGACGGAATGAAGAAAAGGTTTGCTGAAACTGATGTTCTGTGGGCATATCGCCCTTTTCAAACCAGCTAAATATTGTTTTTAATGGTACTTTCATTATTTATTATTGAAAATTATTTTTGATAAAAATGATAATTTGAGGGAAAGTCTATTCTTGGTGGACTTATTGTAGATAAATAGAATTCTATTTTTTTGAGCAATTATTGATTTCCGCCCTCTTTTATCGTACTATCAATTAGTGAATTATTAATATGGTTGTCACCTTAGAAAACATCTATTTTCGCAATGTTTTTTTGTAATTTTATTTTAAATCAACTACATTCTCTTACATTTTTTCTATACTGTTTTCTTGGTATACTTTTTTTGACTCCAATGATTATTCACATTCTTTAGAGTTCAAATTTCCTGTTTTTATGCCTTTTATAAAAGTTTTTTGACCTCGCTATCCTATAGTTGCAATAACAAGTATTTTCTGAGAAATAATTATTTCCTTCAAAAAGGAGTAATTTATTCCATAGTATAGCATACAAAACCCATAATCAGAAGATTACTGTCTTCTAACTATGGGCTTTATAATAAATTACAGAGAGTTATTTTTAATTTATTATAGAGAGTGCTTCTTAATTAGATGTCATATTGCTTTGTATAAATTGGCTCCGTATCAAATTTAAATCCTTTATTAGCAGCTATACCTGTTATTTTACAAAAACCAGGAACCTTAAACATTGTCCCTACATTATCATGAGTCACTTCTATATAGCTGTCGCTATCATTGAAGATTTCAATACGCTGTCCTAATATTGGTTTTTGTGGTAATCTTACGGTTTCTCTTGTTACAATATAAATATGAGCATTTCTAGAACGTCTTACATCTCCATCTGTGTTATACAGAGGATTAAGAATCAACTGCATAGAAGTGTTATGAATGTCAACCGTATCTACTGATAAATCTCCAGCTATCTGAACTTTATCTTCATGATTACCTGCCTCTCTTCCTATACCAAGTAACTTTGCATCAAAATGAATATTTAATCCTTCAAATCCATTAACTGATGAACCGTATTTAATATATTCATTGATTCTACCTGCGTAGAACACTTCATTAGATAAATCAACAAGTCCAGCTTCTCCGCCAATGTAATCTTCTTCTAAGGCTAATGTTCCGTAACCTATGCTATTCATTAATCTCACACTGCTGAATTGTGGAGCTTGTCCTGTCCCTAAATATTGGTCAATATTATTTAGATAAGATAAATTGGAATGGGTATGAGAACTTCCTCCTGCTGCCGCATTCCATGAATTAATATTAGCTTGAGTTATATTATTTACAGGATGTGACTGAGAAATGAAATTACTATCAACCCATGTTTGTGTTGCATAATTCCCGGCTGGAATTCCATCTAAATTATCAGCATTCCTTGCGCTATCTACTCTTACACCATAAGTTCCTGAGCCATTTCCACCTACTAACGTTGGATAACTAGGATTCCATTGGTATTCTGCATCTACGTTTGATTTTGAAGCTCCCCAAGGAGTTGTACCACTTGAAATATCAAATATAGTATGCCCATTCCCGTAATTATTCCAGGTCATTTCGCTTAGAACCCGTCTATTAGTGATAGCTGGTTGACCTACATAGTTCCAATGATAAGGTGGTGCTACATCTAGTAACTGATTTAAGTTGACGGCATGAACACCAATTGTACCATTTGGAATAACAGGACTTTGTAAAAAAGTATTTGTATTGGCGAAAGTTTGCACACCATTCAATGTGGCATAACTACCTAATTGAGCATTTAAAGCAGATTGCGTGACATATCCATTCAAATTAGCTGAGGTCAGAAATCCTTGATTATTTACCCAGTTCTGTGTTGATAATGTATAGATTCCTATCTTTACTTGTTTCGTTCCTACTGGTTCAGCTGAATTATCAATTGAAACTACACGATTAACAGTTGTTTGACCGCCACCGCCAGTGGTTATAGCTTTTACCGAAAATCCTTGCCAGTACCACAATCTTGGAAACCAAAAACATAGATTGCCATTGATGTTCATTGCAATAATAGTGGTAAGATCTGAATATGTTGAATATCCTGATTGGTTGATGATGGTATCTGCATAGATGTAACCCTGAACTTTTGTATCCATCGGTATACCACCTCCGTACATATTACCTTTAATTTCTAAAAGAAAAGATTCTCCCTGAGTCTGCGAATAGTCAATATTTGTTGTAATTAATGTACCATCTGTAAAATCTCTATATGAATTAACAAATGCATCATCCTTACTATATTTTGTAAGCTGGCCTCCACCTCCCATAAGGAAGTAATCATCGGATGAATTATTCTTAATAAAACCATTTGAAGTAATATTACCATTAACATCTAATTCAGTTGTAGGGTTTTCCTTATTTATACCAACAAAATTATTCGCCCTGTTTGCTGATAAAATTGGTGCCGAATTGTTTAGTCCATTATTTAAACTATGCAGAGTTAATAATCCTGTACTGGTATCTGTGTAAAAATCAAACCCATAAGAATCTGATAAAGTGGGTTCTGCTAAATGAAGAATTCTTTGTTTGCCTATGTTAGTATTACCAATAAGTAATGCTCCGGTCATGGTATCACCTGATTTGCTTACTTTTGAATCAGGGCTAAAATTACCTGTATGGAACAACCATTTGGTGTCATTCCACACACCAGCATCACCATTTCTTGATCTTATACCAATATTATCACCTCCATTATTATACTGAGCAAATAGTTCTGTAGAATATGAATCATTCAAACCAGAAAAATTAATTACCGAACCTGAATAACCTTTACCGGCCCAACTGTAATCAAAAAAACTTTTATTTGATCTACCATCTGAGCCATTAGTTATACCCCCAGTAAAATCTATTCTATGAAAATTGTTATGGACAAAATTTTGTGTTGCGATAGGAATAAAACCACTTGTATTATGATAAATATAAGGGTAATCAATACCATTATCTGTTGGTGTGTTCCCACTAGAAAATCCAATTGCTACTGCATTTTGTAAAGCGTTAATCTTTGAATTAGGATTAAAGTTTCCTGAATGCCATAAATTTCCAACTGTGGTAATATCTACAGTTGCTTGTAATTCAGAACCTGTCCATCCAAAAGATATATTATTACCAATTGTTCCTGTTCCTCCTACTCTAACGTATTGTCCGACGGGTTGATAATTTCCTAATTGTGAATTTAGTTGACCTAAGTTAACAGCATGGTCATCTTGTATAGCATTTGGTATTGCTATATTATCAGTAAATGTTGTCAGATTAGAATCAATCCATACTTTAACGCCACCATTGTAATACAGTGTTAATGGTTTTTCATTAAATGTTCCAACAACAAATCTTGAGTTGTTAGATTGTATAAGTCCAAAAGCATTTGTATTAAAATCACCATCTAATACGTATCGGCTATATGCTCCAAAGAAGTTTTTAACACCACCTACATTCTGTTCGCTAGAAAGATCAACATAATTTGCTAATTGTGCAGAAGTAGCAAAATCTGAGATTGGTTTGTCAGTACCATCACCAAGAAGCATATGAGCATTGCTTGAACCAGCTTTTATAAATCCACTTGCCTGTACATAATTTACCGCATTCAGGAAACCATCATTTCCAATTGTTAATTTTTTAACAAAATCATTAGTGTTTGGATTCCAAGTACCTATGTAGAAATTTTCTTCACTCCAGTTATTTTCTCCTGCTGAAAGTGCCCAATGTGTTGAAGCTGAATTATTACCAAGGATTAATTTGGTTGTATTCGTGTTGACACTTGAGCCAATAACCCTTAAACTCTGAGTAAAAGTTTTTTTAGCATTAATATCTTGTAGTGTATTTGTAGTAATATAATTCAGTAAATCACCTTGAGTTGCTGCTCCTACATTAATTAAGTAAGCTAAATAATCTACAGTGGATTGCGGTAAGTTAACATTATCCCAAGCTGTTCTCCAAACTCCCCATGTACCATTAAAGCCACCTCTGTAAGATAATTCTCCTGCTGTACTTCCATTATTATAATTTATCTGTAACTGTGAACTTGTATCTTGCCCAGGTAAATTAAGCATTGGAGCATACAAATATTTTACGCCTCCAGCATCATTGCCTGCTCTATAAAACCCTCCTTTACCATAACCACTAATTGAGTCAAAATTATCATTAAGAATTACACTTTTTGAAACATAATCATTTAACTGACTTTGATCTACTTTAGAATTCCAATCGCTTGCAGCACCAAAATTTGAAGTTAAAATATTACCATCAGGTTGAATTAAAACTTTTTCATTATAAGTTACTCCACCATCTATAGAGAATTCATAGCCCAACCCTAAACTATTAGAACTTCCACCTCTTTTATTTCCTATTCTCCATCTAGTGTCATAATGAGTATATTCATGACCTGAAACTATTTTGTCAAGACCTGATGATCTAAACACGTTTACATGGTTTAAATCAGTCCCTAAAAACTCAACTGCTGAAATAGGTGAAAAATACTTATTGGCTATTATAACTTGATTTGTATTCAAAGTAACATAATCATTTAAATTAGCTGTTGTAGCTAATTCACTAATTGGAACATGGCCACCACCTGCTAAAAGTACAAAACCATTATTATAACCTCTTTTAATAAAACCACCCGAAGTAATGCCAGATATGTCAATTTTAGCTAATTCTGATGGTTCATAATTAACATCAGGAGTAAGCTCCGTATCACCATAGAATGTAGTAGAACCGTCATTACCAAATTTAATTAAAGATGCGTATGATTTATCCGATTGGTATTGATTACTTGTTATGTATCTAGCTTGACCAATATAGCTACCAACAGTAGAAGCAACACCGCCTAAATAAATTGCATTTCCATCAGGGGATTTTGAATATAATCCTACATAATTACCAAATAAAGAATTATCACCTTGAATAACACCTACAGTACTAGCATTATTTAATTGTTTAGCATTTAAATTCACATTAGCTAATGCCCCTGTATAAGGCACATAACTATCTTTAACCCAATCTCTATTTGCTATTGTTTTCCACTCACCCCAAGTTGTTCCATTGTATCTATCTCTTACATAAATTACTCCTAAACTATCAATAGGACTATATTCTTGTCTAATCCAATCAGGAGAATAAATTTTAACAGTTGCAATTGCAATGGTACTAATAGGAACATTTAGCCATTGATAACTATAATAAACACCTTCTAGAGTTAAGTCGTTTAAGTCAATAACGTCATTATGGGAATTTGTTCTTGGAAAATAAGGTAAAGAGTTGAAAAGCTGATGACCTCCACCACCTGTCAAGAAATAATCATCGCTTGAGCCCGATTTTCTATATCCTTTTGCAGTAGTATGTACATAATCACTAGCATTAATATCTATAAAATTAAATCCATCATTATTATAATTCAATGTTCCTGCGTATAGACCTGGTTGAGTAAACCCTATACCTGGATAAATAGTATCTGTACTACCGTTACCTCGAACTTCTAAAGCGTTTCCATCATAATTATTTCCTGTAGCACCACCAAAAGATTTTCTTGATGGAATAACTTGAGGCGTATTCAGACTTACAAAATTATCCGTAACCCAATTCCTAGTTGCTCCTTGGATCTGTGTCCAATTATAAGCAATTGCCCAATCTATTGCACTTCCATAATTTAAAGTGGCAATATTTCCTTTTGAATAAATTCCGTTGGTAGGAATATTGGATGAATCAGCATAGACATTAGAAACCAATAAACCTCCAGTATATATATTTTGAGCTTGGTTGCCTAATTCATCTAAAATGACGACTGCTTTATCACTTCTGATTTCGTTCCAAGAAGATCCGTTATACCTTTGCCAATAATTCCCTAGCTGATTTGATGTTACTAAATTTAAATCAGAAACTATTTCCGTATGTGTTCTTCTACTGATTTTTTTTGTAGTAGGGTTCCAAACTAACACAAAACCGGCCTCGTTTGGAACACTTTTTACGATAATTTCGCCTTCAACGGCGACGTGATTATTAAAATATTCGGGTGCGATCATCAATCTAATCTTGCGGTTAAGGTTATTCTATATTCGTTCGGAGTAAGAGGTGCCAAAACATCGATCTGCACATCATTTTCGGTAACAGGTACACAGCTAAGATTTATTCTCCTGTTATCTGCATTTCGGTAGCAGGTATAATCAACGTTTCTTGTCTCCCAGTTGTGCGTTAATGAAAAAGTTACAGATGAGCCGTCACCGATCTGCCATGTTCTGCTTTTAATTTTTGCATCCAAAACAGCTTTCGTCGATTTTGGAGTCATTGCTTTAGCAGCATCAGTACCCACAATAGCTTCAACATCTGTAGCGATCTGAATAAGTCCTTTCACTGTATCTGTAGCATCTACAATATCAGGAATTCCTTTTTCTATAATCTGATAATTTGTAGCAACATTGGAAGCATTATCGGTATTAGCAATAAGATGATCACCGATTGAAACGGGCTCATCACCCACCCAACCATTTGCCGTAATCACCCAGACCATCCCTGTTTTAATGGTAGCTGATGTAATTGGCGAAGGAGTTGCCATTGATCCTTTAACTGTCGCAGGGATAAAACCTCCCGGCTGATAGATCAATGCTCCTGTAAGGCTTTGCCCTATTAAGTTTTCAATATAAGTTTTAATCTTATTAGATGACCATGTATAGGTACCCGACTGCGTAGCATCATTCAGGAAAATGGAGACGATATCTGCATTGGTAAGGTTTCTGCCCGCTACTTTAATAACGTGTCCTGAACTATTGGTAAGGATCTGGCTTAGCAATAGAAGTCCACCAGTCTGATCTGTCTGAAAAGGATTATTGGTCAGCGGATAATCAGGATGTACATAATTTTGGGCTAAATTAATCCATTCGGCTCCGTTCCATTGATGCAACTCACGTTTATAATCAATTACCCAACCTGCAGGCACATTATCTGTACTTGGAAATGTGTCAAAATATTGAAATCTGGTACGTTTCAGTTCTCCAAAAAAATTATCCTGATTTGCGTTATTACTTATTACTGCGTTATTATTCATGGTTGTTTTATTTTTATTTATGGTTTAACTTTTAAAATGAGAATATTAATTGGATTGGGAAGATCTCCCAGCATCTTAATTTCTATGGTTTGATTGGTTGCGTAATCGTCAATATTTATTTTTTTACCCGTCACACTATCCCGGGCCTGAATGATCACATTTTCAGTTTCTAGAGTGTTGGGGAAAACTGTGCTGCCTGTCACTTGTACCACTGCACTTGTAGGAGTCTGTGAGATGAGCAAAACCTTATCATAGATTTGCTTATTAAATTCCTGCTGATTTTTCGGACTGTTTAACCAATCGTAATCGAATAACAGTTTCACTTTATCTTCCCTGGATTCTCCTATCGGCATCGCCTTTAGAGCTTCAATGTCCTGTCGGTTTTTTTTGATGAAATCGACTATTTCCTGAAGTTCATCCAGAGACAGATCACTCGATAACAGTATCTTTTTAATATCATCAATCTCTAAGGTAAATGATTGAAAAATTTCTTCAAACCCGTCAATACTCGCTCTAGGAATCAAGTCATCTTTGTGATGAAAAGATGAAAAAGTATCTTCAAACTGTGTTTGCGTCGGAAAGTCTCCAGCTTCAAACCAACTGAAGATTGTATGTAATGGTGTACTCATTTAATGATTTAAAATTAGTTTTTGATAAAATTGATAATTGGAGAAAGGCATGTATTTTTCACAGGTTGTGAGATTTTATATTTTCTCCCTCTTTTATCGTCCTATCTATTAGTAAATTATTTGCATGGTCATCATCAAGAAAACCATGCATTTTATTGTATTGCTGCTAAAGCCAGTTAATCTAAAACAGACTTCCTCTGAAGGCAATACGAATTACAGTTTTTAAAATCTTATTTCGAAAAAAATAAGTCTGCTTCAGCTTTTCTACGCCTGATTAAACCGTTTAAAGTTTTTCCTCCGGCGGTAATATATCTCGAGGTAAACCAATCTTTGATAGTTTCTGAATTTGCTTTTTTATTGATCAATGAAAACAGAGTATCAGATCCTCCTGTGTTGTAAGTATGCGAGACAAGAGCATCAAATTGATTTTGTGTAAGAGCGACTTTAATTTTATTGCTGACTATTTTTTCATACGTCGGTAAAACAGATGAAAATAATTCTACCCCTTTTTCTTTACTAATTGAAGGATCCTTCAGGGTTACTTTTTTTCCGCCCGGATAATAAGTATTTCCGTAGCCAATTGTCGGTATTCCTGCTGAATCCAAATAAGGTTTTGAACTGAATCCTTCAAATGATAAAATCAGGTTTATTCCTTTTTGTGATGTTTTCATTTCTTAAAATATTTATAGACGAAAAAGATGAATATTAAAAAGGTCACAACAATTGTAATTACGATCCATGTTCCGGCTTGAAAGCCTGTAGAATTGATGTTTTTAGTCTCTTCAAAAACTTCTGAATCGATTTCTCTGTTAGCTTCTTTTAAAACAGCATTCTGAGCCGAATCCTGAAAAATATATGTAAATTCTTCTTTTCTGACCTCCGATTTTTTATCGTCTGTCTTCAGATAATGGTTATTGATTGCGTATTCTGCATTTCCTGTGATAGAAATACTTTGAACGGTATCACTTCCAACGACATTATGGAAAACAAAAGGGTTTGATAGATCAGATTTTCCTGTAATCAATACCTCTCCGGATATTTCATTTTTCTTTTCTTTAACTAATGCATCGACAGCTGTGTTTTGAATAGATTTTGTGCTTTGTAAACTTGCAGAATCTACTTTTACTTTCTCTGTCTCACTTTTGTTTTCTTTATAAGTGGTTGTAATTTTATGTTTACTTCGGCAACACAATATGAGGCCACTGAATATAATCAGCAGCAGAATTTTTGCTTTCATAAGCTTTATTTTTTGAAATTATTTGGGTAAAGAAGCCGGGAGTAGAAGGAAGTTATTGTATTCGTAAACAATGTTTCCCGACTTTTATCTTTATGTAAATATTTTATCTTCCTTCACATATTCTTTTTTGATACTTTCTAAGAACACTTCTAAACTTACTCTGTAATCAGGTTCCTGTGATGCAATTGTTTTTAAACTGACATCTTGTATAACATTCATGATATTAGAGCCGGTGAGCTCGTACCGTTTGGCAATTTGTTCTAAATTTATATCCTTAAGCTGTAATTGCACAGGCAAATTTTGTTGCCAGATACGCAAACGCTCTTCATACTTTGGATTATTAAATTTGATGCAGCTATGAAAACGTCGCGTAAAGGCTTTGTCCATATTATTTTTAAAGTTAGATGCCAAAATAATAAGTCCCGAAAACGTTTCTATTCGCTGTAACAGATAAGAAACTTCCTGATTCGCATATTTATCATGAGCATCCCGTACATTGGTTCGTTTTCCGAAAATTGCATCTGCCTCATCAAAAAATAAAATCCAGTTTTTGTTTTCTGCTTTATCAAATAATTTGGCTAAATGTTTTTCAGTTTCGCCGATGTATTTTGAGACCAGCATCGAAACATCAACTCTGAAGACAGGGCGTTTCGTATATTTTCCTAAAAGACTCGCTGCAAGAGTTTTCCCCGTTCCCGGTTCGCCATAAAACAATACGCGAAAGCCTGGTTTAAGTTTTTTCTGCATATCCCAATCTTCCATAAGAATCCGGCTGCTGTTGTACCAGTCTTCAATGCTTTTAATTTCGTTTAATGTGATTTTAGGAAGTATCAAATCATCCCACGATCGACGGGTCTGTAATAGTTCTGCAGGAAAATCATTGCTCATTTTTGGTAATACTTCTACTCCTAAAATAATCGTATTAAAAGCTTCCTGATGCACACTTATCTGGCTATTCGTTGAACTATGCTCAGATGAACCCGATAAAACAATAAGCTCTTCTTTAATCAGAACCGAATTGGGATCGAAATAATCTAATGCCTTCAGCCGTTCTGTAATGCTTTCTCCACCCAAAATATATTGAACAGTCTGAATTGTCGGATAAAAAAGTCTGCCATTATCATTGGTTACACAGTAATCAAACAACATACTACTTGGAAACTCCAGAAAAATACGCTTCAGCAGTGACGGATCCAGTCTTGGTAACAATGCCATCAACAGAATTATAACTTCCTGATGTGTAAGTTTTTTCCCGGAAATATAGTTTCCTAACTGAAAGCCTTCATGATCATTAGTTTTCAATTCGGGTGCTGCCGTATTAAAATCTTCTGAAGCATTGTTGATACGCCATTTTATAACCTCTTCCAGATGAGTAAATAATTTTTGTATTTGTTCTTGTTCCATTGGTTTTTTTAGTCTTTTTTTATTTTTAAAATTCAAAATTTACTCTAATTCATCTTTTTCAATAAATTCTTGTTTTGGCTTTTTAGTGTAGCAAATCAATTCTTTTTTGTCTAAAAATTTTTGAAAAACATTTATTAATGGGTTACCTAGAAGTTAACGTTACTCATATTAGAAAGTCTTACCTAAACTGCCTGAGCAGTTATTTTTTGTTGAAAGTCTTTTCCTTCCTGAAATTCCTACTTGTCAAAGAATCAATCTTCCGCTCTCACGGAATCATGATCTACGCTTGAAAGAAAATAATAGCTCAGCCATAAGCTATTATTCTGTTTTTTGGATGAGATTCTAATGCTTGCACATCAGAAAATCCCAATATTTCAAGGGCAAAAGGTTTCCTGTCATAGAACATCTTACCGATTGAGGTATTTTTTAAAATAATTTCGCACTATAAAGTGGTTTACTTTAATAAACCTCAACCGAAAAGTTGTTCACCTATGAATAAAAATAACTTTTGTAACATCTCATTTTTTTATTGTTTTTTATTATTTAAATTGATCTTAGATTAAAAGTATTTTCGGTGCTTTTATAAAGTAAATAATTGGTTGATATTCCATCTTAAATATTGTTTTCTATTTAATTTATTTGGTTAAAATTTGTACATGGCTGTAACGACTACACTGCCAAAAGCATTAGCATTATTATTATTGTAATATAAAGCTGAAAAATATAAAGGATTAGTTGTAGCAACGCTTAAAAGAGCTGAATGTCTTACACTACCTGCCTGATATACGTCTGAGGATTCTATATAAATAGCAAGAGAAGTTCCCTGTTTAATAAATTCTACACTTACACTGCCTCCATTGTTTAACGTACTTACATATACATTACCCACGTAAAGCCTTACTGCAAAACCATCAGCACCTCTAAATGAAATATCTTGTAGTAAGTCTGGTATGTTATTAGCTTCTAGAATATCGGTCAATCCAAATTTAGCGATTTGTGTCACGCTTGAATTTGCCCCAACATTGGCAGAAGCAACAAACTTTATATAAAAGTTATCTGTACTTAAAAATTCTTTGTTATTTATTTTAGTATTAAAAATTGGTATCCCATCGGATGCTAAAGTTTTAACAGCATTATCAACTTTATAATAGCTATTTTGGACATTAACATATTGATCTGATGATATAATATCGTTGTATCTTTTAATATTCCATTTAATATCGCCTAAAGGAAGATAGTTGATATTATCAGTAACCTTTATGGGTTGAGTAACATATAAAATAGCAAAACCATTATCTATTTTTATTTTATATTCTCCTTCTCCTAAAGTGAAGAAATTATAATAAAAAGTAAGATTGAGCCCCGAGCTATAATATTGAACCTGCGAATTTGGTATATCCAATAAAACATTATTATTTAAGTCACAAATGCTAACTTTAGAATTTAGTGGGTTTATATTAAGATTTGCTCCTTCCAAAGTTATATAATAGTTATTGTCCTGTCTAGGAATTAAAAAAGGAGTGACTTTGATAACACTCATAGTACTTATAGAAATATTCCCATTCATTATTGTTTTCCATGCTGTTTTCTGTGCATCGGTAAGACTATTAGCTAAGAGCACAAAATCATCATAATCAGAAAACATGAACTTACGCTTCAATCCTGTTATATCGGTTCCATAAAATTTCTTGTTATTGTATGTCAGCTGCTGCGGTAAAGTTTCCGAATTATCTTCCAACACCAAAGCCTTCATTCTAGCCCGATCTTTCAGATGCAGTTGCTCGCTAGGCGTATTTGTACCGATTCCGAATTTTAAACCTCCATTGTCTCGAAAAATTGATGAATTTTTAAAGTTTGCTCCGTCCCAGAATAAAAGATGATTTTCTTCAGGATTGATCGTTTTATAACTCGGATTTCCAGACATATTAATGAAATAATTTCCATCTGTTGTCGGTTTTTCAAGCTTTCTGTTAAGTACATCTTGCAAGCCTTCAACCATTGAAATGTTAATATTTGTAAGTCCGGTTGGCAAATAGTTCGCTATGATTTTTTTATCACCTCCTTTAAATATAAATAATGAAAAGTTTCCGTCAACCGGAATTGCAATAAAATCATTTTGTTGGAAGTCGTAATTATTGGAACTACTGACGAACTCATCTAAAGTACTTTCCTTAGCCTCGATCAGATCAGTTAATCCTAAAGCTTCAATTTTATCAGCTCTGATTTTTCCGTCTTTAACGTAATCGGAAAGCATCATTGCCATTGCCATAATCTGTTCTTTATTAAAAACATCTACAGGCTGACCTTCATCTACTAAAGCCATATTATCAGGAATATCGCCGACATTAGCCTTGTTATTTAATGATGCTTCCAGTCCGTCAACTTCTGCGATCGGAATTTTTGTATTCTTGTTTCTAAAAGAAGAAAATGTTTGTTTAAAATGTTCCTCTGTGGGTATATCACCGGTTTGAAACCAGCTTAATATTGTTTCTATATCTGTCATGTTATTAAATGTTTGTTTGTATGATTTCGAGAGAACTGACTTTATAAAAGCTCATACTTACTCGATTAATATTGTGTTTTTAATTTATAATGTAATTGATTAAATCATTCTCGTCTCGTCCTAAAATAATTTTAATAGTAACGGGTTGCGATCTGAATTTTGTTCCATTAACATTAATTTCTAATAACATTTGAATAAGTGAAAATGGTTTTCTGTGATGCGCTGAATATTTAAATGAACCAGGTCTGTGAAATGTTCCCGACGGAGCAAACTCGTTGTAAGCTGAATCAGGTTTGAAATAGTTGATCGGATTAAGATCTATAGCCATTTCATTAGACGTTACGGGATATTCCGACTGTCGACCCCAAGATTCTGCATCCGACAAAAGCTCCTGATAATACCCTGCATTTTTTACATAACCACTTTTAAGTGTTTTTTGTTGTTTGTAGCGTTTAATGATGATTTTGGGTTGATATTTATCGATATCTAAGTCTTTTAATAATTTTACGTTCAAACATTTATAAGCTACATTTCTACTTAAAACATGTTTATAATCATCTATCTTTTGGGGTTCATTTTCTTCCGGATCTTCAATATTTATATGCCCTCTGCCTGATTTCTCGATATCTTCAGCGATATAGAAATGATAGTATTTTTTCTTATAATCTCGAGATGGTTTTACATCCAATCCGAAACTAAATTCATTTAAATGGACATAATTATCGATGAACTCTCCAAACTGATTCTGTGTAGGATATTTACCTGTTTCAAAATAGGTTTTCAGTTCTTTTCTTTGGATTAAAATATTCTTTTCTTTCATTGTGTTTTTGATATTTTATTGTTTATGTTCCTGATACAATTGTCCTTTGGAGCCAATTAGTATTCATAGATTTAAAGTTCAAAATTCATCCTTTTTTTGTTCGTATGAAAGTTTTTTGCCCTTGCTATCCTGTAGTTGCAGTAAGTCTTATTTTTCTGGATCATAGACATATATTTCTATAGTTCCGAATTCTCCTGTCATATCAACGGGAATATAATCTTCCCTTGGCGTGAAAATATTTAGATTTACCATATGATCATCAGACCTTGCCGCCATACAATCTACCGGAGTTGATTTATTAAATGGTTTATTGATTTTGCTATTGATCCAAACTCTGCCTTCGGGGAACGCTTTTTCCATAAATCCCGTGTAAAAACCAACGTCATTACGGCTCCAAGTAATATCTCCAATTGTATTTTCTAATACAGTAAATCTGGGTTCGAAAGATTTTTCATCCACATGTAATAGGGCTCTGTAAATTTTATAGTTCCTTTTAGGCTCTGTAGAATCTACAATCCCTAAAACCTTTTGCCAATCATAAATATTTTTAGAATCAAGATTTGAAGCATCTCTTCTTGTTAAGTAGCTGATATGCGAATCTGCTGACCAAAAATGGTTTTCTAATGCTTCTTTATCTGCCTTATTTTGAAGATTGGCATTCACACCGCCCAGTTGTTCCTGAACTGTTGCTTTGTCGGCTTTAACTGCAAGATTAGAATTCACATCAACTAATCCATCTTCAAGAAATTTTATTTTATTCAGTTCTGGTTCAATCGTAGCTTTATCCGCTTTTAATCCTAAATTAATATTAACACCATTCAACTGCTCAAGAACAACTGCTTTATCTGCTTTAATAGCAAGATTAGAGTTCACATCAACTAGTCCATCTTCAAGAAATTTTATTCGGTTCACTTCCTGCTGAAGCGTAAGTTTATCCGCTTTAGATTCAAGATCGGTTGTGAAAGTGCCGAATTGCTCAAGAACAGTGGCCTTGTCTGCCTTAATTGCAAGATTGGAATTCAAATCAGTTAATCCATCTTCGACAACTTTTATTCGGTTTACTTCCTGCTGAAGCGTAAGTTTATCCGCTTTAGACTGAAGATCTGTGGTAAAAGTGCCGAATTGCTCAAGAACTGTTGCTTTATCCGCTTTAATGGCAAGATTAGAATTCACATCAATCAATCCATCTTCAACAACTTTTATTCGGTTCACTTCCTGCTGAAGGGCAAGTTTATCTGCTTTAGATTGAAGATCGGCGGTGAAAGTGCCGAATTGCTCAAGAACTGTGGCTTTGTCCGCTTTAATTGCAAGATTAGTATTCACATCAATCAATCCATCTTCAACAACTTTTATTCGGTTCACTTCCTGCTGAAGGGTAAGTTTATCTGCTTTAGATTGAAGATCGGCGGTGAAAGTGCCGAATTGCTCAAGAACTGTGGCTTTGTCCGCTTTAATTGCAAGATTAGTATTCACATCAACCAATCCATCTTCGACAACTTTTATTCGGCTTACTTCCTGCTGAAGCGTAAGTTTATCCGCTTTAGACTGAAGATCGGTAGTGAAAGTGCCGAATTGCTCAAGAACTGTTGCTTTATCCGCTTTAATAGCAAGATTGGTATTCACATCAACTAATCCATCTTCAACAACTTTTATTCGATTCACTTCCTGCTGAAGGGTAAGTTTATCCGCTTTAGATTGGAGATCGGTGGTGAAAGTGCCGAATTGCTCAAGAACTGTTGCTTTATCTGCTTTAATTGCAAGATTAGCATTCACATCAACTAGTCCATCTTCAACAACTTTTATTCGATTCACTTCCTGTTGAAGGGTAAGTTTGTCTGCTTTAATTTCAAGATTAGAATTCACATCAACTAATCCATCTTCGACAACTTTTATTCGGTTCACTTCCTGCTGAAGCGTAAGTTTATCGGCTTTAGATTCAAGATCGGCGGTGAAGGTGCCGAATTGCTCAAGAACTGTTGCTTTATCCGCTTTAATGGCAAGATTGGTACTCACATCAACTAACCCATCTTCGACAACTTTTATTCTGTTTACCTCCTGCTGAAGGGTAAGTTTGTCGGCTTTAGATTCAAGATCGGTGGTGAAAGTGCCGAATTGCTCAAGAACTGTGGCTTTGTCTGCTTTAATTGCAAGATTGGTATTCACATCAGCTAATCCATCTTCAAGAAATTTTATTCGGTTCACTTCCTGCTGAAGGATGAGTTTATCGGCTTTAGATTGAAGATCGGTGGTGAAGATGCCGAATTGCTCAAGAACTGTTGCTTTATCCGCTTTAATGGCAAGATTAGTATTCACATCAATCAATCCATCTTCAAGAAATTTTATTCGGTTCACTTCCTGCTGAAGGATGAGTTTATCGGCTTTAGATTCAAGATCGGTTGTGAAAGTGCCGAATTGCTCAAGAACTGTTGCTTTATCCGCTTTAATGGCAAGATTAGTATTCACATCAATTAATTCCTCTTCAATAACTTTTATTCGGTTCACTTCCTGCTGAAGTGTGAGTTTATCGGCTTTAGATTGGAGATCGGTGGTGAAAGTGCCGAATTGCTCAAGAACTGTTGCTTTATCCGCTTTAATGGCAAGATTGGTATTCACATCAACTAATCCATCTTCAACAACTTTTATCCGGTTTACTTCCTGCTGAAGCGTAAGTTTATCCGCTTTAGATTCAAGATCGGTAGTGAAAGTGCCGAATTGCTCAAGAACTGTTGCTTTATCCGCTTTAATGGCAAGATTGGTACTCACATCAACTAATCCATCTTCGACAACTTTTATTCGGTTCACTTCCTGCTGAAGGGTAAGGTTATCAGCTTTAGATTGAAGATCGGTGGTGAAGGTACCAAATTGCTCAAGAACTGTAGCTTTATCCGCTTTAATGGCAAGATTAGAATTCACATCAATTAATCCATCTTCAAGAAATTTTATTTTATTCAGTTCTGGTTCAATCGTAGCTTTATCGGCTTTTAATCCTAAATTAATATTAACACCATTCAACTGCTCAAGAACTGTGGCTTTGTCTGCTTTAATGGCAAGATTGCTATTCAAATCAACTAATCCATCTTCAACAACTTTTATTCGGTTCACCTCCTGCTGAAGCGTAAGTTTATCCGCTTTAGATTGAAGATCGGTGGTGAAGGTGCCGAATTGCTCAAGAACTGTTGCTTTATCCGCTTTAATGGCAAGATTGGTATTTACATCAATCAATCCATCTTCAACAACTTTTATTCGGCTCACTTCCTGTTGAAGGGTAAGTTTGTCGGCTTTAGATTCAAGATCGGTGGTGAAGGTGCCGAATTGCTCAAGAACTGTGGCTTTGTCCGCTTTAATGGCAAGATTGGTATTCACATCAACTAATCCATCTTCAACAACTTTTATTCTGTTCACTTCCTGCTGAAGCGTAAGTTTATCGGCTTTTAATCCTAAATTAATATTAACACCGTTGAATTGCTCAAGAACAGTAGCTTTATCCGCTTTAATTGCAAGACTGGAACTCAGATTGGTTAATCCGTCCTGAACAATTTTTATTTTATTAAGTTCGCTTTGAAGACCTTCTACCATTCCGATTGTAATATTCGAAAGCCCGGTTGAGAGATAATTACTTTTATCATTTTTTGCGCCGCCTTTAAATAGATAAAGAGAATAATTCTCATCATTCACCGGAATAGCAATGAAGTCGTTATCCTCAAAATTATAAGTGTCTGAATGGTTTGCAAAATCAGAAATTGTAGTCTCAACGGCTTCAATTAAGGTCGTTAAACCTAAAGCCTCTATCTTTTCAGCCAGTATATTTCCGTTGCTGTCTGTGTAATCTCGAAGAGATATGAATGTATCATGACTCTGGTTCTTCGTATAGACATTTCCAAATTCAGAAATATTGCCAAGCTCATCAAAATCATCAACAGTGGCAGTATTAGAAGGAAAATTCCCTACTTCAAGCATTGTTTTCCAGGACTGTACATTGTCACTATTCAGATTAGATGCGTCTCTTTTGGCTAAAAATAAAGTGTGCGCATTGGCATCTGCCAAATGGAGCTCATACCTGTTTTTGTCAACTTTATTTTGCAGCAAGCTATCTAATCCTGCAATTTTATTTGTAGGAACAGGCTCATCTTTATGCCAAAATGATGACCAAGATTCTTTAAACTGTTCCTGAGTCGGGAAATCACCGGTTTCAAAGTAGGTGTATATTGTATCTAAAGGTATTGACATATCGTTTATTAATTTTTGGTTAGTATTATAAAGTTGTGTTTCAGCAATAGCATACCCTCACAGGCTTATCGGTCGAGAATTAGCCATAATATAATATCGTCGAAATAATAGGGGTTTGCTGTTCCGGTATGGGTTGCTACAATTTCTATTTTAATCAAATAAAAGGGAATGCAATCTGAACAGCTTGTTGAATAATGACTGATTGTTTGTTATCTATACTTTTTGTTCCTGAGCTCTTTTTACCGTTTGTTTATTTTTCACCTGCAGAATAATAACATTCGATTCTTACATTTCTTACTTCCACTACCTGACCTCCATTCCAAGAGGTTTGATTTTGTCCTGCATGTAAATAGCCTGTCGTTAAGAGTTTACCATTATCCTCATCATAGATATCACACTGTATTGACTGATCGGCTTTCCTAAGATCTGCATTGTAATAAAAAGCTAAATAATCTCCAATATCATAATGATCGGTAACGGTGTCTTCATCTCTGTATCTATCACTCCATCCAGCGGCTTCAATTCTATATTGAATAGAGACTTCTGTCTTGTTAACGAACTTAACGCTTGTGTTTACAACGTTTATTTTCCTTCCATAATCTCCTTTTGAAATTTGTATGGGTAAACCAATATTATCCAGCTCTCCAAATTCAAATCCTTCAGGAATTGTATTAAGATTATTCCCGAACAATCTATAGATGAAATAATTCTGATTTAATTGATATTCCAAGCCATAATATTCTGTTTCTTTTAGATTTCCTTCTGAGATTTTTTTTGTTTTAAATGTATAAGGAGCACTGCCTAATAAGAATTGCTTTACCCTGAGACTATTGGTTTCTTGTATTGTGATCACCTGATCTTCTTCATCCTGTGAACTTATAACTATAGGAAATTTTAAATTTTCAATGTTATTTGTAAAATAGTAAATGAATGCATTATCAATAGACGCCAATCTATTGGCAAGAATTATCGCTTCTCTATTGATCATTACATCTTCTTTAAGTGTGAAAGAATCTATCAAATCCGAAAATTGGCTTTGTGTAGGATATTTACCTGTTTCAAAATATGTTTTTAACTGATCTCGTGTTGTTAATTCTTCTATTTCCATAATATTTTAATATTCTTTACCTCTTATTTTCTTAGAAAATACTGTTCTGTTCTTATTGTTATTTGTTTTTTAAGCTTAAAACTTATCTTTTTCGTTTACGTATAAAAATTGCGTTTCCGTTGTGTGGTTTCAGAAGATATATTCTTTTTTAAACAGATGAGTTTTTACTTAATTTTAAGGTTCAAAATTCACATTTTTTTTATTCTTAAAAAAGTTTTGAGGCCCCTGAGATCTGTAGTTTCAACAATCTTTATTGTATTCAGAATCAGATAAATAATTGTTAGATTTTAAAACCCCAAAATTCATCCTTTTTTCATTCTTAGGAAAGTTTTCGAACCGCTCTGATTGGTAGTTGCAGTAACTTAGCATGAAATATTGAAACAAACCATGCTGATTTTAAATTGGAATCTAATATTAGAATTACACGCACAAAAAAAGCCTGAATTATAAAATCCAGGCTTTACTTTTTAATTTAGTATCCCCAATGGGACAGTTTATCTTTTAATCTAATTTAAAAAAGAAAAAAGCTACCGCTGCCCACTCTTTTTTAATTCCACTGGCATAGCCAATAGTACCATGACTACTGCCTTCTACCGTTCCATTGTCTTTGATGTAACCAATGGTTGAGTGGCTGCTGTTTTCTACCGTACCGTCTTTTTTTACATACCCGACAGTAGAGCCACTTTTGTTTTCTATCGTTCCATCGCTTTTGATGCGACCAATCGTGCTGTGACTTTTATTTTCGATTGTACCGTCGCTTTTGATGTATCCTACTGTAGAATGACTCTTGTTTTCTATAGTTCCGTCACTTTTGATATACCCTGCAGTATTACGACTTCCGGATTCTATCGTTTGTGCGCTTACAATAGAGAGACTGAACAAAAGGGAACAGATGAATAGTGTTTTTTTCATGGTTTAAAGTTTTAATAAGTTTTTTTTATTGATTAAAATATTAATTAACTGAGTTCGGGTTAAGCAATAATGGTAAAATATTAATTTTGAGTCTATTATACATTTAACGCAAAGGTTGATTTTATTCTTTTATAATAAAGTTAGCAAAGAAGAACCAACAAATTGATTTTGTAAAGCTTTTGCTCAAGCTTTGCGAAGCGCATTTATTTGCCTTTGCTTTCTAAAATAAATAGTTTAATTATAAAATCTTTGCGTTTAATGATTTAAAAACATTATCAGAATCTCTTATCCCGAACTGAGGTTAATTAGGATTTTCGAAAGACAATGATTCAAAATGCACAACGTTTTATTTAGATATTATTACCTGTTTAAAGATAAAGAGTTTTTTGAATACACAAAACTGAAAATTCTAAAATGCAGATATTTCTCTTCAATAATTTTCGGACTGTTGGTCTGTACAATTAACAAGCATCATAAATAATTCATGCGACAGTTAAGAAAAAACAACGTACTCATCCGGGAAACCATCTGATCACTTCGAAAAATGATTGTACACCTTCGAAAAGTCATCTAACTAGTTCCGGAAATCATCTGACTGGGTCGGAAAACCTTCCTGCTGCTTAAAATAAACCTCTAACCGATCCGCAAAGCCATCTGAGTATTGTGGGAATTCAGCTGTCTGTTCCGCAAGATCATCTGACTGGTTCGGAAAGCCTTCTTGCTACTTAAAGCAAACATCTAACCGATCCGCAAAGCTTTCTGAGTATTGTGGGAATTCAGCTGTCTGTTCCGCAAAATCATCTGACTGGTTCGGAAAGCCTTCTTGCTGCTTCGGAAAACCATCTGACCAATTCGAGAAGCTGACTGTCTGATGCAAAATGTCAACTGACTGTTTTATATTAGAAAAATGTATTTAAAATACGGTTTTTCCTGATCTTTTGTAAAAATTGGTGCGGCAGGGTGGGAATTTAAAACGTCATATAATTTAACAATAAAAGCATCCCGATAACGAGATGCTTATTATTGAAATAAAAATAATTTTTACTTATTTATAGAGCCATCAATCATAAAACTTGGCATATAATCCGACTCAACTTCAAGTTTCCAGCCTTTATCATGAGCCATAGCTGCTAAAGCTGTACAGCCCCACGATAAAAACCCTTCGTTTTCTCTGCATAATGGAGTTCCACCACGATTTAAAGCTTTCTTTTGACTCCAGACCTCTTTATGTGCCTGAATTGCTTTAATTAAATTCTGATTGAATTCTGCTTCATTATCATCAACTAAAGATTTGAAAGCGATAACATATGGATGAATATAATATAACGTTTGATTTGTATCAACACTAATTTTAGCCTGAATACTATATTGGTTTTTATTATAAATATCAATCAAACTCTCGTAATAATCCCAATTAAAATTACCTGTTAAACTGTGTTCAATTTCTAATTTAGTCAGTATATTTATGTACTCATGGTTAAATGTTAAGTTTCTATCTAAATTTAATAGATCAAGTGGCAGGTTTGCAATTATCTTTTCTTTCTCCTTATCTCTTGCAATGCGAGCCAATTGAATTGGTTTTCTAACTCCTTGAAGTTCACCTAAACTTTCCACTTTAATGGAAAAAAAACCATCTTCATCTACCTGGGCTTCTCTTATTTCATTAGGAAAATGAGCTAAACGACAAAATTCACTAATGCAATTAAGACTATAAGTAAACAAGTACTTTTGTAGGGATAATTCAGGTTTCTCTAAAAAAGCCATTTGCAATAGTTCTGAAGAATCTCTATATACATAAAACAGAAACCTAAACATTTCTTTTGATTTATTAATAGATTTATGTAATTTTCCGTTTAACCAATCATAATTTTCTTTGATTACATCAGGCAAATCAACCTTATGCAAATTAATGTTTTCCATGTTTTATTTTGTTATATCAAATTCTTTAATTGTAATTGTCCTATATCATCAGCTTTTGTAAACCTTTGTTGTACTACCATGTATTTAACTTTTCCTCTCACAGCTACTGCACGAATCCTTTCGTGTGGTTTAACATTATAAGCCAGGCATTTTAAACAAAAATATAATTTAAATTTTTAAAAACATCCAGCTAACATACAAAAGCAAAATTGTCAAATATAATTCTTGAATAGTGGAACTTATGGTTGCAACTCATCAATTATATTTTTATAAAATAAACTTTTAAGAAAGTGATTAGAAAATAAAAGCCACACGAAAGGATTCGTGCGGCAGTATGGAAAACTTCTAAGAAATTTCGCTTTAAATAATATTTAGATTTTTATTTATCCTTTAAATACTCTTCAAGTGAAAAGTTATCTCGATTACCTGGTTCAGAATAACGTTCTGTTTCAATAAATTTACCTAGTTTTTTAATATCTAAATCTGAAGGATTATGAATACCAGCTTTCCAACCTGTTACAACCATATTTAGACGGCTAGTATTTATTATCATTTTTCCTATGATTTTCAATTCATTTTCAATTTCACAAATAATAAAACCTTCAAAAAATACACTTTTATTAATCTCTCTTCTCGGATTAGTATTTGAAACATACGCGACCCATATATCACCATAAATTTTGTTTTTATAGGCGCTTAATTTATATAGATAACGAGGTTTGTTAATTAATGGATTTTCTGTTATTTCTTTTTCAGTTCTCTTAAAAATGCCAAAATCAGTCCTTTCAGAAATTCCTAAATTTTTTTCAACTCCTTCTATTGCCATGTTACGGAACTCTCGCACCGATTTATTAAAAGCATTTAAATCATTCAAATTTAAATTAGTCCAGCATTCAGCTTCTTTGGCTAAAAATTCTTCAATAAATTCTTTAATTTTTTTCATAAGTCTTTTATTTAGTTCCAAATAGTAAATCTGATTCAGTTATATTAAAGGTTGACGTTTTAGTAATCTGTTTTGATCATCAAAAAGAGTTACAATATATTTTAACCCCGCTACCGAACGAATCCTTTCGTGTGGTTTAACATTATAAGTCAGACATTTTAAACAAAAATATGATTTAAGTTTTTAAAAACATTCAGCTAACATACAAAAGCAAAATTGTGAAATATAATTCTTGAATAGTGGAACTTATAGTTACAATCATCAATTATTTTTTTATAAAATAAACTTTTAAGAAAGTGATTAGAAAATAAAAAAGCCACACGAAAGGATTCGTGCGGCAGGGAGGAAAATAAAAAAGACACTATCCCACGAAGTGTGTAAGTTGAAAAGTCAGGGCTTAGATTTTATAATCTGAGCCTTTTTTCAAAAATAAGCATAAATTGATTTAAAACCAATCCCCAATTTTGGATTGGCATCGTCCACTTTTTAGTAGATTCTTTTAAAGCAAGGTAAACCGATTTTAAAACGGCATCATCGGTAGGAAAAGACATTTTGTTTTTGGTGTATTTTCTAATCTTCCCATTGAGATTTTCAATTAAATTGGTCGTTTAAATGATTTTCCTAATCTCGATTGGAAATTCAAAAAAGACGGTTAATTCGTCCCAATTATTTCTCCAGGATTGAATAGCGTATAAATATTTGCTTTCCCATTTGGTGGCAAAGTCGTCCAAAGCTGCTTTTGCCGCTTCTTTTGTGGGAGCGGTATAAATGTGTTTCATATCTGCAGAGAATTCTTTTCTGTCCTTCCAGACAACATATTTACAGGCATTTCTAATTTGGTGAACGACACAGATTTGGGTTTGAGACTCTGGAAAAACAGAGCGGATGGTCTGGGTAAATCCGTTCAGATTATCGGTTGCCGTGATGAGAATATCCTCAACACCACGGGCTTTTAAATCGGTTAGAACACTCATCCAAAAACTTGAACTTTCATTCTTTCCAAGCCACATCCCGAGCACATCTTTTTTACCTTCCCGATTTAAGCCCACTGCAAGATAAACCGTTTTATTGATGACTTTTGAGTTTTCTCTCACTTTAAAAACGATTCCGTCCATCCAAACAATCAGATACAGATCGTCTAATGGTCGGTTCTGCCAAGCCACAACTTCACTGGCAACCGCACTGGTTATTCGCGAGATGGTCGAGGTAGAAACATCAAAATCATACATTTCACGGATTTGTTCCTCAATGTCTGACACGCTCATTCCCTTGGCATATAATGAGATAATGATGTTTTCTAAACCATCAATAATATTGTGTCTTTTGGGAACTAAAACCGGTTCAAAACTGCCTTCTCTGTCTCTGGGTACTTTAATTTCAGATTCACCAAAAGAGGATTTTATCTTCTTGGTTCCGTGACCGTTTCGATAATTTCCGTTAGCAGTTTTTTCATGTTTTGATTATCCAGATGGCTGTCTAGTTCAGCATCAAGCATGTGTTCTACTGCTTTTTTATGCAGTTCTTTAAAGAATGAGGTCAAATCTTCCCCGTTCTTAAAGGACTTATAAAAATCCTTATTGTTTAATAATTCTTCTTTGTCGATCATAACTATGTAGGTTAAAAATAGTAAAAAGTTATTTCCGAAAAATTTTTTGAGCTTTGAGGACTCACAATTTTTCAGAATAACTTTTCAACTTACACAGTTAATGAGATACTACCATAAAAAACGAAATTTCTTAAAATAGAAACTTCGTTTTTTATCGTAATTACAGAATTAAATATCTTTTAAATAATGTTCCATACTATCTTTGTCATCTATAGGCTCTAAATATCGCTCTATGTGTATTGGCTTTTTTAAGGTTTTAAAAGAAATATCTCTTAAACCCTCGCTAGCTTCAAATTTATATTTTACTAACAATTCATCTCCAAAAGTATAACTTTTTATAATTTTCAATTCACTATCTATACATGCTACAAATAAACACTCACCATAAAGAAAAATCTCGATATCAGGATTACTCTCAGAAATGTATGCTACATAAACTTCGCCATATTTATCATCTTTATAATGGCTGATTTTATATATGTGTCTTATATTTGATGAATCTTCATCTTTCCATCTTTCATAAAATTCTTCACTTTTTAACTCGTTGTGGGGTATCATTCCAAATTTATTGTGTAATTCTTCTACACAAAAGCTGTTCATGAAATTTAGTTTTTGGTTGTAGTCCTCTAAAGTTGGTTTAATAGAAGCATTAGATGCTTCAACTTCTGCTTTTAAAAATGCAGTTATAAAATTTCTTACTTCTTCCATATTTAATTATTTAAGTATTTTCTGTAATGTCTCGTCTGCGCCAATTTCTATTGGTCTAATATTATGTCTAACCTCTTTAGTTCCATTAAGTTTTACTAGCATAACTTCGTACACCACACTTTGTACAAGCTTAGGATCAACATTTTTAGTTAAAATCTTATGCATACTCTCTAATAGTGCTTTGTCTGTATTTGGATTTAGCTTTACCAATTCAGATGTTATCGCATTATCTACTAATTCTTTCCATGTAGCAGTTACTTTGATGTCAAAAGTAATATAATTTTTACTATCTCTATCTTTATAAATTTTTTCAGTACGATTTAAAGCAAGGGTTAATCTATCTTCAGCCCTTCTCATTGTTTCTTTATTGTAATGCCCAGAAGCTGTTACGAGATTTAATGCAGCTTTATAACCCGAACCTAAAAACTGATCTGCCAATATGTGAGAGGCATTAAATTCTATTTGTTCTGCCGGGTTTTTCTTTAAGTGTTTAATGGCTTCATTAGCTTCAGCCTGATTAGCAGATTCTGTATAACTTCTACTTCCTATTTCTTTTGTGACAAGATTATTTCCTATTGTTTGTTGATGTACTAAATTATTTCCTGCTAATTTAAAACTACCTTCAAATGTTCTTGTCGCATTTTTGCCATTAACTTCAACATCATAAAAATATTTTATAGTAATTTGTTTTTCCCCTGCATGAAATTCTATTTTTTCTGGTTTGTACTTTGTCTTTTTAGACGAAGCTATTAAATCTTCCAGTTTAAATCTAGCCCCAAAATCGTAGATATTCTTGCTTAAACTATCAAATTTATCTTGTGCTTTTTCTATTTTATTTGCTTTATCTGGGTTGGTATCTACAAGTTTATTAGCATTTGTCAATTCTCTTTTTACATTTTGATTTTTTGTTTGTAACTCATCTATGCCGCTCAAAATTTCAGATCCCTTTCCTTCAAATTCATCAGCATCGGTTTTTTTACTTACATAATTTTTAAACTTAGTAAGTTTACTTGTTAATGATCCTTTCTCACTCGCCATATAAATTTCCCCTTTTTCAAAGGTCAAGGTATGTGCTTCGCCATTCATTGTAAATGGTTCTGGAACAATTTCAGAATCCATATTATTTATGTGCTTCCTATCAACTTTTTCCTTTTTCTTATCTTTCTTGCCTCCAATACCTATTTTGCTTAATAGTTTACCGCTTTTTGCTTTCACAAAAGTCCAGAACCTGGTAATCGCTTTCACAATACGCCCTCGTATTTTTTGAATTACACCAATAACTTTATCAGCCAATCCGCCAATACCTAATAATGATGCTAAAAATCCAATTAATACAGGAATAGCTCTGCCCAATGCATTTTCTATCGATTTGGCTACGGCACCTACATTTCCGCTGGCAATTGCTTTTATACTTTCGGTAAAGGCTTTTACCAATTCCATGATTTGTGCTGCTCGCTGGATGAAGAATTTCACGACATCTATAATCGCCATTGCGGCTTTTATAAACGCTCCTACCGGAGTCATTAATCCCATAATCCATTTGATACCCGCTTGTATTACCTGTGATTGGATGATATCCATAATGGCATCCATTACCGTTTCTTTCAGATCGGCAAATTGATCTTTTAAATGTTCCCAAAGCCCGGCAACGCCGTCTTTACGAACGATCTGTACCATTTCAAAACCTGTCTCCAAAACTTTCATTACAGGCTCTCCTACTACTTTAGCACCGATATCTCTGATGCCATTCCAAGTTAAACCAAGCATCTGAGTCGTGATTGAGAAAATTCCTTTTAAAGAGAATATATCTTCCGGCATGGTGATAGAAACATTTTTCATTGCTCCTGTCAGCCATCCGAAGAAGCCTGTTTTCAGGTGTGTCCAGATATTGGCTCCGAAATTGGTAAACCCTTGCGAAACTCCGGCAATAAGATTTGATAAGAAATCAATCGGATGTGCAATAATTGATAAAATCACATCTACTGCGCCCGAAAGTAGATCGGTAAGCGTTTTTTTGATATTTTGTATGGTTTCCCAAACTCCTAATGTTGCGTCTTTTAAAGCACTTAAGAATCCCTGGTTACGTTTTTTAAATTCGTCAACCATATCATCAACTTCTTTCAGCGTATTGTTGTATTTGGTTACCAATGAATCAATTAATGAAGATTCTTTTTCACTTATCGAATTTTCAAGTTGTTTAAATTGTCCCTGAATAGCATCGATATCACCTTTGATGGCTTTTTTAACATCAGCAGGCAGATTTTTGATAAATGTCGTAACCTTTTGACGACCAGAAGTAATTGCAGCTTTAGCTTTATTTAATCGGTCAGTTACCAAATTAGCAATAAGATTAATCGTTCCGTCTAATTTTGCTAAGAATAACTTTCGCCCTTCAGTAAAAAATACATTTACTTCGTCTGGCAATTTTCCGTTCCAGCCATCTTTTATACGTTTACCATATCCACGTACATCGTACCAGCTTCCGTATCGTTTTTCTTTGTAGTCGTCTGTTTTTTTGGTAACATACTTTTCAAAGGTATCTTTAGCAACTTTAGCACCTGCATCAAATAGCTGGGTTACTTTGGTTTCCAGGTCGTTCAGCTGGGCATCGACAGATTTTTTAGTATCCGAATAAATTTGATTCAACTGAGCGACAACATCCTGATGTTTGCCTGTATTTTTCTCACCGGCTTTGTGTTGTTTTTGAGTTACACCATCCAGCATTTCTTTTCTGCTGTGATGCATACCTTCCATCGTGTTGTTGGTTTTGCCTTGTGCATCTTGTTTAGAAGATTCCAACTTTTTGCTTTCAGCTGCTTTAAATTCCCCAGGTGTATTTTCGGCATTCTCCTTCGCCGCTTTTTTGGCATTAAGCGCATTAATAAAAGTAGGCTCGTTTGAGCTCGCCAACTGCTCATCGGTAATATTATTTTTTTCAAACTGCTGCTCAACTGCTTTGTAGCCTTTGGTAACAGGTTCGCTTAATTCAGCGTCACCTCTTCTACCGGGTACGGTTGCTTTTATATTAACTTTCGAGCCTATTTTCGGATCAGGTAATGATGTCGCTATACGTTGCTGAATTTGTGATTCGCTTGGCTCTTGTTTGGCAACTTTTTCAATACTTCCTGTTACATTATTTTTGGATGCAACGACGTCTGCTCCGGCTAATTGATTAACCTTTGCAATATTGTTATGCGCTTCAAAATTCTCGACCTCTTTTTCATTGGTCGGCAATTGCATCTTATCGACTCTACTTTTTAATTTTGTTTTGAAATCGGAAGGTTTGAAAGGATTTGCCTTTTGTTGATCGAGTTTTTCTACCTGTTGACCTCTTGCTTTTGATTTTCGTTCTCCACCCGGCACCTTTGCTGCTGCATTTGCCTGATTTTCAGCTTTCTCTTTAGTAGTATGAGTTCGTTTTGCTTTGGCGGTATTTTTAACTAAACTTACCGTTTGATTGAATTGCGGATCACTATGCGGATCGGTTGGGGTAGTTCTCACTGCGACGTCTTCCTGCTCAGCAGGTAAAACCAACCCTTCACTTGCATCTGGTGTGAAAGTAGAATTTTGTACAGGATCTACCAAAACACCAGAGTCTGAATTTGGTGAAGTTGATGCTTCAGGATTACTGTTGACATTCTGAACCATTGCAGCCTGTTCTTCCACCGTCTTTGGCAGATACGTTTCCGATTTTAGGTCGTTATAATCGCGTGCCTGATCTATACTCAGGGTGGTCATATATCCTTTTTCTATGTTTTTGGTATCCGGATGATTGATATCTCCGGTTTCGGCAAGGCTCTCCTGATGTTTTTGGTACATTATTTCTGAACCCTGATCGTAGATAGTTTGTGAACCATGAACGGCTGCAGTGCTGCCATTGAGGTTTGCTGACCCTGATTTGGTGGCCGAATCCTCAGTTTTTTGTATCTGTGCACCGATTACTTCTGTCTCAGACAGAAGTATGAACGATGGCTCTTTCTGCCTTTGGTTTTTGCCCTGGTTTTGCTGGACTTTATTGTCTTTTTCTACAGGTGTTGCTGCTTTCATTGACTTAGTTTTTTGATTACATATTATTTTAAAATGTATATAAAGCACAACCCTATGTGTTGTGCTTTTTTATACTTACCTGTTGGAGTGAAAAATCAGACCGTGATATGGCCGATTTTTTTTAAAGAATTTGAGTAATTAGAAGTGGTTAATCAACTTTGTGATGAGAAACAGGTAATGCTGAGCCACTTATAGTTTTTCCTTTTCTTGTCTCTTGAGTTCCAAGTTTTCAAGTTCAAAATTCAGTCTTTTTCTCGAGAATTATTTGATTTTTAAGGGATGGATTCTGTAGTTGCAGTGAAGTGTCTTTTTTAAATATCTATTACTGCAATGTTCTAAGCTTTTAGATAAATCATCTGCTGAACGCATGTCTCAATTGATTAATTTTAATGACACACGTGACCCAAAATTATTTTTTCTTTATTTCTTACTTATCTACGGAATCAGATCATCTTTCTTTTCTTCTTCTACATGAGTATGTCTATCTGTTTTAACGCCATATCGGGTTTCAATAAAAAGGCTCACTGAGGTGTCAATCCAATAAGGAAGATTGGTAGTGATCATTTTCAAAAATTTATCATAGCCATAGCCCAGCACAAACAGGACTCCTGTAGAATACCACTTGTCATGCAAATCGGCTCTGTTCATTAAATAACTCATGGTAAAACCAACAATGACAACTATCGCAAGTGTGACAAAATGTTCCCATAATTGTTTTTTCTCTTTGTTTTGTATAGAAACCAGTACCCGCAATAATCCTCCTGAAAATGCAATTGCAGTTCCGATTAACAGAGCTTTTATACCATCTAAATTCATTATATTTTATCTATTATTTATTTAAATTCGATTGTCTAAAAGCTTCTCAGGTGTTTGATCAATCCTGATCAAGTATGTATATATCATCTAAAAATCTTTTGCTTTTTCGAATATTTTCATTTTCATTTACATAAGCCAATTCGTCGATAAGAGCACTGATGTCTTTGTTTGGCTTTTGAAGTTTTTCATTATTTTTCTTATTTTTTTTCTTCTCTTTTTTTTTCATGGTTTCTAAAATTTAATTAAATGAGCTATTGTTTTTTTTATCTTTTAAATTGATATTCCGGTAATCCGGGATCAAATAGTTTCCTGCTTTTCGGGGTTCATGGTTTCGTCTGAAACAATCGAACTAAAAAGCAAAAAACCATTTTCACCTCAGTATTTTGCATACAAATCTGAAATTGTGTAAGATGACAGGACAACCCTCTTTTTTAATATGATTGATGGGTGAGTTATTGAAGTATAATAACTTTGAATCCTTTTCTATCTTTTAGAATATATAAGTCTGAAGTCACTATTGCACCGACTAAGCCTGCAGAAGGATGTTATATATCGTTCTTTCCGACAAAAACAACATCTCCGTCAATTCGGTTACAATTACTTTCATCTGTTTATTTTGATTACGCTTTACATATTCAATAACAAAATCTTTTCTTTTCTCTACTAATTCTTTACTACGTTTCATTTTTTTATGGTTAAAGTTTTTATGGTTAAAAGTTTTTTTTTGAACTAGAAAAGTTTCCGTTTTGCTTAATTTTTTCTGTTTAATTTTAGCCAACAAGAAACCTCTAAAGGCCTATTTTAAAGCCTTTAAACGAATGTCTAATTATATTATTTAATTTTGGTTTTTAAGAAGCCAGTACCGGGTATTTTTCTACAGATACAAATCCCAACTTCTTCTCCTAAATCTCACTTTTGGCGAATACGATATTGGTGTTTACAAAGAATCGATTTTTTATAAACCGTTCAATAACGAATATTCACTTAAAGTAATTGCCAGTAAATGAGTGCAGCATTTTACTTTTAAATTCCTTTAAAAATAAGTGCGCTTTTCACAAATCTGTCTTGCGTTTTGAGATGTATTCACCGTATTACTGATAGCTATAATTAATCGATATTTTATATACTAAACAGTAGCGCTAAACAACATTTTGGTTTTTTGGCAAAACAGAGAGCTAAATAATGTTTAATTTGAATACCTTTCAAAATAAACGCATTTTTTTCATTATTAAGATTATTAAAAACGAACAAATAACTTTTATACCGATCCATAAAACGTAATTTTCGCATCTTTTATAGTAAAAAATTATATTTTCATTCAAATTAGCGCTTGATAAAATAAAAAGATAAAATTCTATTACACGATACAATATTTACGAAAACAACATCTAACTATTTGATTTAAAGTATTAAATTAATTCCAACTAATTATTTAAATATTAAAATAACCTTAAATCATTAATATATTTTTGTATATTTGTACCGTTCGTCCTTAACAACGAAACAAATATACGAACATTGTTCGTTTTTCAAAATAAAAATGTGATTATTTTTCGTATATTTTTATAAATAATTATAAACGTATCAAAATGAACTATTTAGAATTCAAAGAAATCAGAAAGAAACTAAAGATGAAGCAGGCTGATATTGCAAAATCTATAGGTGTTGGCACCAGAGCCGTACAATATTGGGAAAAAGGCGAACGAAAAATACCAGAAACAACTGCTTATTTCGTAACCAACTTACTGGAGGAACAACAAAAGAAGCTTAATATCGGCGCCTCGCCTGTTGTTTTCTCAGATCTTAAGATCATGAATGTTCCGCTTGCGAATCAATATGCACAAGCCGGCTATCTGCATAATTTTGCAGATGAAGAATATATAGAAAGCTTACCTACAATTCCTTTTACTGACGATGTAGAGCACCGAGGCGAATACATGTGTTTTGAAATAAAAGGCGACAGCATGGATAACGGATCGTACGAAAGCTATCTGGAAGGCGACATTATTCTGTGCAGAAATATAAGACAAGATTACTGGATGAGCAAGCTGCATTACGACAAATGGGATTTTGTGATCGTTCACAAAGAGAAAGGAATTCTGGTAAAGCGAATCGTTAACCACGATGTTGAAAGAGGTATTATCACTCTTCATTCTTTAAATGAATATTACGAGGATTTTGATATCCACCTTCAGGATGTCGCAAAACTTTTTAATATTATTAGTACAAGACGAAAAAACAACAGAAGATAATTAAAGAATTGCTTAACTGAATAAAATCCTCAATATTTGAGGATTTTATTAGTTTTCAGACTCATGATTAGCTCTCACAATAAGACGAAATATCGATGATCTTACCAATTTTTGGGTCTACATTATAAATTATACTCCAGTCAGGCGCTTCAAATCTGATCCATCTTATTCCATGCTGATTAAACCCAACAGGATTATCACTTTCAAATTCTCTTAAATTTCCCGGTATAGCAGAGGTTATTCCATCAATCAGGAAAATTAAGCTTCCTGCCCGTGGTTCGGGTGTATCAAGAATGACCTGCTTTTTCCAGACACCTCCTGTCTGACAGATACTTTTTTTATCAAGATCATAGTTAGCAGGTAAGCAATAGGCTTCTAAAACTTTTCGAACGCCCCATTTTCCTGATCTGAATCCAAATACATTCGACCAATCTGAAACTACAGATTTTGAACAGTGTCTTCTGGCTCTGATGTAATAAGCAGTTTCATTGATAATAGTACCATCATTCATCTCAATAAATTCGATCGGTGTATAATCGCTTCCCATGATTACCCGTACCTGAACAATATTAGTAAATTTATCATCGGTCGCGATCTGATATTCTATCGCATAAAGATCTGCTTCATCTACTGGATAATCCATTATTATCTGATCACCTTCTCCCAGATACACGCTCTTTATGACAGGGATTTCACAAGCCGGAGGAGTACATTTTTCTACATTAAAAGTACCTGTATGAGTATCTGACACTCCATTTGCTGATAACTCTAATATATATTCATATTCACCGCTAACCTGAATATTCGGGATACTTATCGTCCCTCCACTTGCGGGTACAGAAGTTATATCGTACTGAGTATAAGAGCCTGTAGAATCTTTTATTTTATATCTAAAAGAAGCAGTAGCACCCGTTGTCGGTATAGAAGAAGTATAATATATTTGAAATGAAATATTACATTTCGTTGTTGCCGTTGCCATTATATTATGTTTTTATTGTTATTATATTATTCATTGATGTATAAGGGATGATTTTATAATCATAAAACCACCCCTTTCTACAGTATTCATTATTTATCCTCAACATATACCCTCACTCCTATTTCGGCATTATCAAATACACCGCTTTCAGCATGAAGAACTGTAAGCCTGAACGCATAATCTCCTTCAGCCAGATTGGTAACTTTCAGATTAGCCTGATTGGCTCCGATAAGCTGTGCTGCAGGACCTTTTATCTTTGTCCAAGAATACATAAGCGTTGCCGGCCCACTGCCCTTTCCTACTAATATAAATTCTCTCGCAGATAAAGGGACATCTGTAGATCCTTCTATTCCGGCATTAATAACAGGAATAATATTTTCACAGCAATTTTCTCGTGAAAAATCAACACTATCGATGGCAACAGTCGGAGCAGCAGGAGCATCATACCAATCTTCTATAATGATATTCTGAGTACAGCCGTTAAGACTTACATTAACTCTTATCGTCGGAATTATTTTTGGATTCAGGTCTCGGAAAATGTAACTAACATTTCCTTCAGCATCCGGATTTAAATTAACCCAATTACCATTATCCCAGAAATCCCAGGTATAAGTGTAATTTACAAAGCCGCTTCCTGAAACTTTAAAGTTTACCTTTGTTTCTCTGGAACCAGCAGGCGGATAGATAATAGTACCAACCACTACATTCATGTAAGATTGCGGGATAACTCTGATACTGCAATTGGTAGGTTTTCCGTTGACCGTAAAACTTATATCTTTATTATACAAAGCCTCACTTACATTTGACGGATTGAAGAAATATTTACCTTCTTTCACCTCTACACCTCCATCTAAACCTGCATCAACAACAGCTTTTACATCGCCGTTCATAGGAAATACCGTAAAAGGTACAGGCGCCGCTTTGGAACAGATAACAGGATCTGGTAACGTTAATTTCACATCAACTTTTGGTGTACAACAGATGTACGGAAGCGAAAAATCTGCAACGACTCTTGACTCTTCGTCAATTTTATCATAAACAATTATAAAGCTGCCTCCGTGCTCGACTCCGCGTTTATGCTCTAATCCCGGATGTTTCTCTACATACTCATTAAAATAAGCTTTAAACATGTCTTTGTTATCGGCTAGTTCTTGTAAAGAGACCCCCATAACATCAAATCCCAGCTGTTTCTTATCTCTGATTTGCTTGATCTGTTCAAAAGCATCCTGATAAAGCATTCCCTGATGACCTTCAATATTATAGAAAGAATTATTATCGATATTAAAATTCAAAGGAGTCTGTATATGCTTATCGGCAGACAGCAGACTACTGTCATATCCTAAATTATCTTTAAAAACCCGATTATTCGTTTTATCAAAATTCCAGGTTTTTAAAAACTCTTCTGTAACCTGATAATAAAAAGGAACTGCTTTATTGCTAAGAGGATTAAGCTCTTTTGACGGCGTAATTTTAATCTGCGCCTCATTTTCAAAACTATCAGAATATCTGAAATTTTGCGCCTGTTGCCTAAAACGATTGATGAGTACTTTTACTTTGTGGGTCTCTTTGTCATGATCTAAAACAGGCGAATTATAAAACTGATGTCTTGAAGAATCCAACTGCTTGTCTGAGATTAATTTTCCGAGCATTACATGTTTAGGAAAAGAAACTAAATCAGGAAAACACTTGGTAAATGATTTTGGCAGCAACTTTATGATTTCAGAATAGGTATCCATCAAATCTTTCACTACATCGTAAGCATACTGAAAGCCTGTTTTTTGAGCAAGACATTCGTTAAGTAAAGCTTTAAATCCCGTATGATCCACTGCTGGAATCCCTATGATTTGAGCAATTGCATTAATTCTGTCGAAGACTATTTTACCAAAATTATTTTTTTCTAAAACATCCTGATACATTTCTTTGAGATCAGAAGAATAAAATGGTTTTTCAGCTCCTCTTTCCAAAATAAGCCTTTCAACAATCACTCTTTCCTGACTTACAGCACCCAAAACCCCATCTATAAACAAAGGATGTTTTTGAATCTTATCGCTTTGAAGAATATTTTCAATTCCTGCAGCTGTAGTAAGCAGTACTTTGAGATTTCGGATCTGCTGCACTCCGTGATTGTCACAATCAACTCCTCTACAAGGTTTAATTTCTTTTTCATCACTTTCCAAATACAGCAAAAGGTATTTGTCTTCCAGATTTGAGAGCCTTTCAACAGACTGAAAATCGGAATTTGATTCTTCGCTTGCTGCCAGCTCCCAAAGATCGATCTGACTGTCTGTTCCGATCGTAAATGCAGGATATTTTATTTTAGAATTATCATACACTTTAAAATGTGTAAAATCCTTACTGTCTATCTTGATCGTTTTAAGATCGCTCATAAACAGTTCTGTACTTACTTCACTTGTTTTATTTAAGGTCAGCAAATCTCCGTCGGTCGTAAGAGCGACACCCTGAGAAAGCTGTACACTATTCAAAAGACCTTCTATATAAATAGGTTTTGGTTTGAGACCACACACAATACCTACTCCCTGCAACAGTACTCTGGACAAACGATCCTGATCTTCAAAAAAATCTAAAAACTCATTGAATTGGGGAGATTTTACATATTGTCCTTTTGTGAATTTGCGGTATTGGGTTGATATATTTTTTAATTGATTATCCATTATGATTCATTTTTTAATGATTTTAAGGTGATTTTCATAAACTTCTCAGGCAGATTACTCTACCCAAGAAGCATGTTTATCTCTACAGAATATATTATTCTACATGGTGAGATATTTTTACATTATTTTGTACCGCCACAACCATTTATAATTGCAGATTGAATAGCACTTGCATTGTAACTTGAGTTCCAAGAACCACCTGTACCATCAGCCAATTCTTTCCAAATAAATTTCCCATCTATTTTTTCATTAACACCACTTCCAAGCACAATAACTTTAATTGATTTTGCTAAGCAAACATTTTTCAACCTGGTCATTTCTGCAACATCAAGACTGTTGGCATTATCATCATTACCTCCAGGAACAGCATCTGTAATTAGTATAATATATTTTGCTACATTATTTCTAAATGCTCCGGCAAAATTATGTTCCACAACTCTGCTTAATGCCATATCTGTTGGTTCCGGGGTTCCATATCCAGATCCAAGACTCAATCCGCCTCCAGGATTATTCAATTTATTAAGCTGATCAGTAAAAGTACCACTGTTATTATCAGACATTACTTCCATTGCGGTTATCCATTGGAACCTTGCTCCCACTCCGGTATTTATAAATTTCTGAGATGCAGGTAAGCTTGTATACGCTGGCGCAGTATGATAAGCAGAAGCAGTTCCCGAACCATATTCGTCTGCCAGTACAAGACCCAATCTATAAGCTTTACTACCAGATTGTGTTGCAATAGTTGATATAATACTATTTGCGCCAGTCTTAGCAGCTCCAATTTGAGATGACATACTGCCTGTATAATCAAATATGAATACTACATCCATACCCGAATCACATGGAGGAGGTGCGATCGTGATTGTTACCGTTGCGATATTACTGTCTAATTCACCATCGTTTATATAATATGTAAATGAATCTGTAGTGTTTGATGAACCATTATGTGTATATCTGATTGTACCATCAGCATTTAGAGTTGCTGTTCCATAAGTTGGTTGTGTTTTAATAAATACAGTTAATGGTGTATTTCCTAAATCATAATCGTTATCCTTAACGGCTATATCAACATATTCTCTAATTTGTGTAGTAGCATGATCATTTATTGCTACCGGAGCAGATTTAACAGCGATAGATACCGTGGCAATATTACTGTCGTCTCTACCATCATTCACACAATAAGTAAATGAATCTGAAAGATTAGATGAACCGTCATGGGTATAAGTGAACGTATTGTCACTGTTTAAGACAACGGTTCCGTGAGCTGGATCTGTTTTTTTAATAACAGTTAAGATGTCATTGTCTGCATCATAATCATTACTCAAAACAGGAATAACTACTGTTTTACCAAGCATACAAGACGCTTTATCGTCCAGAGCAATCGGCGGAACATTTGGTTTTTCTTTTGAGCAACACAAGTATGGCAATGAGAAATCTGCAAGAACCTGATTGTTTGCATTCGATCCGCAGATCAATACAAAGGTTCCGCCCCTTTTAACCCCTGCCAAGTGCTCTAACCCTGATTTCCTTTCTAAAAACTCGCTCAGAAGTTCGCTTGCAATTTCTTTTTTTCTAGGATCTTCTTTTACAATCGTTACCTCTTCTTTTGACGGATCTGCAGCTCTTGCAAAGTCTACCTTATTTAATAACTTTAATTGACTATCTAGTTTTGATAAGTTTAATAAAGCTGTTTTCGCATCGCCTTTTTCTTTGCTGATATCGCTAGAAATTGACACCAATTGTTTTCTAAGCTCATCAATCGATACTGTTTTTGCCTCAGTGGTAAGCACCGCATCACCTTTCCCGTCTTTTCGCAAAAGAAGTACAATGACATCAAAAGCCAATCCGTATTGTTTTTTGAGATCGTTGATGTTTTGATATGCCGTATCAAAAGGCATCCCGAGATGACCTTCAATTCTATAGAAGTCGTTGTTATCAATATTGTAATTCAACGGATTCTGCACAAAGTCTTCTCCTGCCAAATTGGTCGTGTGATAACTTAAATTGTAGGTTTCTCTGTCGGTTTTTGTTTTTTCAAAATTCCATTGCGTTAATAATGGTTTATCTACATTATAGTAATATGGAATTGCTTTGTCGCCCAATCTTACATTAAGATTAGAAGGAGTAATTTTAACAGGTCCGATATATGATTGAAATCCGTTGATCTTTTGTACAAAACGATTGGCAAGCATTACGATTCTCTCGTAATTTTCGTCGTCATTTGTAGTTACCGGCGAATTGTAAAAATGGTGACGGTAAAGAGTACGTTCTCCCAATTCTAATTTAGCTCCCACAGAACCTAGCATAAGGTGTTTTGGGAATGAAGTTACACTTGGGCAGCAGTCAACATTCAGATGCAAGATCAATCCTTTTATTTCATTATAGGTATCAATTAAATCTTTTAGTAAGTCATATCGATATTGATAATCTACTCTTGATCCTCTCGGATACAGTAAAGCATTCAACTTATCAATAAGCACCTGCCCGCCAAAATTAAGATTCACCTTAAATACATCGGCAATCGCATCAAATCCACTGCTTAGTTGGGCAGCAACATTATTGGCTTTTTGAAATCTGCTTACTAATTCAAGTTCTGTTACAACAGTGGGATCAAGAATAACTCTTGGCGCCTCTATTTTTGGTAAAACCTCGTACAGTTTCTCATACGCATCGTGAGCCTTGTAAACCGTATCTTTTGCATCGCTTTTATCAATAAGATTTAAAACAGATTCTGAATCTGCCAAAAGTACTTTAAGATTAGAAACCTGCTCTGCACCAGCATTGTCACAATCTGCATCCTGACATGGTGATTCTTCATTAGAATAACTTTCCAGATACAGAATGATTACTTTTTTGTATATATTTTTGCTGCCAATGTCACTTAATGGTTTAAAACCTTCACTATTAGTACCCAAAGCTTTATACTCATCTTCTGTAACCAATTCTAAAAGAGGCACCTGCTTACCATCAATACGAAAATGCTCGTATCCTGTTTCGTCTTTATAGTCTCTGTAATATTTGTAATTTCTAGCCCCAAAGTCTATGGTAGCTTCTGATGATGTACTTCCTTTCTTGCGCAGCGTTACCAAGTCTCCGTCTGTGGTAACACCGCTGCCCTGTGTAATCTCAATGGTATGAAGCAAAGAAGTATCTTCTGCTCTTGCCAAAATTTCGGGCTGGAGTGTTACATCTATATAAGTTGATTTAAAACCACACACTACACCCACGCCACTAAGACGGGTTCTCGAAAGCCTATCCTGATCTTCGAAATAGTCTATAAATTCGTTTAACTGACCTTCCGTTAAGACTTGATTTGCGTTAAACTTTCTATATTGGGTTGTTATATTATTTAATTTAGCATTCATTGTTTAGATTTTTATATGTTTGATTGTCCTAATATTATTTTTCCGTCTGAGTTTTCATCATCCTCCGCTGCACAATCCAGAAGTTTTCCTGGTCTGTAAATATTGTTTAAGAAAGTAAGTGCGTCAACTAAATCACGGATACTGTTTCCTAAAATTGCAGTATTGTTTTTTGCTTTATCTGAAAGATATTTTTTTAGGGCAACTTCAAATCTTTCTAAGTCTTCCTGTGCGGTTTCTGTTTCGCTCATCCTGTCACCAACCCAGCAGATTTTTGCTAAAACATGAGCCGGAATTTCCTGCCTGATAACCGTCTCGGCATATCGTCTGAAATCAGGATCCTGGAAACGATATGCAAAACCGGGAAAAACAACGCTTATACGGTAAGAATAAGGATCGTAAACATCTATTTCGCAATCATCTTCACAAGAAGTCATGAAGGTTTCCGAGACTTTTACAGGATCTTTTTGTATAGGAGCCTCTTCCTCAAGATCATAGGCTATTCTAAAAGTTTCACCAATCGACATACAGCCGATACCGCCCATGAGTTTGTAATCTTTTGTAGTTGGCTTTAGTAATAAGTGCTCAACAAGGAAAATACCCTCTTCTGTAAACTCATATTTTAAATATTTTACCAATTTCACAATTCCTGTTTTCAATTCTTCGAGTGTAGAATAAGGATTTGTTTTTTTGTGGGCAGCAATTACATTTTGTTCAACGGAATCATCTACAATCTCCAGATAGAAGTTATCATTCAATGAAACACGGATTTTTATATTTCCGATCAAGCAGAAATTCTTTTCACATTTTTTTAATTCATCAATGGTTTTCTCAGGATTTTTCTCGTCTAATTTTTCTAAGGCATTGTTGAGATCTTCGAGGTCTATCTGAATGGTCTGATAAATCGCTTCATTCAGATTTTTGGTTGCAGCATATTCGATTTTGTAGGGCTTTACAGACGATAAAATAATATTGTTTTCGGCGTCTTTTATCTTCCAAGTATAGCTGTATTTACCATCATCATTCTTTGTTTTAATGATTGTAACAGGTGATTGAGATAAACTCCGCTGGGTATAATCTTTTAACCCCAACAGACGCGCTATTCTTTTCTGAACACCGGAAATATTATTGGTATTCCAAATATCTGAATCTGAAAACAATGTATAATTGTATCCAGTTCCCCGGTCTTTACTTAATGATGTATACTCTTTTAGGAAATTCTCTTTGTTGTTTAAAACAATTTCGTCCGCAGAATTTCCATACAATGATTTCATCAAGAACGTATAATCGCTGAATGTTTCAGCAAAACGGGAAATCAAATGATCTAAAACTTCATTTCGGCGTTCCACACTGTTATCCAGCTCTTCGTATAACGAATCTGTAAGTTGATCATCGTTTTCAATGTCATAATCAGAAACCAATTCATCAAAACCTTTGATATTTTTAAGTGCCTGCGTAAAATAGGTTCTCGTGACACCTCCATTTACGCTCAATACTTCTTTTACTTTTTCAAGATGTTTGAAATAACTGGCAAGAATCTGATCAAAAAACAACAAATAACCTTTTAATTGTTTTGCAAGAGCTTCTCTTTCGGGATTATGATTTCCTATAATTCCTGACATTCCCACTCCATACGTATCGGGGAATTCATTCAGAATAGTAGCATAGTTTGCAATATCGTATGAAGTTCCCTGTGGTACAGCCAGTTCTTTATTTTGTCTCGCATCATCTCTCAATACTTCTTCTTCTCTTTTAAGAGTTTCTAAGTAATCCTGAACTTTTTGCTCATTGATATTTAGCGGAAGCGCACCTTTACTGTAGCTGAAAGAACTCAATTCGCAAAGCTCCGGTTTTCTGCCTTTTTCAATACAGATCAGCCAGTCGTTATTCTGTTTTACTACACTGTCGCAACCGGCAATAGAAATTTCATGAATTTCTTTAATTCCATCAATTTTCATGATTTCACTGATGATATCCGAAAGACGAACTTCTTTTCTCAGTTGGCTGTTTTTCAGTTCTTCAGTATCAATAAAGCCATTATCCAAAAGCGGACCTTCAAAAATCTGATCTGTCGACAAACCTTTGTCCAGCATTTGCTGCAGTGAATAAAAATGAACTTCCGGAGATAAGTAATTGTTGATCGCTCTGATTACTTTAGCATGCACCAATTCTTCATCAGCTTTATTGACAAGTCCGATACGGGCACACACGGCAACTTTTTGGGTTTCAACCTGTTTAATTTCAGCTAAATCTTCACAAAGACTTCTGTTGGCGTGATAACGTTCCAGAATCATCGCTTTAACGCTGGAATCTCCGCATCCGATATCACTGGTATCAATATCTTCAGCATAATCTACATAAAGATCATACAGCCCTTTTACGTTGAAATCTTTTGTCTTTTCCCCGATCGGTACAAAGTCTAGATTTCCATTTTCGCAATCAACATACAGCTTTTCAGTTTTAGGAACCAGCCAGCAATTGCGGATTGGTCTTTTGGGTCCTGAAATCATGTTGATATCGATAAATAATTTCCTGTAGTCAAGCTCAGTTAAAGGTCTTGAAGGCAGAATCTCTGTAGCTTTTAAAAACTGTGTATGAATATTTTTCTCTTCGTCTTCAGATGCTAAGATATCTTCCATATTAAGATTCATTCTCATCCCAAGATCTGTGATGGCGTAACTTAAAACTTCCAGCGTGGTAATCCCGGGATCATGAGAATTGTAATCGGTCCAGAGTTTCCCTCCTAATTTTTCGATGTATTCAATACCTGTTTTTCTTAGAAAATGAAAATCATTCTGGTCTTCGGTTTCTATATTTTTGGGTATACTTATGTGCTTATTTTCTGACATGATTATGTTTTCTTCTATTTATTATTAAATACATACTTGATTGGTAATACTCACGTTGTGTTGTTTGGCAGAGACCAAAATTGATTTTGGATCTACCTCGATCAGAGCTTGTTTTTGTATCACATTATTCACCAATATTTTCACCTCATCGATGTAATCTACATAATGCAGCTGCTCGAGGTAGGTAACAAGCTGATTAACATTCAGCACCACATTAAAATCAATATCTTTTGCATCTGTAAAAGCCCAGGGCGATATGTATTTTTTGATATCTTCGTCTAGTTGCTTGAGGTAAAATGTTTCGTCATACTGCTCAAAGAATTTCACCTTTGTTTCTACTTTTGCTTCTTTATAATTTGGGTTAATCACCTGAGCGGTAACATGCATCGTATTTAATTCATTTACATAATTTTGAATTCTATTTAAACTTGCTCTGCTTACTCTAGGCTGATAAATGTCGAAAGCATTTTTATTTTTAATATTAGGAACCACCATCAAGGTTACATATCCCGGAGCCATGTAAGATTTTTCGGAAGTATGATTTAAACATTTCACTTTAAAAACCTCCGGAAATTCCTGTAACACCAAATGCTCATAATCCCATTGTGTAATCGCTCTGTGTTTGTGTCTCAATCGTTCACTTACACGTCTGTAAAACTCTGTATCTGTTTCTTTGTATTTACCGTCAAATGAATTGTAAGGCTGGCTCACCGATTTTACCTGAGGAACTCTTGTGATGAGTTTAGAAATGGTGTTTGCAGCCAATCCGTTGTTTAAATGAGAAAGATCATTATCCTGATTCTGGAAGGTTGCCAAAACAGCCTGTGTGTATATTCCCTGAATCTTACATACCGCATCATAACTTCTTTTTGATTTCGCTCTTATCCAGACCAATCCGTCAGTAAATCTTGTATGATTGGTGTCGATATCTTTAGAAATTTTAAACTTCACAATACCGGATTCCAAAAATTTTCTGGTTTCATTTTGTAGTATATTACCCGACAGATCGATCCATGTATTGCCTGAAAGGATGCTCCATTCTATGAATTCTTTTTCGTCGAAAGTATCAACAAGTGCGTTTTCACTTCCTTCCAGCATTTGAATTAATAGAGAAACTGTAGTTTGTGGTGTAGCTTCCAGACCGATGTATAATTCGCCTCCATTTTCGTGTACGGGAACAATATTCGGTGTTTTTACTTCTTTTTCGTATTGCCCAAATGCATCTTCATGATACAATTGTACATCTTCACTTTTTGAAAAGTCTCCTTCAGAATCTTTTCTTAAATAAGAGTAAGCACTTTCTTTTGCGCTGTAATTGAGTTCGATATCTTCGGCAAACGGAATATAAGGTTCATTCGGGATCAGTTTTCCCAGTCCAGAATCACTTGATAATGCCAACGTATACAATTTGGGATATACATCCTGTAATGATGATTGGTTGAACGTCAATCTGATCGACTCACCTGTCCCTGATTTATCACTTACATTCCTGATAGAAAATTGAGTTTGATACCCGTTTTCTACTTTTTTAAATACATCAATATTATTAGCTTCCGGATACCAAATTTCTTTGTCTAACAGCGCTGTATCTGCTTTAAAATAAGCATCAGAACCTACCACCGGAGTTTTTAATGCCTGATAATCTGTTAAGCTAACAGTTTGATTAGGTTTAATAACATATCCGTTGTATAAATCTTTTATAGATTCCGGAGTGTTCTTCCAGTTGATGATAACGTCTGCGTTTTGCCATTTTTTGGAAAACATTTCAGGACATTTAATATAAAAATTGGATCCTTTAATCGGCTGTGCAGTAAATGGATAATAAGGTTTCTCTGAGTTTAAAACGCCATTATCGTTTTCTATCTGAATAGATTTTACTCCTTTTACATCAACCGATATTTCTATGTTTTTTATTAGTTTTTCTGAAAGAGCTTCGTAAATATCGTAGTAATTTTCCCCTTCAATCATAAACCTTACAACCGGAAAGTTCGTTTGAAACGTTTCTAAAAGTACTTTCTTATTGTATTGTACAACTGCAGGGAAATCTTTTGGTAATGTAAAAGAAAGTTCTAATTGATCTTCTTCATTTTTAAGACATTTTAAAAAAATTCCCGATAGCCATTCTTTTTCACCACTACAAAGCACTTTGATATTATTTTGAATATCTCCTGTAGGAATCTTTTGTAATTTCTGACTAGAATTTTTATTAAAATCAATTTTTAAAGTGACCGTTCTTTCACCTTCTTTCAGATCAAATAATGATGAAGCCACCGAGAAACCCAGTTTAGCTTTTGGAAGCTCTTTATAAATAGATTTTTTTTCAGGAACTGTTTCGTCAGAATTATATCCAAAAGGCCACCAATAATTGCTGTCTTCCGGTAATTTATCACCCAGACCATCTGCTGTATTTGCTTTCGGAGCCATTTTCAGCTCTCTTTTTTTGACATCGTTTAAAAAACTTTTTATCTCGACTACTTTTGCCTGATTGGCAATAAGGTCATCATCTGTTTTGTAAACTAGTTTTTTTCCCGTAGCATCTTTATCGCCATCCAGCAATGTGCCGCCGGGAATTTTTTCCTGAATTGCTTTTTTTGCCAATTCAAAAATCACATACGCTTTGTCTGATTGGGCATCGTTTTTTTCAATTTGAAGTATTTCGTTATAATAGAAATCCAAATGCCTTTTCGTCAAATTATTGAAGGCTTTTTTTGAGAAATCTAATAATTTTAAAAAGCAAACAAATAATGTTAAATGAGGTGTCAAGTTGCTGTCTTGTTCAAACTGGGACATCAGATCTGCAACCTGTTTTTTCATACTTTTATACTCAACACTTTCTCTGCGTGGGATAGCATTGGCATCATCACCCAGGAAGAAGTTTCCCCAATTCCCTTTTGGTTTTGTATTATCATCTTTATCAAAATAGTTTACACGATTAGCAAAATTATTTGCGAATAACAGCCAATCAAACAGATCGAAATCGTGTAATTCAAGATTGCCCGGATCTAATTCTGCTAAAAAGCGCTGCATTTGTGATTTTCCTTCACGATAATGTGAAAATGTATCTGTTTTTTTCATTTGTTTATATTTATCTTTCTATGGTCAGATGCAATACTTATTGTAATGTTGGTAGTATTCAAAGTGGCTACAGACATCCCGTAATTCATTATATTTCAGTAGCTTCACCTTTATAAAAAGGAAAAACCATATTGCTTCTTGTATTCGTATTTCTTACTTCGTAGTCAATGTGTATCAAAACTTCTCCTTCAAGCTCGTCCTGAGTATCAATTTCAATACTTAAAATGTTTATTCTAGGCTCATGGTATAAAATAGCACGCTCAACGATTCCTTTCATTTGAGTGATCAGCGTTAAGTCTAGAGGTTTGAAGAGCATTTCCTGCAAATCGCATCCGTAATCCGGGAACATTACCCGTTCGCCTGGTCTCGTTGACAATAAAATAATAAGACTGTTATTGATGTCTTCTACATCGGTGGTCATTGCCAGTTTTCCTTCAGTCTCATTAAACTCAGGCGGAAAACTCCAGCCTATTCCCAAAAAATCTGTATTTATTTTCATACGTTATTTGTATTATATTTAGTTATAGCATCTTGCATCTGTAACATAGAGTTTTAGTTTTTCTAACTGTTTTGTTATGGATGTTTTACATTTTATTTTAGTTGAATGTTATTTAAATGCGGTTTATCATCGTGTAAAACTTGTCTTTAAACATCATCCACCAATTAAAACAGTAGCTTCACCAGCACTTATTACACCTCCATGAGCTGTAGAATCTCCCATTCTTGCTGCTGGTTTTCCGCCTATCATAACACTTGAAGATCCTGATGCGATAGTATCTGGAGGGCCTGTACATACTGCTTTGTCTCCTACTCTCGCTGCCGGTTTTCCTCCGATCAACACAGTCGGTTCCCCTGCCGGAATGATGGGACCTCCAACGTGTGGAGTTGTTCCCGTTACCATGGGACAGGTATGCATGTCTGTAATTCTTGCTGCCGGTTTCATGATTAATTAATTTTTACTTGAGATCCTTTTACGACTGTTACTGCTCCCGATTTAAGCTCAGAACCAGAGCTTCCTTCTGCTTTCAGCTGAGCACTGGCTTTAATGTTGATATTGGTGCCTTCCATAGTAATGTCGCCTTTTGCCTTGATTTTGATGTCTTTTCCGCTTTCGATACTGATTCCGTCTTTATTAAGCGTAAGAATATTAGAATGCTCATCTTCAATTTTAATAACATCGGCATCTTCATCCAAAATCACTTTTTTGCCTTTTGGGGTTTCCAGCGTGTATGAAATTTTATCGTCATTAAAGATCATTTTCATTTCGCTTCGGGTTACAAATCCTTTTTCGTGATTATCATCAGAAGCTACAATGGGAGCCGGTTTTGCACTGCTGTTTAACATTCCAAGCACCACTGCATCATTCGGGTCGTCATTGATGAATCCGATGATGACCTCATCTCCGATTTCCGGTCTGAAAAACGAACCTCTGTTTTCTCCTGCATCCAGCGTAGCCACTCTCGCCCAAATTCCTTCTTCTTCGTTATTGATGATTGGAATTTGTACTAAAATTCTGTCTTCGCCATCCGGATCTGATTCTAATTGTGAAACAACGCCAATGTGCAATCCACTTATTGAAGGAATAATCCCTGAACCAGGCATTTCGCTCACATCATAAGTTTCTGAAAACCATGTTGGAGAAAGCCCAAACTGAGCATCAACCAGCCAATTTCCATCGGCAATTTCGTGACGGACACCTGTAACGTATATTTTTCCGTTGAATCTGTTTCCTACTCCCTGAAGTGTTAATGAAACTCCCGGTATTACCTCTGGAATTCCCTGAAATTGCACCCTTCCTCTCGTTCTTGCCAGCTGTTGGAAAGTTGCTTTTGCATCACTCCAATCTTGTAGTTCGTTTTGGGTAAGATTTCCGCCGTGTTTCAGTTGCAGATCTTCAATTCCGAAAACTTTTGCCAAATCTCCTGACGTAAGATTTCCATTGAGATTAATTGCCGGATCCTGAGCTTCAACTTCTGTTAATTCCTGATCGGTATAACTCCATGTTTTGGCTGTGATTTTATTGAACTGATCTCTTGCGTCAATCTCTCCGTCAAATTCATGTACAGATGATCCGTAGACTACTGTTTCTACTTCTTTTCCACTAAAATCTGGCTTAGCAACTTTTATGGTTCCGTTTTCAACAAAACAAAGTTTACCGTTGGCTTGTGCTCTGGTTAGCATAAAATCCCAATCTGAAGATTGGTACTGCACCAGTTCTTTATGTGAATTTGAAGTCGCTTCTACATCGGCAGTTGCACCGCTGTTACCAATCAATTCTTCAATGATATCGCTGTCTTTACTGTCGTAGAAATACTTACTTTTTCTTCCTAAAGTCATTTTTACTGCCTTATCTCTGCATTCGATAATGAGATAAGAAGAGCCGTTTCTAACTTTTATGTTATGCTTTACAACAACTCCTTTAAAAATGGTTTCCTCTTCAGAATGGTATCCGGCAGTAATTTCAATTTCTTTTCCCGGAATTAAAAGGTCTTCATTACTTAATTTGAAATCTTGTTCTGGTACACTTCCATCTAAAATCACAATGCGGGCATAAGGAATTCTGTTGACTTCTTTTTCTACCACTATGCTTTTTACACCATATTTACCTGGCAATTCGGTACCTCCGGACATCACTTTAAAAGTAATCAGGTCTGGATTTTTTGCTGTTTTTATGTATCCGCTATTGTTCATGTTATGATATTTTATCTAGGGGTGGAAAGTATACTTCACTTCCTGGTTTTAACTGTCTGAAGTTGACCAATCCATTTACTTTAGCTACTTCCAAATAGTATTTAGAATCTCCATAGATTCTTTCGGTCATTAATGGTAGTGTGTCTCCATCTTGTACTATTCTCTTGTGTGTAAGATCCGGAGAAGATGCTTTTACCTCTTTTGCTGCAAGTTCTTGACTAATTGATTCACTAAATTTCGCTTTCCCAATGGCTCGTAATGGCCGCCCTTCATTGTCAAACAATTTATACTCGACAGTAAATTCTGCTAATACTCCTTTAAATTCAAAATCCCCCCAGTTAAGAATAACATTATAAGGTTTATGAATAAGACCATCAACCTGCCCTGTAGCTATATAAAAAGCTTCGACTTGCTTTTTTACTGATGTTTTTTCAAAAAATTTCCCTTTTATTTTATTGATAAGTTTATTGCCAGAAAAAGCTTCTGTTACACCTGTACCATCAAATAGAAATTCTAACTGTAAATCTGTTGAAGGTGACGCGACATATTTTTTAGTCTCTTTAGGCGCTCCTAATGGTTGACCAGGTTCAAGTTCTGTTTTATATGTAACGGAATAACCAGTAGGATTTATAAAAGCTGTAAAAGCTCCACTATCAACTCTTTTTTTATAATCAGAGTCTTCATATGTTCCTATTGTAAGTTTTTGAATTGCTCCTCTCATTATCTTTCTTTTTTACGTTTTTCAATATTTACTACTTGCTCTACGCTTTCGCTGATTGCCCGCATAATTTGTGCTTCATCTACCGATGCGGTAGTTGTCGTTGCTTCTGCTTTTTCGTCCACATTTATTTTAATGTGAAGCTCTTTTATTTCTATTGGCATTTCGTTTGTTTTTAATCAATTATTAATATTCAAAACACTAATAACCAATGATTTAACATGTATATTTTTAAAAATCTAAGCACACAAAGAGTGCATTCAGTCTTGTTATAGACCAATCTTTTTTATCTGAAAAATTTTGCTGAATGTTATCTGAAAACTAACACACTTCCAGGTGCTTAGATTAGATTTAGAAATTACAAGCCTAAGCTTGCTAACGATGAAGGTATTGTGAAATATCTATATTTCAGTTCTATTGTTTCAATAGCAAGTTTGCTTTCTTCTGCGTTGAATTCTGAAACGTTCCATTTTACAGGATATGCCCCAACTACATTCCAAACCATTAAAGGTGCTGTAGATTGTAGGCCTCCTGAAAGAGTAATGATAAGGTCTCTGGGTTCAAACTCAAAGTTTTCCATTGCATTTCTGCACCAGCTTATCAATCCTGAACTTACGATTAAACCACGCTTAAGAACTAAATTTTCATATTTTGGTCTCAAAGGAAGCTGATGAAGAAATCTGTTTTCGCCTCCTTCGGCATATTCTTCAGTTACAATTTCTGTTGATAAACCAGATATAGACTGAAATCTGGAGTCAATACCCTCTGTTGTTGAAATCCCATTAACAATAAAAGAGAAACTAGTTGGAGGATATAAAAGAGCCATGATTAGTTATTTTCGATCGTTAATCCTTCGTGTGCAATTTCCAGAGTTTCAATAGCGACCTCATTACCTTCTGCCTTCAAATCTGTTGCATTTACTTTAAGCGGGAATGCATTTTTTACTTTCCAGGTAACTGCCGGCACTCCGTTTTCGTCTAAAAGTGAGATGGTAATTGATCTTCTCTCTACCGTATTTAACTGAATTGATTGGAACCAAGTAAAAAACTCGTTATCGCTTTTGAAAGTTCCTCTCTTTAAAGTAATGTTGCTGAAAGTTTTCAGTCCCGGCATTTTAATTTTGCTGAAATCCGGACTTGCGCCATGTCTGTATTCGATTAAAGCTGCTTCGGCATTTAAACCACTCACCTCCTGAAAACCTACTTTTGTTCCGCCCCAATCTACTTCAAAGGCAAATTTTACTAATGGATATGTATTCATAATTATTTATATTTAATTTGTTGTTTTAATTATTTTATGCTTCTTGTAGCTTGTGTGAAAAACGAAGCACGATAAACTCAGCAGGACGTACCGCAGCCATACCCACTTCAATGACCATTCTGCCTTCCAGAATATCCTGAGCTGACATTGTTTTATTCAAACCAACGCTTACGTAATAAGCTTCTTCTGGCTTGCTTCCTGCCAATGCACCGTCTTGCCATTGTTGGTTAAGGAAATTCTCGATCATTGTTTGTACACGAATCCATGTATTAGCTGTATTCGGTTCGAAAACGAAACGCTCTGTAGCTTTTTTTACAGACTCTTCTACCATATTGAAGAAACGACGTACAGAGATATATCTCCATTCATTGCTGTTTCCGTCTAATGTTCTTGCACCCCAAACTAATGTTCCTTTTCCGGTAAAAGTTCTGATCGCATTGATTGATTTACCAGCCGTTGCATCTACATTAAGATTTTCCTGATCTTCGTGAGAAATTTTAATTTTGGGTTCTTGTACGAAGTTCAGTCCTACATTTGCCGGTGATTTCCATACTCCTGAAGTACTGTCTACTTTAGCGTATACTCCGGCCATTGCTGATGATGGAGTCATTACTACTTTTTTAGACTCAATTGCTGCTTTAGCTAAGTTGTATAGTTCAGAATCATGCGTTTTCCAGTACTCTAGAGTATGCTCAGCAATCATAACGGTTGGATCATAACTGTAAGTTAAAACCGTTTCTAATTTTGGGTAATAGGCAGCTCCATATTTTAAACGCTCTCCACTAGGGCCAGATCCAACATTATCTCTGAAATCCTTAACTGCATCAGCAGTATTTCCGACAACATCCATAATGACAAATCTGTCTTTTAATAATTCTGCCTGATCTAAAGCTAATTCATATAAATCATAAGCTTTTAGTCCATCCAAACCTTCAGCATCCGGGAAAACAATAAGAGTTGGCTCGTCTTCTTTTTCTAAAGTAGCAAGACCAGCTTTCAACTCATCCAAATCTACTGCATCTACTCCAGTTGGATAACCTACAGCGCTTCCTACAGAAACGATATAACATGGTCCACCACCATTGGCAAAATACATTTGCATCGCATAATACATTTTGAAAGGACTAGGTGCTAAAGTCGCAGTAACAGCTCTGGGTTTAACTGTTGGAGTCGTAGTCGCTGGAACTTCAGTAAGTGAAAAAGTTTCAGCTTTTGCTTTTCCAAAAATCGTTTCGTATTCCAACATAGAAGAGATTCTTGTTGGTTCATTTCTTGGGCCTTCTGCTGTATATCCGATAAAAGCAGGGATAGCCGTTTCTACTTGTGCTACAGATGGTGGGAATTTTGCAATTTCCTCAACGTAGACTCCAGGTGTTTTGTAATTCATTTTTTTTAAATTTAAAAGTTAATATTAGTTATTTTCAATAGTTAATCCTTCGTGTGCAATTTCCAGAGTTTCAATAGCGACCTCATTACCTTCAGCCTTCAAATCTGTTGCATTTACTTTAAGCGGGAATGCATTTTTTACTTTCCAGGTAACTGCCGGCTCTCCGTTCTCATCTAAAAGTGAGATGGTGATTGATCTTCTTTCTACCGTATTTAACTGAATTGATTGGAACCAAGTAAAAAACTCGTTATCGCTTTTGAAAGTTCCTCTCTTTAAAGTAATGTTGCTGAAAGTCTTCAGTCCCGGCATTTTAATTTTGCTAAAATCCGGACTTGCGCCATGTCTGTATTCAATTAAAGCTGCTTCGGCATTCAAACCGCTTACTTCCTGAAAGCCTACTTTTGTTCCGCCCCAATCTACTTCAAAGGCAAATTTTACTAATGGATATGTATTCATAATTATTTATATTTAGTTTGTTGTTTTAATTATTTTATGCTTCTTGTAGCTTGTGTGAAAAACGTAGCACAATAAACTCAGCAGGGCGTACCGCAGCCATACCCACTTCAATGACCATTCTGCCTTCCAGAATATCCTGAGCCGACATTGTTTTATTCAAACCTACGCTTACGTAATACGCTTCTTCAGGTTTGCTTCCTGCCAATGCACCTTCCTGCCATTGTTGGTTAAGGAAATTCTCAATCATTGTTTGTACACGGATCCAGGTATTAGCAGTATTCGGTTCGAAAACGAAACGTTCTGTTGCTTTTTTCACAGACTCTTCTACCATATTGAAGAAACGACGTACAGAGATATATCTCCACTCATTGCTGTTTCCGTCTAATGTTCTTGCACCCCAAACTAATGTTCCTTTTCCGGTAAAAGTTCTGATCGCATTGATTGATTTTCCACCATTTGAATCGATATTAAGAGCATCCTGATCTCTATCAGAAATTTTAATTGTCGGCTCCTGTACGAAGCTCAATCCTACATTTGCCGGCGATTTCCATACTCCTGAAGTACTGTCTACTTTAGCGTATACTCCGGCCATTGCTGATGATGGAGCCAATACTACTGGTTTAGATTCGATTGCTTTTTTAGCTTGATTGTAAAATTCTGAATTTGAAGTTTTCAGCTCTGCTAAATTTGTTACACCAGAAACACCCATCACAGAAACATTTGCGTCTTTGAAATCATAGCTCAACACTGTTTTTAATTTTGGATAATATGCTGCTCCGTATTTTAAGCGTTCACCACTTTGTCCGGAAGAAGAACCTGAATCTCCTTTAAATGCAGAAATTTCTCCAAGAACATCCATAATGACGAATCTGTCTTTTAATAACTCTGACTGATCTAAAGCCAGATTATATAAATTATAAGCATTAGCAGCTGCATCGTTGGAGTTTGCAGTAATGACCTTTGTTAAATTAGTGTTAGCAATCGTAGCAATTGAATTAGCTGTTAAAGCATCAGCTTTAGCATCAATCAAAACTTTGTTAGCTTGATCCAATTCTTCAGGCGTACCGTTATCTTCTGCATCATCAAATACAGCCTGAGCAGCTACAACTGCTGTATTTGCAAGTGTAAGTTCGTGTTGAGCAAGATCTTTAATCCTTTGTGCAGCAACTACATCAGCCGAACTAGCAACCAAACCTTGAAGATCAGGGAAAACGATCAATGTAGGCTCGTCTTCTTTTTTTAATAAGTCGAGACCTGCTTGTAATTCAGCTAAACTTACTGCTAAATAATAAACATTCTCCGCTCCTACAGAAACGATATAACAAGCGCCACCACCATTGGCAAAATACATTTGCATGGCATAGTACATTTTAAAATCGCTTACCTTAGTTTGTGTTGCTGTTGCAACGCCGTCTTTGAAAGCTACAGCAAAAGTTTCAGGGTTTGCTTTTCCAAAAAGTGCTTCGTACTCCAACATTGAAGAGATTCTTGTCGGCTTATTTTTTGGTCCATCAGCGGTATATCCAATAAAAGCGGGAATAGCTGTTTCAACTTGCGCTACGGAAGGTGGGAATTTTGCCTGTTCCTCCACATAGACTCCAGGGGTTTTGTAATTCATTTGTTAAAAATTTAAAATTAATATTAATTATTCCTCGAAGTAAAAACTTCGAATGTTCATTCGTGATCGATTGAGTTTTAGGATTGTTGTAATTTGTGTGAGAACTTAAGGATGATAAACTCTGCCGGGCGTACCAATGCTATTTTGATTTCCACATTCATCGTATTGGTAATATTTTCAGTGATTGGATCTTTGCTGCCGTAGACTTTTACTTCATACGCTTCTTTCGGAGTATTACCCGCCAATGCGCCTTCCATCCATTGCTGATTAAGAAAATTCTCCAACATTGTTTTTGCTCGTAACCAGGTGTAGGACGTGTTGGGCTCGTTAATAAATTTTGCCAGCGCATCACTTATCGATTGATTAATCATCTTATAATATCGACGTACATGCACATATTTCCATTCATTGTCTTTATTCTCTTTTTTGTCTTTCGCATCGAGGGTTCTGGCTCCCCAAACTAAGGTTCCTTTTCCTGTAAATGTTCGGATTGCATTAATTGATTTTCCGGAATCGTGAATGTTGAGGTCTGACTGTTCCTGATCAGAAATTTTTTCTGTTGGGTTGATTACATAACTAAGACTTACGTTGGCCGGAGCTTTCCAAACTCCTCTTGTACTGTCTATTCTTGCATACACGCCTGCCATTGCTGATGATGGTGGCACAACAACTTTTAAAGATTTTATAGCTTCTTTTATCTCACTGTATAATAAAGAATCGGATGATTGCAAATTTTTAAGTAGTATTCCGTTTGCATTTCCTTTTTGATCTTTTACGTTGAGGATAGCATTTTTTAATCCTTCGAATTCTCCACTAAAAATAGGTGCACTTTCGTCTAAATCTTCTGGTACAATAAAATCATCAATTGTCCCATCATATATAGCTTCCAACACTACTTTTGCTTCATTTATTGCCTCTTTTAAATCAGCTTTTGCATTCACTGTTTCATCGGTTGATTCATCAGCTGTTGCAATAACCTCTTGCGCAATTGCAATAGCTTGTCCCAATAAATCAGCCAGGACAAAACCATTTGCGGAGCCACCGGAAATCTCATCACTTGCCAAATTTTTCAGTTCATCTAAAGCGGCAATCTCACCGGCATAATAAACAGCACTATCTTGCCCTAATTCCTGTAAACCAGCATGTACAATCGGCGTTTCATCCTCATCGAAAGAGTAATTCAAAATAGTTTTAAGATGCGGAAAATAAGCTGCAGCATGGTTGGTCGGGTTGACTTCTCTTCTGAAATTTCCAATGGTATTCAGACCATTTGACATCGTTGCAGAATTTCCTTCGTAAGTATCTAAAATGGCAAACCTATTTTTCGTCTCTAGCTTTCCTATCGTATAATTATAAAGCTCATAAAAATCGGATTCTGCTAAAGATACTGCGTCAGGATAAAGAATAAGGATCGGATCTTTAATAGCTTTTAAGGTTTCGATCTTGTCTAATCCGTTTTTCAGTGAAGATAACTGTACTCCTGCAGAAGCCGAAGCATAAGTGCCCACAGAAATAATATAGCATGGGCCACCGCCATTGGCAAAATACATCTGAAGCGAATAGTACATTAAAAACTGTACCTGCGGTTCTACAACAGTTACTCCTTTACCTTCTACATCTTTTAGCTGAAGTTTTTCTTTTTTAGCTTTTCCGAACTTATCTTCATAGTCTAAAAGAGAACTGATTTTAAGCTTTTTATTCTCGTTATCATTAATATCATAACCTTCGGGTATTTGCTCAGTATACCCAATGAATACAGGTATAGCGGTATCTACTAATGTGACTGAATACGGAAGTTTTGTAATTTCTTCAACCGAAACACCTGGTGTTGTTGGATTTAGCATGTTTAAAAATTTGAAAAATGGTTATTAGTTTTTGTTTTTATGGTCAATTAATTTTAATGCTTTGTACATTAATGTTATTTATTAGTTCAATGGAAGTTTCCTCTTTAGCCACAATTTTTATCACACTGATTTTATACAAGACAGAAGGCATCACCTTTCCGCCCAATAATCCCCAGATATAACTTAGCTGATCAAAAGGAACAGAGTGTAATTCGATCCTGAATTTAAAATCATTTTCTCTGTTGTCTTGTGGATCGATATATTCTAAAACGTTGTTGGTCTGAAACACCTCGATAACTTTTGAAATATTTGCTAAAGCATTCGCATAAGTCGATCTGTTGGCAGAAATCATCACATATAAGTTTAAATAAGCCGGCGGACTCTCCATTTTCATATCAAACTGAGTCGGGTTTTCACTTATCACTTTATTGTATCGTGATCTGTTTTTTAATGTTGATTCTTCCTCAACGTTGAGTAGACTGATTACCACCTTATTGTCGAGACCTGAAGTGTCATCATCATGTTTTGCTATGTCATCAACAACAGCAATATCAACTAAACCTTCCGAATCATTCAGTTGATCTTTTAAAATTGTCAATACTTCGTTTATCATAATTTCTGTTCTTAATTATTATGCTGCAAACATACAATCATCGCCAACCAAAAGACAAATATTTCGGGGGCTCTAACCTGTCTTTGCAGTAAATTATATTTTCACTTAGTTTTGAAAATATTAAAAAATAATCAAATTAAAATACTGAATATCAATTTATTAAAACATAAATTAAAAAGCAAAACTTAAATAAAAATTATTTTAATCTAATCATAGTGAAATTTAAGCTTGGGAATTAGGTTATTTTTTTTGTGAAAATTATTGTATTTAAAGATCAGATTGATGAAAGAATTAAATGCGAATTTTTGTGATTTCAGATCTGTTTTTTTCGAAATTAATATTTCAATCTATTATCACAAAGCTGTAGTTAATTTTCGTGTCAGAATCTTTTGTGGACGACAACTTTTTAGATATTTCCTACTGTTTAGATAAACGACAAAAATCCTAGCCCCGATTGCAATGAAAATCCTTTTTTGCAAAAAAAGATTGTAATGAAAAGCGGGATAAAGCTTCAAAAAACTAATAAAGTCTAATGTTTTGTTAGTAAAAGCGTCCCCAATTTCGTCAAAATACTTTCAAAAATTGCAAAACCGCATCATCAGGAAATAATATTTTGCTTTTACTGCAAAGACTGAATAGAGCTGCTTTATAATTCGTAAAATGTCTTTTGTTCGTCTAATTTTGACCCCAGTAATTTTAAAACTTTAATCACATGAATATCAAAAAACTTTTTATCAAGCGAAACGAAATCATCGGAGGCCATTTCAATGAATTACGATCAAAAATTGGCTTGGCGAATCAAACCGAAGAATATGTTTTTTCTGTAAGAGAAGAAATCTGTAACCAATGCCCTTTAAAAAACGGCAACAATTGCAATGCCATGAAATGGCTAAATCCCAGCACATTGGAAGTTGCAGACCATCCAAAAGATGGTTTTATCAGAGGCTGCGGATGCAGATTGAGTGCAAAACAAAGATCAACATTAAGCCATTGTCCGGCAGGTTTTTGGGGAGGAGAATTCGACTAAAAACAACGCAATTTACGGTGTCTTATTTTTTATAATTAAAACTATTTAGTGTGAATCAGGATCATATCATTCAGAAAGTTTTTGTTGAAATTACCATCAACAACAAAGAAAAAGCATTTAGCATAAAAGAAGATATTAATAGCTTTTTGGCTATTGACATTTTTCCGGAAATAGAAAAGTATATCAATGCTTTAGAATATAATTTTTCTGATCACACCCTTCAAATTCCCCGGTTAGAATTGAATTTGGAGGTGAAAAATAGCTCACTAAATACGGAATTAAAAGATAAAATCACTCAGCTCTTTCAGGAAGAGCTTTCTGAAATGACGAAACCGGTTGAGAATTTGGATCAAGAAACAGAAAGCGACTCTAAATCCTATCTAATTGACAATGAAAGAAAATTAGTACAAACTTTTATCTATTTTTTAGAAAATGGCTACATGCCGTGGTGGAATTCAAATAAAAAAAGTATTGCCTTTTTGGAACCAAAAATATTTGAAACTTTGATTCTGGTTAAGGATTTTAAGAAAAGTATCATTCCTGTTTTGTCGAAACAGAATGTTCAGGAACGAATTATCAGCCAACTTTCAAACGAACAGATTGCGGGATTATGTTTATCTATTTTAAAAGACAATGAATTAAAAATCAATTTAAATGTTGATATCATACAACATATCTCAACACTGAATCATGCTGAAAGACAAATCGTCTGGCATCTGGTTTTGAATGTTTTATCTGAACACTTTAACTCATCAAATAATGATCTCAAGGAATATCTTCTGCAACTAATTTTAAAGACAGAATCAGCTTCAACTTTTTTATCACACGCAAAAAACAAGCTTCAGAATCTGAAAACAGTCATTGAAATATTTCCTTTTATAAAAGAAGATGAGATTCTTGAAAGCATTAGAAATAATTCAGAAGATAGCAGTGAAGATGCAAGAACGTCAATAGATACAACACATGAAAAGAATGATGCAACAAACCGGGAAGATATAATTCAAAAAGATAAAGATTTAATTCAAAATGATGCGCAATATGTTCAGAATGGAGGACTTATTTTAATACATCCATTCATTAAAACCCTTTTTGAACATTGTAATCTTTTGCATCCGGAAACTCAGCAACTTACTGATCCTGAATTGTGTGCCCATTTATTACATTATATCGCTACCGGAAAAACTAACACTCCTGAATATGATCTGGTTTTTGAAAAATTCTTGTGTAACATACCGACAAACCAAACCATTAACAGACACATCAAGCTTTCGAGAAAACATAAAGCAGAAGCCAAAAATGTAATTGAAAGTGTACAGCACAACTGGAATTCAATGAGAAAATCATCTGTTGCACTCTTACAAAACGAGTTTTTTCAACGCTCGGGTAAATTGGTTGCCACCAATCATGAGTATACCCTGACGGTCGAACGAAAAACACAAGACATTTTGCTTGAAAATTTGGGTTGGGGAATTGGTCTTGTAAAACTACCGTGGCAGGAAAAATTCATATTTGTAAACTGGTAGTCAAAAATTATTATATTGCATTGAAATTACAGCCAAAATAAATTGCGCCACTTGTTTTAAAGTGGCGCAATCTGTTGATATAGTTAAAAAATCTATTATTTTTTATTCATTTCTGCGATTGCAGCCTGGATTCCGCCACCTGCAACTTCAAAGAAAGCCGGACCAGCCAATAAATATACTTTCTCCAGTTTTTTTGTTTTGGAAAGATTATGTTCTCTTAAATAAATTTCTGAACGATTCGCCAAGACAACACCTTTTACCACATTTCCTGCAACGAGAGCAGTTGGAGAATCTATTCCGGCATCTTTTAAATCACTTGCAAACGCAAAATTGTTCACTCCCAATCTCAAAGCTTCTCTGGTAGCCACTTCTGCTACGGAAGTCATCAGTTCGGGAGTAAAGTTGTTACGATCCCCTAAACCAATTAATAACAATTTTTTTGCTGACATAGAACCATCGGGAGGCGTAATCAATAAGGTTTCCAAAGAATGCCCTTTGAACTGCCCCGACTGTCTGATTTTAGTAAATTCACCTTTCAAAGCGTCGTCCAAATGTACCAAACCATTTAAATTAGCCGGTAAAGCCTGAGCGCTGTGAATGTCGTTATCTGTATATTCGAAAACACAGGCAACCTGCAGTTCGGCATCGGCCGAAGATGGCCCTTGAACCAATCCAATCATTGAAATTCCGTCCACTGAACCCCAGTTTTTGGATGTTCCGATGGCTGTGGTTTTTGCAGTCGCGTTTGCTGTTGTTGTAGCAGTTTGCGCAAATGTAATAGTTGAAAATGCTAATCCTGCGATTAATAATGATTTTCTTAAGGTATTTTTTACGATATTTTTCATAATATTTTTTGTTTTTAGCTTTTAGCAGTTTACTATTGGCCGATGCACTTTTGTTAATTTATTTTTGTTTTAATGTTATTCAAAGGTAGTTTTAGAAATAAAATTTGCCATTGATCTGAGATAAGTAATGAGACTAATTTTCAAATTGCCACATTCTCAAATTTCAAATTAATTTTTAAAACTTAAATACAATTCTTGAGTTGATAAACAATCCGTCTTTGTCATTTTCAATAATATCATCCACAAATTCTCCGGTTTTGAAGTACTGAATCCCTGTATTAAAGGTGAAAGATTTATTGATTTTATAATTAAAGCTTCCTAAAAAAGCGGTTCCGATGTATTTCTTTTTAGAGTTCATCGAAGTCAGATTTAAAGAACCACTCGGTCTGTAAACGCCGTCCTGCGTAGAATATCTCCAGTTGAAAACAACATCGGCCTGAACCGTCATTTTACTATTCAAATCCACGGTTGCATACGGATGAATGTCAATTAAATTCACAGGTCCTATTTGCGGATTGAATCCAAAGTAACCACCTTTTGGATATAATGGATTGAAAGTTCCCAATTTTCCATCTTCTCTGTTTCGGTCTCCGGAAATGTAATCGTTTCTAAGATTGATGGTTGGTTTTCCTTTCACATTTTCGAATAGATATCCAATATCTGCAGAAGCTGTCCACGCACTGATGGTTGCTTTGTTAAAATTCCCAAACTGATAAGCGCCTTCAAAATTGTAAATAAATCCGCCGCCATATCTGTAGAATCTTCCGCCCAAAGTGTGTCTCGTCTCATCTCCTATTTCGTCTTCGAAACGGGTTTCATTGCGGTGAATTCCTAAATAATACAATTCCAGATTTCCGCTTTTCGGTAGTACTAAAGTGTTGTAACTTCCCCAAAAATTGACCGATTTTGAGGGTTTATTATCGAAAACTCCGGTACCAATTTCACTCGCCATCATTATAAACGCATCCGATTTGAAGTTTCCTCTTTTGTACATCAGTTTCAGTCCGTCAAAATAAAGTCTCAAATTCGGACCTTCACGCACAGAAATAAGTCTTCCGCTTCCGTAATCCAACTCCTGCCTTCCGGCACGAACAGTCAATTTTTCTTTTTCATTATTAATGGCATCAACGTCGATGAAAAGGTTTTGAATATTCAAATGATCTTCATCAATCGGTCTCGGTCCATTTTTTCTACCATTTTCCCACGCACTTCTCAACTGTCCGAAAACTCTTACCCTTGAACCTAAATGCAAATCTGCGTGTAGAGCATATCTCTGAATTAAAAACGGATTGCTTCCGATTCTCAATCTTCCCCAGTCTTCATTATTAAATTCTACAAACTCTGCTCTCGCCTCTCCGCCTAAGGATAAATATGTATTATTATTTTTTTCGGAAATCGGAATGTATTTGATGGAATTATAAAATGTGTCTGCAGAATCTTTGTAATTTGAATAATCTTCATCAAACCTCATCAATTTAAATTGACCTGAAACTACTGCTGGTAGCATAATCTGGACAATCAATACTATCTTAATCAGATTTTTCATTTAAATTTTTCTTAAATATTGATCGATTGAATATTTTCCGGGACCTACGAAAAATAGAAACAGATAACACAGGCTATACATAAACGGCGTGTCTTTTATCAGCAAAGCATCGTTCCAGTGAAGGATAAAATATCCGGTCAAAGTCACCGCCAAAATTGGCAGAACTGCTATTCTTGTGAACAATCCGAATACAACAAATACAGGAAATACCAGGTTGGCTGCGTCTGCAAAAAGACTGTTGAATGCTTCCGGAAGGTGTAAAGGATTCGGAACCTGTTCTGCTTCTGCAACGCCTACTCCGAGTTTTTTCAGTCCGTGTGCTACGATTAATTCTAAGGATAATGCAATTCTGAAAACGAATAATGCCAAGTGAATTAATTTTCCTTCGAGGCTTGTATTGATGATAGTTTGGATGAGCTTTTTCATTGTTTTTAGGTTTGAGTTTTCGGGAGTTTATTGAGTTATTTTGAGTGTCAGGTTAAACCACCCCGTCAAAAATTCTTTGAATTTTCGCCACCCCTTCAGAGGAGGGGAATTTTGTGCGAAATTATTTTGTTTAAATCTTAGTTATTTTGTTTGGTATCCGCCGTAGTATTTTACAGGAGACCATTCTGGAAGTACCGGAAGTGCAGCTGGAGAAACATTTTTGTAGGTTTCGTCTCCATAAACAACCTTTCCGTCAACGATGGTGAGTTTTGAAGTGATGTCTTTGATTTCTTCTTCATCAACACTGAAATAATCTTTGTCTAAAATTGTAAGGTCTGCAAAATATCCTTTTTTGATTTTTCCTTTTTCATAATCCTTTATCAATTCATATCCCCCAAAAGTAGAAAGTGACAAAGCCGTTTTTCTGTCTAAGGTATTTTCTTTTGCCATCACCTGAGTTCCGCCCAAAGTTTTCCCTGAAGTTATCCAGTACAAAGCGACCCACGGATTATAACTTGCTACTCTGGTTCCGTCTGTTCCCAATCCTACAGGAATTCCCATCTCGAGCATTTTCTTTACCGGCGGAGAGGCCAAAGCCGCTTTTTTTCCATAACGGTGGATGAAACTTTCACCTTGATACGCCATTCTGTGCTGCACTGCAATACCGCCGTTTAAAGCTTTGATGCGTTTCATATTATCTTCAGAAACCGTTTCTGCGTGGTCAAAAAACCAAACCAATCCGTTCAAAGGCGTTTCTTTATTCACTTCTTCAATAACATTTAAAAATCTTGTGATGCTTTCGTTATACGTCGCGTGGATTCTGAAAGGCCATCTTTTTTTCACCAAAAGACTTACAACTTCTTTCATACTTTTCTCCATTGTTGCAGGCAATTCGGGTCTTGGGAAAAGGAAATTTTCAAAATCAGCACCATCTGAAACCAGATTTTCGCCGCCACCTTCTACGTGATAATCAATTCCATTGTGGTCGTTGTGGCCGTGGTCATCGATATCAACCATTCCTGTCCATTTCGTGTAATCTGCGAGTTCAGAACCTTTTTTCTGAGCAAACAAATAGTAAGGTAAACGAACCGTAATTTTTCCTTTTTTGTTCAAGGCATCGGTTGTTCCGTAATCATCTGGAAAGTTTTGAAAACCGCCGCCCGCATCCATTATCGCCGTCACACCAAGACGATTCAGTTCAGTCATATATTGCAATGTAGAATTTTCTTTTTCCGCTTCGGTCAGCTCTGGTAATTTTGCTAAAGTTGAATAAAGGATAAATGCATTCGGCTCTGCAACCAAAAGACCTGTCGGGTCGCCGTTGTTGTCTTTTTCAATTAGACCCTGAGCCGGATTTGGCGTTTCACCAGTGATATTTAATTGTTTCAAACCTGATTTATTCAGCCAAGCTTTTCCGTAGAGATACATTACGAAAGCCGGAACATCGCCTGTTGCTTCGTTGATTTCTGCTATTGTCGGAAGTCTTTTTTCTTCAAACTGATATTCATTCCAACCGCCAATGACTCTTACCCACTGTCCTTTTGGTGTTCTCTGAGCCTGTTCTTTCAACATTTCCAAAGCTCTTTTCAAAGTTTTTACACCGTCCCAGCGAAGTTCTGTATTGTAAAATCTCCCGCCACGAATGACGTGCAAATGACTGTCAAACAATCCCGGAATCACACGATTTCCTTTAGCATCAATGATTTTTGTAGCGCTTCCTTTCAGTTTTAAAATCTGGGCATTTGTTCCGGTCTGGAAAATTTTATTGTCCTTAATGGCAACCGCCTGAACTTCCGGATTATTATCATCCATTGTGGTGATTTTTCCGTTAGTGACAATTAAATCTGCCTTCTGAGCGTTGAACAATCCGGCACCTAAGACGAATGAGAATAGAATTTTATGGAGTGGTTTCATAATGTACTTTTTAATGGGTTGAAGAAAAAAGGCAGGTCGGTTTTCAACCTGCCGTTGTTGAATTGTTTAGTGTTTAAGCATATCCTGAGCATACTGAATTCCCAATCCGTAAGCACCACCATATTTTTTCATTAAATCATTGACCGGTTTGTACGTTTCTTTTCTAGACCAATCTCTCTGTAATTCAAGAACATACTGAACTGAGGTAATCGGATGTACACCAGCCTGAACCATTCTTGTAACAGCCTGGTCGTGAGCTTCTTTTGAAATATCACCCGAAGCATCCGTAATCACATACACTTCATAACCTTCGTCGATGGCCGATAAAGCCGGACCCACGATACAAACGCTCGTCCATAATCCTGCGAAAACCAATTTCTTTTTATTTTTTCCGGTAATCGCTTTGTGAGCATTAAGATCTTCCCAAGTGTTCATCGTGGTTCTGTCTACATATCCGCTCGTCGCTTCAGGATAAGCTTCTGAGATTTCCGGGAAAACAGGTCCTGCAAACGATTTTTCTGCTACTGTTGTTACCACAGTCGGAATGTTGAAGATTTTTGAACCGCCTGCAATCAAAGCCACATTGTTTCTCAATTCTTCCATACTGATGCTTTTTGTTGCGAATGCCATTTGCCCTTCGCGGTCAATTAAAACCAAAGCGTGATTGGTAGGATTCAACATCAATTTTCCAGGTTTCTGAGCGAATGCTGTTACTGATAATACTACTGTTGCAAATGTTAAGATTAATTTTTTCATAATGTTTAATTTTTAAATGTTGTTGTTTATTTTTATTGATAATTAAATTCTGTATGAAGTATTTCCTTGATTTTGATATGACAAATTTAGGACGATGAGAAACCCTGCACATTTAACTAGTTTAATAAATCACATTTCTGAAAAAAAAAATTTAATCTTTTTATCTTTCATTATATACAGATAATTTTAAATCGATAAAAAAACATTTATATAGCATATTAATATTCTAATAATCAATTACTTAAATAAATAAAACTTAACATAAGATTTAGTTTAAAACAAAAAAAAATAGACTCAGATAATAAAATCCAAGCCTATTTTCTATAAACATTTCACTCTCCTAAAAGTGACTGTTTAATTTTTTTCAACTACATCGTCATCGGAACTTCCATCAATAAAATTTCTGTTCCTTCTGTTGTTGATTTGATATTTAGATCTGCAATATCCCAAACTCCGAAACCGTCTCTCGTTTCCACTTTTTGTCCTTCGATTTCTGCGCTTCCTTTTAAAATAAAAGCATACACACCGTTTCCTTTTTTCTTGATTTGATAGTTGGTTTCAATGTTATTTTCGAAGTTTCCTAAATGAAACCACGCATCCTGATGAATCCAAACTCCTTCGTCATCTACGTTGGGAGAAAGAATCTGCTGAAATTTATTCTGACCTTTTGTTTTGTCTAAAGTAATCTGGTCATATCTTGGCGTCACGTTTCTTTTGTTTGGATACACCCAGATTTGGAGAAACTTCACCAAACTGTCATTATTTTTATTGAATTCGCTGTGCATAATTCCGGTTCCGGCGCTCATCACCTGAATGTCTCCACTCTTGATAATCGCCGAATTTCCCATACTGTCCTTATGCTCCAAATCGCCTTCCAACGGAATACTGATGATTTCCATATTGTCGTGCGGATGCGTTCCGAAACCTCTTCCCGCCTCTACTTTATCGTCATTCAAAACTCTGAGAACACCAAAGTGCATTCTCTCCGGATTATGATAATTCGCAAAGCTAAAAGTGTGATTGCTCACCAACCAGCCATGGTCTGCTTTTCCTCTGGAATCTGCTTTGTGAATTACAGAATTGTCTTTGATTTTTGAATCGGTATTCGGTAAATGATTGTATCCAATCGGTTCCAATGGCTCGATTTCGTCAATCTCATTTTTCATTGTATTTCCCAGCGATGCTGATGCTACAAACATTCCTGTTCCGAGTAACCCTTTCTTTAAAAAATCTTTTCTGTCCATATCTGTTTTGTTGTTTATTCGTTATTGATAGGACAAATTTATGGTGATGAGAATTGCTGTGCATTTAACTAGTTTAATAAATGACTTTAAAGCAAAAAAATATGGAGCGAAAATTCCCCTTCTATCAAGGGGCGATTCTTTGTGAAACAAAAAGACGGGGTAGTTTATACATAACGCATAAACCACCCCGTCAAAAATTCTTTGAATTTTCGCCACCCCTCCAGAGGAGGGGAATTTTTTGCGTATTATTATTTAATTATAGAAATTATTTCTCTTTCGTTGCTAAACGTTTTCTGATCGTACTAACAAATTCTTTAGAAACGCCCAGATAAGAAGCAATATAATACTGCGCAACCCGCTGTGGAATTGTAGGATAAACTTTGATAAACTCGAGATATCGGTCAGATGCACTTTTTGAAATGGTATTTACCAAACGGTTTTGAAGCGTAAAAAGGTTTCTTTGAACCAACATCCTGAAAACCCTTTCGAATTTCGGAATTTCCTGCAACAGCTTTTCTTTGGTAGCCGGATTCAGCATAAATATTTCTGAATCTTCAATCGTTTCAATATATAAATTGGAAGGTTTTTGATCCTGAAATGAAGCAATATCGCTGATCCACCAATCTTCGATAGCAAACAAAATCGTCACTTCAAAACCATTATCATCAAGATAGTAAGCTCTCAAACAACCTTTGTGAATGAAGCCTTCAAACTGGCAAATTTCGCCTTCGCGTAATAAAATTGTTTTTTTGGGAACCGATTCACAAACCAGTAAATCGGTAAATATTTTTTCTTCCTCACTACTCAAAGTGATAAAACGGGTAACGTTCCTGATGATATTTTCAAACATAAAATAAGTTTACGGCTGCAAATTAGGGAAAAGTGCGTAAACTTCATTCTTTAAAAGCCCGCTTCCGCCGCCGTAATGGTCGATAACCTTCACTTCTTTATCTAAATTTTCACAAAATATTTTAATATTATTCTCAAATTCCTGATCTAATCCTGAACTCAGAAGAACGATATCTACCTGATTTTCTTTTATATAATCATAACAAACGCTTTCATCGTCTAGAATTTCAGCCGTCCAGCCTTCATTATTTTCGATAATTCTTTTTAAGGTATCCAGAATTTCCTGATTTTTCCCAATGACTAAAAAGTGTAATTTTTTCATTTCTTCAAATATTAATTGCGACTGATTTACTTTATAAATGTTTGTTGCCTGTAATTTTCAATTCATTTAAATCTAATTGCGATTCTGCTTTTCGGATTTCGTCGTCACTGAATTGTTTTTCACGTTTTATTTTGAATAATTCTTTTCTCTGTAAAGCAAAAATATCGAGCATGATTTTGTGATATTCATGTAAATCATTTCTCCTGTTTGTGCATGTTTCTAAAGATTCTAGATGACTTTGCTGCTGCGAAATATCGTTTTCGATGGTGTTTTTAAAATTTTCAACTAAGCTATTTGTTTCTAAATTTGATTGATATTTTTCGTTTAATCTTTCCACTGCAAGATTATCTAATCTGATCTGGATGTTTGCCTGTTGCTCATGTGACGGCAAAATAGGATCAAGTTCATCGATTTTAGTCCATTTAATAATTAAAGGAAGCGTTAAACCCTGAAAAACCAATGTCACAAAAATAACTACAAACGTGATGAAAATAATTAAATTTCTGTGTGGAAATGTTGATTGCTCATTCATCATCACCGGAATTGATAAAGCAGTTGCCAAAGAAACTACGCCTCGCATTCCTGCCCAGCCAATAATCAGCGGATTTTTCCATCCCGGACTTGGATCTTTGCGTATTTTTTTACTGAACCATCGCGGGACGTGCGCCACAGGATAAATCCACAACAGACGAACAACAATTACAATGAGACTGATAATCAATCCGTATTTTATCCCTTCCATGACCGATGTTTCGCCCAAACCGTTGATAATATCGGGAAGTTCTAATCCTATTAAAACAAAAACCAGCGCATTCATCACAAAAATCAGCGTATTCCAGACACCTGTCATATTGATTCTTGTAGTTCCTGTTTTAAATATTTCGTGAGAACGGAATGACATAAACAATCCGCCGCTTACTACCGCCATTACTCCTGAATAATGAAAATGTTCTGCTGAAAGAAATAAAATATAAGGCGTCATTACCGTTAAAGCAGCATCAATTGCGGGTGTTGTTGGTAAAAATCTGTGAATAGCATAAAAAATATGAGCGCCTACAATTCCGACTACTACTCCCATTCCTGCAACCAGGAAAAACTGTCCAGTTGCTTCCTGCATAGAAAATACACCTGTCATCACGGCGGCTAAAGCAAATCTGAAAACAATAAGTGAAGAAGCATCGTTGATAAGACTTTCACCCTCCAACATTGCGATGGTACGTTTTGGCACTTTCAGACCTTTCAAAACGGTTGTTGCTGCAATTGCGTCTGGTGGCGAAACAATTCCTCCTAACAGAAAGCCCATTGCCAATGTAAATCCAGGAATTAAAGCCTGTGAAGCAAATGCCACGACAATAGATGTCAGGAAAACCAATCCGAAAGCCAATAATCCGATGGTGCGTTTCCATTTCCAGAAATCGTTCCACGAGGTGTACCAGGCTGCTTCATATAAAAGTGGTGGTAAAAAAATCAGGAAAATAATTTCAGGATCTAATTTCAAAACCGGAACTCCCGGAATAAGGCTGATCCCCAATCCCGCCAATACTAAAAAAATGGGATAGGCAATTTTGATACGCTGCGCCAGCATGACTAGCAACATGACGATCAGTAAGAGTCCGAGTATAAGTAGTAAATCTTCGTGCATAGTTGTTTTTTTTTAGATGTTAGAGGCTAGATATTAGAAGTTAGATTACAAATAGAGGTTTATGCTCAACATCTTTATCTTTTACCTTTTATAAATGAATAAAAAGTGATGTTCTCTCCTTCTTTTCAAGGTTTTTTGTTTTGTGACCTTTTCCGGAAACATCTTCCACCAAAAGTATTTCGCCTGTTTGAAATTTCCGGACTTCGCCAAGAGAAGTCTCAATCTCGACACCACCATCCAAAAGTACAATATATTGTTTTTGTGGAGCGCAATGGAAATCATAATTATAGTCTTCGGAAACCTTTCTGAACTGTAATTTCTTAACAGCTATATTTTTTGATAAAAATCCGATCTCGCCTTGATTAATTAGCGGAATTTCGACTTCTTCAAAATGAGACTCGCCGTTGTCGTCACTGAATATTTTTGTGATTTTCATAATACTTTTTTTAACCACGAATGCACGAATATTAAATTTAATTTTTTATTCGTGTAGTCGTGGCTATGAATTATTTAAAAATAATAGAATTTGCTAATTCAATTTCCTCCTGATTGATAGAATGTCCGAAGTTAGCATACACTTTTTCGGTAACATCGGCATTCATTTCCTTTAAGATATTTGCCGTAGCATATACCCTTTCTACCGGAACGTGGAAATCGGGATTACTTGTTCCTAAAAAAATCGGAGTCTGTGCAAAATCTCCTTTATAATTTTCACGATTAATTTTATCTCCGATTACGCCACCGATAATCGCCGCAGCGCCACCAAAACTTTGAGCATTTCTTGCTAAAAACTCCAGTGTAAGACATGCTCCTTGCGAAAATCCGAAGAAATAAATATTTTCAGCTTTAATTCCAGAATCCAAAGCAGTTTGAACTGTCTTTCCGATAGTCTCAATAGCTGATGACAACCAAGGTTCGTTCTGCTCAACGGGAGCAATGAAGGATAAAGGGTACCACGATCCATTGGTTGCTTGTGGCGCCAGTAAGGCATAATCTTCTACATTCAGATGCTGCGATAAACTCAAAATATCGTCTGCACTTCCACCTCGCCCGTGAATCATTATTAAAGCTTTCTCAGTTTCAGTAATAGATTTTCCTGCTGTTTTTATATCTAAAATATGACTCATTATTTTATCTGTATTTTTCTGTTGGATAATTAAATTTTGGAAGAACATCATTTAAATGTTCTCTCTTTTCTTCAAATTGTTCTGGCAAACTCAGGCTTTCACCCAAAGATGCAAGCTCTTCATCTACATCGAATCCCGGCCCCGAAGTAGCTATTTCAAATAAAACTCCGCCCGGTTCTTTAAAATATACGGAAGTAAAATACTTTCTGTCTTTTACCTCGGTATGCTCCAAACCGAATTTGTTTAATTTTTCTATCATTTCAAGCTGAGTTTCAGCATTAGGAGTTGCAAAAGCCACGTGATGAACAGTTCCCCGACCTGCAAGACCCTTTAGAGAATCTGGCGCAGCAACCAAATCAACATATTTTCCTGGAAAATCTTCTGTCCCAAGACGTACTCTGTTTGAAGATTCTGCAATGACTTTATGATCCATTTGAGTAGTCAAAAGTGCTGAGGTTCTTTCATAAGCATTCAGCCAAATCTCTACATGATGAATTCCTTTAATGGTATAATCTTTTGGAATAAAGCCATTATAGTAACCTTTCCGATCATCTTTATCATTAAAAACCAACTCTAGTCCCAATCCGTCAAAATCTTCGAGATAAATAAAAACTTCACCTGAAAACCTCTGTTGTGGCTGCTTGTAAGGAATATTAAACTGATCAAGACGATTAAGCCAATAATCTAATGCTTCGATCGAGGCTGAGAAAGCTGTTGTATTGAGCATTCCTTTTCCGTGTCTTCCGTTCACAAGATCTTTTCCGTAAGGGAAAGTGGTCATAATCGTTCCTGGAGTTCCGAATTCGTCTCCGAAGTAGAAATGATAAACATCTGAATAATCAAAATTAACGGTTTTCTTTACCAATCGAAGCCCTAAAACTCCTGTATAAAAGTCTATATTTTCCTGTGAGTTGCCAGTAATAGCGGTGACATGATGAAGTCCTGTGATGAGTGCCATAATTTTAGATTCTTGGTTGATAGTTGTTGGTTTAGTTTTCTTTAAGCCAAACATCATTATATTCTTCCGGATTGCGTTTGAACTGTGCGTGAACGTATGGACACAACGGCACAATTTTCAAATCGTTTTCTCTTGCATAAGAAACCAGTTTTTCTAATAATAATTTAGCAAAACCTTTTCCCGCATACTCTTCATCAACTTCCGTATGATAAACAGTTAACTTTTTTCCGATCACGGAAATATCCATTTTCCCGGCTTTATTATTGTCTGAGAAAAGTTGAATTTCTCCTTTTGCGTTTCCTAAAACTACTTCTGTTCTTTCCATTGTATTAATTTTTTTTTGATATTGCTAAATTAAGATGTCTTCTAAAATTAAATGATGACCTATGATAACTTCGGTAAGGCATTTTCAATTCTTTCTCGTAAAGCTTCGTGCTGTTTTGGAAGTTTTAAATTTTCCCCTAATTCGTTCAGGGGCTCATCAACAGTAAATCCCGGATTGTCGGTTGCTATTTCAAACAAAACGCCACCCGGCTCGCGGAAGTATAATGAATAGAAATAATCTCTGTCTATCTTCGGAGTAATGCTCAATCCTGCAGACATTACTTTCTCACGGAATTCCATCAAAACCTGATCATCTTTTACCCTGAATGCGACATGGTGATTGGTTCCGGCAGCATTTCTTCCAGCCTGAATCTTATCATTTTCAATAATGTCGACAAGATTTGCTGTTTCGATTGCATCGGTTGCAAAACGGTATCTTTCACCTTCTTGTTTTTGCAGGTCGTACCCAAAAATATCAGTTAATACTTTTATTGTAGGATCTGCTTTTTTCAATGTTAAAGTAATGTTGTGGAAACCTTTCAATCCATTTTCATCTTTAATATCATCTGTTGTCCATACTTTTCTGTCATCAGGAGTTGATGATTCTATGAACTGTAGCTGTAAACCGTCAGGATCTTTGAATGAAATCAATTTTTCGCCAAAAATTTCATTTTCTTCAACATTTATATCAAACTGTTGTAATCTGTTTTTCCAAAATTCTAAGCTTCCTTTCGGTACAGAATAGCCGATGTGAGTTGCCAAGCCGGTTCCGTTACTTCCTTTTCCGATTCCTTCCCAAGGGAAAAATGTTAAAATGGTTCCCGGAGTTCCTTCTTCATTTCCGAAATAAAAATGATACGTTCCCGGATCATCAAAATTTACCGTTTTCTTTACCAACCTTACTCCTAAAACCTGAGTATAAAAATCTAAATTTCTTTTTGCGTTGTCTGCAATTGCAGTGATGTGGTGCAGCCCTAATATTCTATTTTCCATTTTCTTTAATTTTGATATGACAAATTTAGGGTGATCAGAATTGCTGCACATTTAACTAGTTTAATAAATGATTTTTTTTAATCTTTAATAAAATTAAATCTCACTGAAAATCAATTATGATTAAATTGATCTTAAAATGCAAGCTTCATCTTTATTGATTTGACCATCCCTTTTTACGGGTACAACAGAGAAGGTGCCGATATAAAAGAAGGCGTGCAGAGAAATTGGTGGAGACAAGGCATGATGGGCGGAATTGTTGCTCATTACGACGGAATTAAAGCATTTTCTGAAACTGATTTTACAGATGATCTAAAGGCGGTCGATATTCAGGTTTTGGTTCTTCACGGTGAAGATGACCAGATTGTTCCTATTGAAAATTCTGCCATAAAATCAGCAAAGCTGTTGAAAAACGGAAAGCTGATTACCTATCCAGGCTTCCCTCACGGAATGCCTACGACAGAGCACCAAACTATTAATAAAGATCTTCTGGAATTTATTGAAGCATAAAAAATAAAACTTTTTATAATGTAAAGGCAAATCGTTGGATTTGCCTTTTGTGTTTGTAACTCATCAATACTTTTTAAGCACATTTAATAACCAAATTTAAACTCTAAAAAATCTCATAAAATAGAAATATTCTAAATTAAATTACAATAGATGACAAAAATTATTATTTAAAAAAGCTTTTCTGTAATCATTATAAATACCACATCAATATTTTATTGTAGTATAAATACTGAATTTCACTCAGAAAAAACTCAATAAATTTGGATAACTAAAACTAATAACCATGTCTAACTTAAAAAAACTTTGCAAAATTTCTATGCGGTCTGATCAAGACTAAAACCATGTCACCTTTTATTTTCGATTGTATTAATGTCTTCCTAAAATGATAAGAAGACCAGTTATTTTAACACCAAATTTCAACGAAATGATTATCCAAAAAATCTTCAACGTCGACGATTATTATTACGACGTGTTCATGGCTATCTCAGAATCTCTCACTGGATTTTCCGTGAACGAACTGCAATCTACAGGCTTAGTCGAGACTTATTACACGCATATTCTTCATCAGATAGAAAGTGTAACGTTTACAGAATTTCTGAATATTTCTAAAGATATTCTTGAAAATTCTACTACACAGAACCAACTCAATAATGCTATTTCTTCTGACATTCTTGCCAATCCAGCGACTCAGGATATTGCCAACAGCATTATCACGCTTTGGTACTTGGGAACTTGGGAAGGCGCTTACGTCAACGATTTATCTTACAAAGAAGGATTGGTCTGGAACGTAATGCAAGCTCATCCACCCGGAGCAAAACAGCCTGGCTTTAAATCTTGGGGCGTAAAACCTGTAAATAGCAACTCATGAATCAAAAAGAAAAACCACAACAGAAAAAAGATGTAATCATTGTAGGAACGGGAATTGCCGGATCGCTGATTGCAAAACTTTTAACCGATCATGTTTTTGATACAGAAAAGGGAAAAATGATCCACCGTTCTGAAATGAACGATTCAAAAACATATAAAGAATTATCTATTCTCATGTACGAAGCCGGGTTGGAAGCCGGAATAGAACTGGATTCCGCAACTTCTATGACGACTTACAACGATTACATTCGCAAGTTTTACATGGAAGAAGCCAAAGTTCCGAACTCGCCTTATCCGAATCTGAAACAGGCTCCTTCACCCAATGTTTTAGATATGGAACCTATTATTCCACCGTTTCCTGATAAAAAAGGATATTTGGTTCAGTTTGGTCCGATGCCTTTTGCGAGTGATGCCATAAGAGTTGGAGGCGGCACTACCCTTCACTGGTTGGGAACTACACCGAGAATGCTTCCGAATGATTTTAGATTAAAAGAAAAATACGGCCGAGCAATGGACTGGCCGATTGATTATGAAACTCTAAAGCCTTATTATGAAATGGCTGAGTTTGAAATAGGAGTTTCCGGAAATGTTTCTGCTCAGGAATATCCAATCCAGGAAAGTATGGAAGAGTATTACGGTAAAGATTATGTTTTTCCGATGGATGAAATTCCGCAAAGTTATATGGATCAGCAGATTATTAACGGATTAGCAGGAACTTCGGTTCAGTTGAATTTTAAGAATATTCCGTTGACGATGGTTCCTTCACCTCAGGGAAGAAATTCTACCCCGAATATTGCTTACGGAAAAGCAAAATTAATAAAAGCCAATTCTTCAGATTCAGGTTATAAATTATCATTAAATAATATTGAAAACGAAGATTACAAAGCATTAGGCGCAGTTTGGAATCCTTACATGGGAGAACGTTGCGAAGGAAATGCTTCATGCGTTCCGATCTGTCCGGTTCAGGCAAAATATAATGCTTTGAAAACACTCAAAAAAGCACTTTATAAAGTCAATAAAAACGAAAACCTGCAGAGAAATCCTCATATTCAGATTCAGGCGCAGAGTGTTGTTTACCGATTAAGTGTTGATCAGGCTAATCAGGAAAAAATTTCAAAAGTTCATATAAGAAGATATACTTCCAGAGAAAAAACAGATTTTATTGAAGAAGAAATTGACACTACAAATTCTGTTGTCATTCTTGCAGCCAATGCTTTTGAAAATCCTAAAATTCTTTTAAATTCAAAATACACCGTTATCGAAAACGGACAAAAAGTTGAAAAAACGGTTGCCAACAGAAGCGATCAGGTAGGAAGAAACCTGATGGATCATATGGTCATGCTTACTTGGGGATTATTTCCGGAGCCGGTTTATTCTTACAGAGGTCCGGGTTCTACCACGAATATTTCATCTTTCCGAGACGGAGATTTCAGAAGCGAATTTTCTGCGTGGATTTCTCCACTGGATAATTGGGGATGGAGTTGGCCTGCATTTTCACCGGGATCTGATCTTTCAGAATTTTTGGGACAGGGACTTTTTGGCGAAGAATTAAAAGAAGCATTAACCTACAGACTTTCGAGACAGGTTTTATTTCATTTTGAAATAGAACAGCTTCCAAATCCTAACAACAGAGTTACCATTAATGATCAATATGTTGATGCATTGGGAATTCCGCGTCCTGTTATCAATTATGAATTGAATGAATATGAAATGAGAGCGATGGAACAGGCAAAATTGGCTTCCGACCAAATGTTTGCAAGATTAAATATTGAAGATTTCACAAAGTATAACGCGACAGATAACAACACTTTTGTGTACAACAATGTGAGATATTCTTACAACGGAGCCGGTCATATCGTGGGAACTCACAGAATGGGCGACACGCCGAATGATTCTGTAACCAACAGTTATTGTAAATCCTGGGATCACCCGAATTTATACATCGTCGGTGCAGGAAACATGACCACTTTAGGAACTTCAAATCCTACATTAACCTTATCAGCATTCACAATACGTTCGGTAGAATCTATATTGAAGGATCTGGAAACAATTTTAAAATAGAAAGAAATGAGACAAAGACTTATCAATAAAACAGAACCTCAGGAAACCAACAGTTTTTCAAAGAGTTCTTTAGCCAAAAATACAATCGAAGCAGAAGCTATTTTTCTTCAGTCATTATTATTTGATTCAACAATAAATAAACAAGACTGGATTGAAGGATTAAAATATCACAGCAAAACACTCACAAATCTGTTATTAAATAATCAGATTAAAGAATTTAATGAGTACTTAAGCACACAATTTTCCGGCAAAATTTCAAGTTTGCAACCTTCTGCAGAGCTTTCAAAAGGGCAATTGCTTGAACCTAAAAAAGGATTAACGGAATTAGACTATCGTCCTATTTTACAGGATCTTTTGCAAACAGCAATTTTAATTGAGCATTCTACGATTCCACCTTATCTTACGGCTTTATATTCGATTAAAGACGGAACCAATATTTTAGCATCGCAAATCATCAGAAGTGTTGCAGTGGAAGAAATGCTTCACATGATTATGGTTTGTAATGTAATGAATGCGGTAAGTATTCAGCCGTCGGTAAACAGGCCTCAGAACTACCCTACTTATCCGATGAAATTGCCGATGAATGTTGATTTTTTTGTTGGTCTGGAAACTTTTTCTACAAACAGCATTGCTACTTTTATTGCGATTGAAAGCCCAAGTAATCCTTTGGTAAAAGCTCCGAAACACACCCCTGAAGTAGAAAATTCGGCTTTATATACTAAAAGTGCTGTTCAGGAAAATAATTTGTGGACATTCGAAAACATGAAAGATTTTATGATGCAGAATGTTCATACCATTGGTGAATATTATGATGTTTTATTCTTTTACATCGTTGTTTTCCAAATCATTGCTTATTACAAGGCGAACGGAAAGCTTCCGCAAAATTTTGAAGAATTAAACAAAGGCGGAATTTTCACAGGAGATCCCGCAAAGCAGATTCGTCCGGAACAGTATTACGGAAGCGGTGGAAAACTACATCCTGTAGAAGCTCTGGATGGAGTAATTGCTGTTTTTCAGGAAATTAAAGGACAAGGTGAAGGTGCAGACGATTCTATTTTTGATGTAGATCCTTCGCAGTTTGAAGAAGGTGCAGAATTGGCGCATTATTTCAGATTTAAAGAAGTTTTTCATGAGCATTTTTATCTTGGCGGAGACTACAGACCTTTCACCGATGAAAACGGAATGATGCCTGTAACCACGCCACCTGTAGGAAAAGAATTACCGGTTGACTGGAACGCAGCTTACCCGATGAAACCCAACCCGAAAATGAGCGATTATCAATCGAATCCGCAATTGTACGCACAGGGAAAAGCATTTAACCAAACGTATAAAAATCTTTTGGATGCCATTCAGGCGGCTGTAGAAGGTAATGCGAAAGAATTGGAAAAATCAATTATGTATATGTATGCGTTGAAAGAACAGGCCATCGGATTGATGAGTCAGCCTTTAAATTCGACTCAAAATGCAGGACCAACTTTTGAATATCCTGCAAATTAAATTTAAAACCATCAAAACTAATAAATCATGTTAAAAAGAAATAAAGAAATTTTTGGACAGGAAAATCAGTTTTCAAGAGCTGCTGCTCCAAATCAGGATCAAGACCCGAAAGGCTATCTTGCCAATTTAATGAACGGATACTCGAAACTTTTGATCGATGATCCTGTAAGACCTTTTAGTGAAGAAAATCTTCAGGAAATTGCAAATAATGTAGATTATGGTGTTTTGGAAGCACTAAACGGTACTTGGGTAAGTTATAATGCCAATTACAATACAAACATCGGAAGACCTTCGCTGGGAAGCGGAATACATACGACCATCATGCCTTCTCCGGGTACAAATCCGAGTACAATTCCCGGAAAATTCAGCTTTGATACGGAAGAATATATTGAAAAGTTAACTTTCGAAATCGTTCCCGGCGGTGTTCGTAACCGTGGTGGTGCAACCGAATTATTTTGTGGTGCTGTAAAATACGATCAAACCATTAAAAGTGTAAATAAAGTAGAAGGAAATCCAGATTTGCAATACGCCGGAATTCATGAAGAAAACGGAATGTATCTTTGGTTAAGTGATGTCTACAATTATGCTGCAACGAAAGAAACCATAGAAAAAGACCGTGGAATTCACGCATTTTCTACCGAAGATTTTGAAAAATACGGATACAAAGGAGAATACAGAAACGAGCCATTGGTTGAAGTAAAAGACGAAAACGGTAATTCTTCATATATTCTTTTGAGCCAGTTGAAAGAAGGTCAAAAATATTACGAAATCATTCCGGCGCAGGAAATTAAACCTCTTGACGGAATTACGGGACCTTATTTCATTCCAGACTATTCTATTTCACGAAGTGGTGTTATTCCGCACGGAAGCACAATTACTGTGTTGGGAGATATTACCCCAGAAAGTGTCGATAAGAAAACATATTATCTTAGAAAAGGTAACCCAAAATTTCCTACCGGTATTGCAACCTGGGATCCTCCTCATCTTGCTATCTCACCAACTATGGGAGGTGCGGGCGGTGCAATTAATCTTGACGAACCAGCTCCGGCTTGGGTTCACGAAACATTAAACGATGAAAACGATCCTGGATCAAACAAAATCTATACGCAGAGAATATTGGCAGATGAGCTATATCCTTATTGTGTAAGACCCGATATGCGATTAAGAGATACATTGAGCGGACAAACTGTTGCCAATTATGTCCTAATCCAAATGTCATCAAAAATGCCAACTGGTGCACAAGGCGGAATTTTAAATGTTCCTTTCGTTAATCGTTTTGTCCCAACTGTAGAAATAGAATTTAACTTGTGGATCGAAACCGTGATTGAAGACGGAAAAGAAATTCTTCAGCTGCAATACGAGCAAATTATATTTTTCGAATTTGATTTTGGAAATGATGGTGGCACAACAAGCTGGCCTCATATTCAGGTAAATACGCTCCGTAAAATTGAGGACATTCCTGCTGATCAGAGAAAAGTAATTGAAGAGCAATTCTTCAACGCTCCTTCTGCAATGAGTATGACAACACCTGCCTCAATTACTGAACGTGTCGTAAACCCTCCTTCAGGTTGCCCTTATCACAAAGGTTAGCATAAGAAAATTTGGAAAAAGAATTACTTTTTTCTGAATATCAATCATCTTTCATTCCTCATTTAAAAATAAATTAATAATTAGAAAAAATAAACATTTCAATATTGAAATGTTTATTTTTTTATGGTTTTAAACAAAATTTAAAAGAATTTATAGCAAAAGATTAAACCTTTTTAAAGGCAATTTAGCACCTCTAAAATATTTTTATAAATGAAATTTAATTCTTCTGAGTTGATACAATAAGGCGGAACCAGATACATCACATTTCCTAACGGACGCATAACAATTCCCCTCGACAGAAATTCATCATAAACTTTTTTTCCTATCTCGTTAAAATAAGAAGTTTTATGATCATTTTTAATTTCCCAGGCTAAAATAGTTCCGGTTTGTCGTACGTTTTCAACTTTTGGATGCTGTTTTAAAACATTTGAAAAACGAAAATGTTGCCCCGAAATTCGTTGAATATTTTGTTGAGTTTCGTCATTCAATAAAAGTTCCATACTTGCTAAAGCCGCAGTACAAGCTAACGGATTTGCTGTAAAAGAATGTCCATGAAACAACGTTTTATATTTATCATCCGACAAAAAAGCATTGTAAATCTCGTTTGAACAAGTTGTAATTCCCATTGGCATCGTACCGCCTGTCAAACCTTTAGAAAAACACATAATGTCTGGTTTTTCTGAAAGATAATTAGCTGCAAATAGCTTTCCTGTTCTTCCAAAACCGGTAAAAACCTCATCCTGAATCATCAAAATTTCCTGTGCTCTGCAGAATTTCATTAACTTATCTAAATCTTCAGCATTGTACATCAGCATTCCTGCAGCTCCCTGAATAAGCGGTTCATAAATAAAACAAACAACTTCATCCTGATACGCGGAAATCTGAGCTTTGAGATTTTCAATATTTTCAGAAGTAGGAGTATCAATAAAAATAACTTCAAACAGCATCTCTCCGAAAGGCTTCGTCCAAACACTTCTTCCACTCACCGACATCGCTCCGAAAGTATCACCGTGATAAGCGTTTTTAAATGCTAAAATTTTCGTCTTTTCTTTTCCCTGATTGTAAGCATGTTGAATACACATTTTCAAAGCAACTTCTACTGCCGTCGAGCCATTATCAGAATAGAAAACTTTCTGCTGATTTTGAGGAAGAAGTTTTAGTAAATTTTCAGAAAGCTGTATCGCTGGCTCATGGGTAAAACCTGCAAAAATAACCTGCTCTAAAGTATTCAACTGTTCAGAAACCCGTTGTGCAATGTAAGGATGCGCATGACCGTGAAGCGTAACCCACCATGAAGAAACGGCATCAATATACTTATTTCCTTTATCATCAAAAAGGTAAACTCCTTTTCCTTTAACGATCGGAATAGCATCATCTGCAGTTTTCATTTGCGTGTAAGGATGCCAATTCACAGCTCTGTCGCGCTCTTGTAAATTCATTGTTTAGGGTTTAGGGTTTAGGGTTTAGGGTTTAGGGTTTAGGGTTTAGGGTTTAGGGTTTAGGGAAAATAATTCATAATTCATAATTCATAATTCATAACTTTTTTCGTTTCCTTTTTCTTCATCGGTTTCAATCCTAAAGTCTGCAGCATTTGCATATCTTCCGAAACTCCCGGATTTGGAGTTACCAATAAAGTTTCTCTTTCGCCTGTAAAAATTGAGTTTGCTCCTGCCATAAAGCACCATCCTTGTTCAAATTCTGTCATTTCAATTCTTCCTGCGCTCAGACGAACCATCGATGAAGGCATTACAATTCTTGCGGTAGCAATCATTCTTACCATTTCCCAAGTGTTGGTTTTTTCGTTATTTTCAAGAGGAGTTCCTGCCACTCTTGCCAAGGCATTAATCGGAACAGATTCAGGATGTTTCGGCATTGTAGCCAATGTCAACAGCATTGAAATTCTGTCTGCATGAGTTTCACCCAAACCGATAATTCCGCCCGAACAAACTGTAATTCCAGCTTTTCTGACGTTGTTGATGGTATTGATTCTATTATCAAAAGTTCTTGTAGAAATAATTTCTTTATAATATTGTTCTGAAGTATCCAAATTGTGATTATAAGCATACAAACCTGCTTGTTCAAGACGAACAGCTTGTTCCTCGGTCAACATTCCGAGCGTACAGCAAACCTCCAATCCGAGTTCATTTACACCTTTCACCATATCGATAACGCGGTCAAAATCACGGTTATTTCGCACTTCTCGCCAAGCTGCAGCCATACAGAAACGGGAAGAACCTTTGTCTTTTGCTTTTTGGGCATGTTCGATTACTTTTTCAGTTGGTAATAAAGCCTGAACTTTAATATTGGTGTGATAACGTGCAGCTTGCCCGCAATACGAACAATCTTCTACACAACCACCTGTTTTTATTGATAAAAGAGTTGACATCTGTACCTCTTCCGGATTGTGCCATTCTCTGTGAACCGTTGCCGCTTTATAAATCAATTCAAGGAGTGGAAGATTGTAGATTTCTTCGATTTCTTCTTTCGTCCAATTATTTCTCAATTTTGTTTTATCTATCATATTTTTTCTAATTGTTTTGTAATACGTTCTATGTTTTCTTTTGTTATGTTTTCTATCTCGGGAATTCTTATAATTTTGGTTTCCTCCTGAATGTTTTTACAGATTATTCTTTCTGTATCTGCAGGGAAATTTCCATTTAAAATCAGATATTCCAGCTTGATATATTTTCGTTCTAAAGCCATCAGCGACAATAAAGTATGGTTGATGCATCCTAAATAATTTCTGACCACCAAAGCAACGGGAGGGTTTAGCTTTTCAATTAAATCGATAATAAATTCTTCATCAGAAATTGGAACCATTAATCCTCCTGCCCCTTCTACAATTAAATTATTTTGAGTTTCAGGAAGTTTAAAATCATTACTGTTAATTAAAATTCCTTCCTCCAAAGCCGACTGATGAGGTGACACCGCAAGTTGCAATCGATATCTTTCAGGATGAATGATTACATCTTCACCCACCCATTCTTTAATTTTCATACTGTCTGAAAAATGTAAATCTCCGGATTGAATGGGTTTCCAGTAATCAGCTTTAAAGTATTTTGTTAAAATTGCCGAACAAACAGTTTTTCCTATTTCGGTTCCAATGCCTGTGACGAAAAGTTTTTTTTGCAGTGAGTTTTGTATTTCTAATTTTCCTTTTCTTATATCCATATTTTTATCCATCTAGTTTGTCATTCTGCAAGAATCTCAACTATTGAAAATAAATTCTTTGCTTAGAATCCTGCGAAATCACAAAAGTCACGCTGTTTTTTACATTAAATAAAATCCTTAATTACCTTAGTCATACCAATAATTTCTTCTTCTGTATTGAAGCTATGAAGGCAAATCCTCAGTCTTTCTGTTCCCTGTTTTACAGTTGGACTAAAAACAGCATAGGTTAAAAATCCCTCATGTAATAAAGTTTCCTGCAAATCTTTTAACCGATGATTATCCGAAATTAAAACCGCCTGAATCGAACTATTTTCAGAAGACGGAGTTTTTATATTTTGCTGATGAAAAATTTTGATGTTTTCCTGTAAACTGGAAGATGCATGTTTGTTTGCTTTTAAAAATTCATATCCAGTTCTTATGCTTCTCCACTGAATATCCTGAGCGGCGGTTGTATAAATAAAAGGTGATGCAAAATTGACAAGATAAGATTTGACAACCTCATCGCATAAAATCGCTGCGCCATGTGAACCGAGTGCTTTTCCGTAAGTAACTACCGTTGCCAAAACCGACGTTTGTAATTGATATTTTCCAACTAATCCATATCCGAAAACCCCAAAAGAATGAGCTTCATCTACAATCAAAAAAGCATTATATTTTTTAACGGTTTCTGCAATTTCACGAATTGGCGCAAAATCTCCATCCATTGAGTACAGACTCTCAATCGCAACGTAACAATTCCCGTTTTGTCTTTTTAATATCTGTTCAAGATCCTCAACATCATTATGCTTAAATTTTAATTTTCTGGCATGTGACATTTTACAGGCATCATGTACGGAACGGTGAATTTTTTCATCAACAATAATTGTATCATGACGGTTCGGAAGTGTAGAAAACAGAGCTAAATTGGCATTATACCCAGAAGAAAAAAGCAATGCAGATGAACTTTTATGCTCTTTTGAAATAAAGCTCTCTGTTTCGATAACTTCCTTACTGTTTCCGCTGATCAATCTCGAACCGGTACTTCCTGAAAGTAAATGAGGATGATTATTAATCTGTTTTAACAATAAATTTTGTAACTCTTTATTTCTTGCCAATCCCAAATAATCATTAGAATAAAAATCAATACCTTCAGATTTAGGTTTTAATATTCTTAAAGTCTGATTTGCTTTTCTTTTATCCAGAGCCTCCCGAAAATAATGAAGATGATTAAGCATAATCCGGTTTCATCACTTCTTCAGTTATCGCATTAACCCAATCGATATGCAAATCTTTTTCAATTTCTATAATTTTCTCCGCGTGCGGTTTCCAGTTCTCAGAAAATTCATCTAATTGATGAATCATTTCTTCCAAATGTCCCTCTTCTTCCAATATAATAGATTTCACCATCACTTTTGAATTGGTTTTGGTAAGAACTTCCTGATATACGGGATATAATTCGTCGGCACGAACTTCAATTGCATACGTCACAAAAAGATAGGCCGCATATTTTAGCTCCTCTTTTGTTAAATCGAAATGAGCATGAAGATATTTGCAAGCTTTCACATCCAAAGCGTGAAGATATTGACGTGTTGCAATCGGTGCTAAAAGTTCATTCGCTTCGTAGGTTTTGCACCATTCAACATTGATTTTTCCAATCTGCTTTTTGAGGTAATACGCATGACGATGCTCTTCACAAGCATGTTTAAGCTGAATTAAATTTACTTTTGTAGGATGTTCGCAAGCAGAAATTTTTCTTGCTCCTGCATTCTCCATAAAAGAGAGTGTATTGAGCCATTTTGAATGAGCTTTATTATCGCTTACGATCTTATCAATAAGGTTATAAAATTCCATTTGTTTTTATTTTGTTTCAAAAGTAGTATATTACCGGATGGTTAGATAGTGCCAGTTTTAACATTATGAATAGTCCGGTTGAGTTTCCTTATGAAAGTTTTATTTTAATCAATAGAAGTTCAGAGATTTCTATTTACATGCAGATCTCCAATCAATTGATCAATGCAATACAAAGAGGATTTTTACCTTTTGGCATAAAACTGCCGGGAACAAGGGCTTTAAGCATTATTTTGAATGTTCACAGGAATACAATTGTTGCTGCTTATGACGAATTGTTTGCACAAGGCTGGGTAGAAAGCCTTCCCAATAAAGGAACTTTTGTCATCGGGAAAAAACATGAAAAACCATTTCAAATTAAAGATTTTGAGAAAAACCTAGAACATTATCCAAAATCGACCGGTTTTTCATTTAAAACTTCAAATATTTTAGATAATCCGTTTGAATATTCTAATTGTGAATATATTTTCAATGACGGCGTTCCTGATATTCGTTTAACCCAAATTGATCATCATTCCAGAATTTACAGTTCTATTTTAAAAAGAAAAGCCCATAAGATAGGACAATACAATCAGGATGGAAGTGAATTTTTCAAAAAAAACCTTTCGCAGTTTTTAAATCTATCACGAGGTTTACCAATCTCGAAAAACAATCTTTTGATAACACGTAGTACGGAAATGAGTATTTATATTGTTTCCGAAATTTTACTTTCGGAAGGTGATATCGTCTTAGTCGGAAAATTAAGCTATTTCTCTGTCAATATGATCTTTCAAAAAGCCGGAGTAAAAATTCAGCCTATTTCGATTGATGAGGAAGGAATTAATGTAGAAGAAGTGAGAGAAGCATGTGAAAAGCAGAAAATAAGAATGCTTTACCTTACGCCGCATCACCACTATCCTACTACCGTCACTTTGAGTGCAAAAAGAAGGTTGGATTTACTCAATCTTGCGAATGAATTTGGTTTTATCATTCTTGAGGATGATTACGATTATGATTTTCATTATGATAAAAGTCCTATCCTTCCTTTGGCAAGTGCAGACACCAACGGAATGGTTATTTATATCGGATCTTTTGGGAAATCTTTGGTTCCCGGTTTCCGAACAGGATTCATTGTAGCACCGGAAAATCTGATGATTGAAATGCGAAAATATTTAGGAATTATAGACCGGCAAGGCGACGTTCTGATGGAGCACGTTTTGGGAGAAATGATCGCTGAAGGAGAAATTAACCGGTATTTAAAAAAATCATTAAAAATCTATCAGGAAAGAAGAGATTATTTTGTTTCTCTTTTAGAACAAAACTTAGGAGAATACATCGATTTTCAAAAACCTTCAGGAGGTTTGGCGGTGTGGATGAAGTGGAAAATTCCCGTAAATCTAATGCAACTCAGTAGAAACTGTGCCCAAAACAATCTTTTCATTCCCAAAACCCTACTTTATCAGAACAAAAATCTTACGGCAATGCGGTTGGGTTTTGGAAATTTAAATCTGACAGAAATGGACAAAAGCATTGAAATTTTATCTGAAAACATCAAATTATTGTCCTAATTTCAAAAAAAGCAACAATCTTTTTTACCGCAAAAGTATCAAAAGAAATGATTGAAAAAAGAGAAATTCAAAAGCTAGCAAAATGTAAAATTTAATAATCGTTTTCTTTCACAGCATTTTACAAAACCTTGTCAAGGTTAATAAATATGCGAATTATTAACCTTGACAAGGTTGAGTTTACAATAGATGCAAAATCAGTGAAAATTTATTTGGATGATATTAAAACTCAGATTGAAGAACTTTCAATAATTCGATTTGTTGGTTGACATCATTTTTGCTGCTTATTAAATTATAATTCGCCTGAAGCCAGTTATTTCTTACCACAAAAAACGTATAAGCATCCATTAAACCTTCTTTATATTTTTCTTCAGATTTTTGAAAAGACAGTTTTTGGTTTTCAAAATTCAGTTCCAAAAGGCTGTATTTTTCCTGTGCATTCAGAAACTGAGCTTTTATGGAATTGATAGATTTTGTTAAATCATTAATGATTAAATCTTTGCTGTATTTGTAATTAATAACATTTAATTTTGCTATTTCTACGTTATTTTTGATTTGAAATTTATTAAAAATTGGAATATTCAGTCCAAAAGAAATTGACTGGTTTTTATTCTGGCTAAACTGATCAGAAAAACTGGTGTTGGAAAGAGCATTGCTGCCTAAAGATTTATTATAAAAAGTAGACCAGCTGTAGTTTCCATTAAGGGTTGGCAAATAGGCAGATTTTTCAATATCTATATTTTTTTGCTGTGCGCTGATTTCTGCAATGACTGTTTTATAAGCTGGATTATTTTCTATTAATTTATTGGTAAAATCAGCAGTATTAAAATCTTCCTTAACTAAAGATCCATTGTCATCTATCACAAAATCTATAGAATCTTGTGTCATATTCAGTGCATTCAGAAGGTTTATTTTTGCCAGATCACGCTGATTTTTTGCCGAAACCCATTGTTCCTGCAAAGTTCCCAAGTTGGCTTTGATATCATAAACATCACTTTTTGAACGGCTTCCTATTTCCACTTCTTTTTCTGTACGCTTGATCTGCTCTTCAATTCCTGCGATCTGCGTTTCTAAAACCTCCAACCAGCTTTTACTGTTTTGATAGGTGAAAAAATTCTGAATTACATTAAACTTCACTTCATTCTGAGCTTGTTTAAGCCTATAGGTACTCGCATTTTTATTGAGTTTTGACAATGAAATATTCAAATAATTTCTCCAGTTAAACAATTCAATATTTGCCTGAGCAATCACCTGATCATATTGCGTATTAAGCGTCTCTCTCTGGTTACTCGACTGATTAATTGACGAGCCCAAACTGTAACTGTGATTTACACCTGCATTTACGGACGGAAGCAACATTCCTTTTGAAGCAGCAATCTGTCGGTCGTTCTTCTGAATATTAACAGCGGCCTGCTTTACCAACGGATGATTTGTCGAAGCGTAATCGAGACATTGTTTGAGCGTCCAACTCTGTTGGGCCGGGAAAAGATTGATGATGAATATGAAGAATAATTTTTTCATGGTGGATTTTTTTGGACTGAAGATGGATGATGGAAGCTGGAAGTTAATATTAGGCTATCAAAAACACCAAACCTCCATCATCTAACTTCAAACATTATTCGTATTTCAGGTATTTTACAAGATTCACTTTTGTAGCCTGGTAAGCTTTAATACTCACCACTGCGAAAGTTAAAATCAATAATAAAATCATACTCAGAATGAATGGTAAAACCGGCATATCAATTCGGTACGCGAAATCTTTCAGCCACTCATTCATCAGATAATAACTGATCGGAATGCTTACAAGAACCGCTATAAAAGTAATCCAGAGAAATTGTTTCGTTAATCCTACGATCAAAGTTCCGTCTGATGCACCCAACGTTTTTTTGATCGCTACGTCTTTTAATTTTTGCTCGATCATTAATGAAGACAAAGCGAATAATCCTAATAATGCTACCATCAAAACCATTGCATTCAGAATTGTGAAAAGGGTTTGCTGTTTTTGGTACGTTTCAAAGGTTTTCGCAAATTGCTTATCTATAAAATATGAGTTGAATGGGTAACCCGGTTCTACACTATTTTGCCAATACGTTTTCAATCTTTTTACAGTTCCATCGATATCGTCTGCTTTTAATTTCAATTGAATATTACCTACATTATATCGTTTCCAGGTAGTTTCTCGGTAATGGAAAAATATCATAGGCTCTACTTCGCTCTTCAAGCTTCTAATGTTGAAATCTTTTGTAATTCCTACTATACGATAAGCTTTGTCATCAAATCCAGGTCTGATCTCTCTTTTCATTGCCTGCTCATCTGTCCAGCCAAATCTTCTTAAAAAAGCTTCATTTACCAAGGCATTATTAATTGTGTCTGAGGACAATTTCGGATCAAGCCAACGTCCTTTAAGCAATTTAACACCCATAAACTGCGGATAATTATAATCCATCGAACCGTGACGAGCCTGAATACTTTTATCCATATAATCCATATTTGAAGTACTCTGATTATTGGTTCCGGGAGGCGCTTCTGCAAACGAAACACTTTCTACGCCAGGGATTTTTGCCATCTCCATTCTCAATCTTTCATATTTCAACCAAGGCTTGCCATTGTTATCTTCATTAAAATCGATCTGAAAAATCTGCTTTCCATTGAAACCAAGATCCTTATTCATCATATATTTTACCTGCTGATTGACAATCAACCCACCGATGATAAAAAAAGAAGAAATAATGAGTTGCAAAGTCAGAATACCGTTTCTCAACCAAACACCATTTTTACTTCTGGCAAAGTTTCCTTTCAGGGTTTCTATCGCTTTAAAATTGGATAAATACAGTGCAGGAATGAGCCCGGAAACCAAAGTAACCAAAGCCACCATCAAGAAGGAATAAAAGTATATGTGCCAATCATTCATCACAATTTCTTTATCATAAAACTTGTTGAGACTTGGCAAAAGAAGCTCCGTTAAAGCCAGCGACAAAAGATATGAAGCAAAACAGATCAAAAAAGTTTCCATTAAAAACTGAAGTATAAGACTAGATTTTGTGCTTCCAATCGCTTTTCTCACTCCGATTTCTTTTGCTCTTTGAGAAGCTTGAGCTGTTTTTAAATTGATAAAATTGATAGCTGATAAAATCACAATCAGAACAGAAAGAGTGAACAAAATCATTAATGATTTGAAATCGGGCTTCCCGAACCAGGTCATCTCTGAATGTAATTTTATCCTCTCAATTGGAGTAAGCAAAGAGTCAGTTGGTCCATACATATCAATAAATTGCTGAGGTGTCACTCCCGCACCTTTAGAGTTTATTTTTGCACGCAACATAATGATATCCAGAAATTTGTTCTCAAAACTTCTTGGGTCTGCTTCTTTTTTCAGCAGAAAAAAGCAACCATAGTTGAAATTTCCCCAAGCTTCTTTATCATTTTTCAACTGTTCTGCAGGTTTAAAAATAAAATCCGGTTTTATCTGGCTATTTTCCTTTGGCAATTCATAAACTGCTGTAACGATGTAGTCTTTAGCATTGATTTTAATTGTTTCGCCGGCAACTTCAGTTTTTCCAAAAAGATTTTTTGCCACAACATTAGAAATAGCAATGTTGTTATCATTTTTAAGGACATCTTTGTAACTTCCTGCCACTAATTTGAATGGAAACAAGTTGAAAAAATTCTCCGACGCAGCAAGTCCGCCCTGTTGATAAGCTGTCTTATTTTTTGTGGCCATTTTATACGCTATTTCCATCCCGTTTATCAAAACGTAATCCTGAACTTCAGAAATCTGTTTTAATGCATTTTCAGCTAAAGGAATAGAAATAGCACCTCCGTAACTATTATCTTTTTTGTAATACGTCTGGAAATAATAAATATTATCTTTTTTAGGATTCCATCTTTCGAAGGATTCTTCGTCATTCCAATGCATGAGGATGAGCATAAATCCTGTAAGCCCAATCGTCAATCCGAATAAATTGATAATTGTGGAAAGCCAATTTTTTTTATAATTGATGAAGGCAATTTTGAGCCAGTTTTGTAACATAATTTTAGTTTTTTGGTTGATTTTTTGTTAGTTGATTGTTGTTAGTTTTGAGAATTCCCATCAACTAACACCCGACAACTATCAACTAAAGTTTTTACGCGAAGTTTTTAGCATCTGCTTTTTCGAAAACATCTTTTCTTTGGGAAGAATGTTCTTCTGAGAAAATCTCACCGTCTTTCATATTTACAATTCTTGATGCATAGCCGGCATCGTTAGAAGAGTGCGTTACCATTGCAATAGTAGAGCCTTCTCTGTGAAGTTCTGCCAAGAGATTCATCACTTCATTTCCGTTGGAACTATCGAGGTTTCCTGTTGGTTCATCAGCAAGAATCAATTTTGGTTTTGTAACCAAGGCTCTTGCAACGGCAGCTCTCTGTTGCTGACCTCCGGAAAGTTGCTGTGGATAATGTTTTGCTCTGTGCGCAATATTGATTTTCTCCATAATTTCTTCCACGCGTTTTTTTCTTTCTGAGGAAGGAACTCTGTTGTAAATTAAAGGCAGTTCTATATTTTCATAAACCGTTAATTCATCAATCAGATTAAAATTCTGGAAAATAAAACCTATATTTTTCTTTCTGATCTCTGATTTTTTCTTCTCCGAAGTTCCGATAGTTTCTACAGATTCAAATTGGTAAGAACCGGAAGAAGCGCTGTCTAAAAGCCCAAGAATATTTAGAAAAGTCGATTTTCCACAACCTGAAGGTCCCATTATCGCTACAAATTCTCCTTCTTTGATGATTAAACTTACATTATTGAGCGCATTGGTTTGTACGTCTTCAGTTTTATATACTTTGGATAAGTTTTGAATATTTATCATTTTAATTTGGTTTTAAAGTTGAGTTATTTTGTTTTAAATTTTATTACGGTTTCCTTTAGAGGATAGCCTTCTTTCGATTTGAATTTATTTCCCGTCAATACAAATTCATATTCTGTATTAGACTTCATTTCCGTCAATAATGTTATTCCTGTATGATCATTCACAAAGCCTACGAGTTTTTTCAAAGGAAAATGTTCTTTGCCTGTACTTCCAATGCTTATAGAAACGCCTTCTGCCATTTCTCTGTCAAAATTTATGGTGATTTCTTGTATCGCAGGATCTACATCATTTTTGTTCCGGACATCGGGAAAAATAGATTGTACTTTAGGTTGTTTTTGTTCGTAATCTGCAATAATGGTCTTAATTCTTGGTGCTAGCTTATTATAGAAAGAGATAATTTCAGGATAAAAGCTTTCAAAAGAAGGATATTTTTTTCTGTTGTTCTGATACATTCCCAGCAGATCCACCAATTCTTTCATCCACAAAAATTTTCTTTTTTCCTGAATAAAAATTTCTTCATCAATATCTTTTTGTGAGTATTTATTATCGATCATATACCGTACAACAGCGGCTCTCACCAGACTTTCATTGATCATCGTTTCCCAATTTCCATACGCTTGAGATTCCATGTCTTTTTTTACCAATTCATAAATTATTTTACCTGAATTTTCTAATTTTAAAGTATTTCCATTCATTTCCAGAATGTAATTGACAAATGAATGATTGAACTCATGAATCAATAAAGGCTGAAATTCATTTTTATCGAATTTTGCATTTCCGTCCTTATCAAAAGACCAGACACCGACTACTGCATTTACGATGGTTTTACTTTTTTCGGGGTGAATTTTAATTCCATAATTTCCACCGCCATTTCCGTAACCTAAAATGATTTTATAATCTTCATTGGCTTTTTTACCGTAAAATTTTGAATACCAATCTTGATTAAAATCAGACAAAACAGATGTTTGATATTCAATTTCTGCTTTTTTATATTCTCCAGCATGATGGTTAAAAAATTTCTGAAAATCGGTTTTCTCGTAAAATTGATTCAACAAAGAAACAAACCGTTTGGTGTCTACTTTTTCCCACCTTTTATCTAAAGAATTTTCTTTCTCTTTAATCAAACTGAATTTTCCGTTTTTAAAAGATAAATGAAGCGCCATCGACATTACGGCATCGTAGCCCAATCCGTTTTTATTTCTGTTTTCCTTAATAAATTCAATTATTTCTGAATTTTTATAAGCATTAAAATAAGTACTGATATCTGCCACATACTTTTTATTATCGTTTTGACTATATTCTTCAGCTCCCGCCAATCGAAAAACCACGCTTACAATTTCTACCCTTTTATCAACTTTAGATTCTAATTTTTCCTGCGAAAAATTCAGAATTGAAGCAAAAAGAATAGTTAATACTAGAAATTTTTTAATCATCATGCTTGTTTTATTTTTTAATATCAATAATTTCATATTTCTTAAGTTCAGAATAGTCGGAAGTGATGACATTTTCTCCCGTCTTCAATCCGGAAAGCACTTCGTAATACATCGAATTTTCTCTTCCAAAACTTACGTTCCGTTTTATGGCTTTATTTCCTTTCACCACAAAGATCCATTTTCCGTTGGTATCTTTATAGAAATTTCCTTTCGGAACCATTAAACTTTGGGTATCTCCGGACAATTTCAGTTTCACACCGAATGTCATTCCTATTTTTAAGTTTTCAGGTTTCACATCAATGAAATTAAGTTCTACAGAAAATTGCCCGTCTTTCACTTCCGGAAGAATTTTGGCGACGATCACTTCATACTCTTTTCCATTATTGTCAAGACTTCCTTTGATGCCCATTTGCAGTTTATTTATATAATATTCATCTACTTTAGCAATCAACTTGTAACCACCCATTAAGTCTATTTTCCCGATGCTTTCGCCACTGGTTAAATTTTGTCCTAAAGATATATTGAATGACGATAATCTTCCGGAAGCCGGTGACATAATCAGGAAATTATTTTTATTTGAATGCAGAATATTCAAGCTTTTTTCCATTTGACTGATAGAATTATTGATCGCCGTAAATTGAGAATTTCTTGAGATCCTTTCATTTGCGCCCCCTTTTTCTACGATTTGTTTTCTTTGCTTCTGATAATTCAGATTTTGAAGAGCCACATCATAATCGGTTTTCTTTCCGATCTCCGCATCATACAATCTTTTCTGAAGATTATACGTTTGCAAAGCCGTATTATAATCATTTTGAGATTGCAATAATTCTTTATCCTGATTAAATTCCTGATTCTTCAATTCCAGAAGAGAACTTCTCATTTGGCTGATCTGTTGCATAATTCCGGTTTCCTGATTCAGATAATTAAACTCGGTATTGGGATTGAAAACTCTGGCTATAGGCTGTCCTTTCATCAGCATTTGTCCGTCTTCAGCAAAAAATTCTTTTACAGCACCACCTTCCAAAACATTCACAAGAGAAGAATTAAGAGACTGCGTTTGCGCCGTTACCATTAGCATATCTTCAAATTTCCCATGCTTCACTTCATCAATTGTAATATCTTCTGATTTTACATTATAGGTTTTTTTCTGATTGAGAAAGTACCATCCAAATACAGAAACTGCCAAAGCAGAAGCAATGATGATTAAAATTAATTTTAGTTTAGATTTCTTTTTTACTATTTTCGTATCCATATTCAGATAACTGTTTTACTTATAGATAATTACACAATACAAAGACCAGAGATTTACAATACTATAACTCCCTGTAAATGTGATTAAATATATTTTAATTAATTTTAAGACTGTTCATTATCGGACACTTTTTGTACGAAAACGAACAGATTTAGTTGATAGTTGTCAGTTATTAGTTGATTGTTTTTGAATTCTATTCTAAATCTTTAGCAATTAAATAACTATTAACTAAAAATTATCAATCGACAACCAAATAAAAAGAAATGCGAAAAAAGGAAGCTCATATTTTAATTGTGGATGATGATGAGGATATTTTGTTTTCAGCAAGAGTCTGGCTCAAAAAATTTTTTTCGGAAGTAAGCTGTCTTAGTCAGCCAAAAAATATTCTGAAATTTTTATCTGAACATCAGGTTGATGCCGTTCTTTTGGATATGAACTTCAGGAAAGGTTTTGAAAGCGGACAAGACGGTTTATACTGGATGCAGGAAATCAAAACGCTTGAAGCTCAACTTCCAATTATTCTGATGACCGCTTATGGCGAAGTAGAATTGGCTGTAGAAGCTTTGAAAAACGGTGCTTCCGACTTTATTCTGAAACCTTGGAATAATGAAAAACTGTATGCTTCCGTTAATTTGGCTGTTGATATTTCCCGAAAAAACAAAAAACTGAATCAGTGGGAAAATATCAGTATTAAACCCAATCAATATCAGCTGGAAACCAAGTCTCAATCTATGAAAGAGGTAATGGATCAGATTGAAAGAGTGTCTGCAACCGATGCCAATGTTTTGCTTTTGGGAGAAAATGGAACCGGAAAATATGTTCTCGCCGAACACATTCACGAATTATCAGAAAGAAAAAATCAACCTTTCGTGCATATCGATTTGGGAAGTCTTTCAGAAAATCTTTTTGAAGCTGAACTGTTCGGTTATAAAAAAGGTGCTTTTACCGATGCGCATCAGGATTATGCCGGAAAAATAGAAAATGCAGAAAACGGAACTGTTTTTCTTGACGAGATCGGAAATCTTCCGCTTCATCTTCAAACCAAATTATTAAGTTTAATTCAGAACAGAAAATTGTCAAGACTTGGAGAAAGCAAAGAGCGAATTTTGGACGTGCGATTTATTTTTGCCACCAACGAAAATTTAAAAAAAGCAGTTTCAGAAAACAGATTCAGAAAAGATCTGTATTACAGAATCAATACTGTTGAGCTGCAAATTCCAAGTCTTAGAGAGCGATTGGAAGATATTCCTGATCTTGCTAATTATTTTCTCGATAAGTACAAACAGAAGTATCACAAATCTGAATTGGCATTAAATGAAAACTTACTTTCAGAATTGATAAAGTATTCATGGCCGGGAAATATCCGGGAACTCGATCACTGCATTGAGCGAAGTGTGATTCTTTCCAACGAAAAAAATCTGAAATTACTAATGCCTCAAGATGAAGATTCGGAAAATACCATTATTAATCTAAACATCGAAGAAATGGAAGAAATTCTCATAAAAAAGGCTTTGAAAAAACACCGTGGAAATATATCTCTCGCCGCAGAAGATCTGGGATTATCCAGAGCCGCATTGTACAGAAGAATGGAAAAATTTGAATTGTAAAAATGGAAAAAACGTATCATTCAGGAACAAGGAATCTTATAATAGAAATAGATCCTACACTTCACTGAATGACAACCTTGAAAAAATTTAAATGAAAAAGCAACAGTTTTTTTGGTTACTATTCATTCTGCTTGCAATTGTCAGCGGAATTTTTGCCTTTAATTTTTATTCTCAAAACAGGTGGATTAATTGCTTCCTTTTTTCATCGATAAGTCTTATTTTTATTATTTTGGCGCAAAAATCGGCTTCATCTTACATTCAAAAAACAGAAAAGCTGCTTTTGGCCATTCAGAAAAAAGATTTCTCGCTATTTCCTGAAGCTGAACAAAACAGTATGCTCGACAATACCGTAAAACTTTACTATCAAAGCAAAGAAGAGCATCTCTCGCATTCTTCTTACAAACTTCTGTATGAAGAAATATTGAATCAGCTGGAAATTGGATTAATGATTCTTTCCAAAAAAAATAATGAATGGGAAGTTTTTTATGTAAATCCTGTTTTTCTGGAAATTCTGGAAATCCCGAAATATAATCACTGGAATCTTTACGAAAGTAAAACACCCAATTTTTACAAAATCATCGAGCAGACACAGTATGAAAACTCTCAAGAGTTCTTCGATATTTCAATTAATGAAAATACAAAACAGTCATTTTCTCTCAGAACAAAGAAAGTAGAGAATGTAAAAAACCGTTTTTGCATCATCAGCTTAGAATCTGTGCAGAAGATAATTGAACAAAAGGAAAAACTGGCCTGGAATAACCTAATGAAGGTAATTTCTCACGAACTTCTAAATACTTTAACGCCCGTCAACAGCCTGATTCAAAATCTGGAATACATTGCCAATCAGGAAGTCATTGACAAAGAAGATCAAAAAGACATGCAGGAAAGTCTGATGATTATCAATAATAAATCGAAGCAATTGTTGAATTTTGTTGATGATTACAGACAGGTTGCCGAGTTGCCAAAACCTGTTTTCAAAACTATTTCTCTGAGTGATATTGTGGAATCAGCACTCAATTTCCTGAAACCTGAATTTGAAAAAAACAATATAAAAATCATCAATTCATTAGAAAACCAAACTGTTTTTGCAGATCAGAAAATGATTGAAAGATGTCTTATCAATCTCTATCTAAATGCAATCTATGCCGTGGAAGGCACACCCGAAAAAACCATCCGAACAGAGATTAAAACATTAAACAAACGTATTGTTTTGAGTGTAGAAGACAGCGGAATCGGAATAGCGAGCGAAATTAAAGATAAAATTTTCCTTCCATTTTTCACGACCAGAATCAGCGGCTCGGGAATTGGTTTGACTTTGAGCAAAAGTATTATTGAGGCTCATAAAGGATATCTCAATTACAAAGCATTGGAGCAGGGAAGCCGATTTGAGATTTGGTTTTTAAGCTAAGCATTTAAGCTAGTTTTTACAATAAATCTTAATTATTGGTATAACTCTTGATTCAGAATTGTTATAAGAATTTTATTTATATATCTTTTTGAATAGCTTACGTATTTTTATTTAATATTAAATTTTCATTAAAATTTTAAAATAAAAACATTGATCTATTTAAAGTATTATATCTAAATTCATTTAAAACTATTAACCGTAAAACAAACCAAATTAAAGGCTTTTGTATTGTAGAAAGAGGCTATTGCGTCTCTGGAAACTTAAGTACATTTCCTATGTAATTTATTGACATCTAACTTTTAAGCCCTAATTCTGTTACGAAAAAATTCTAATATTCATAATATAACTGAATTTTAAAGTCATTTTCCTGATTATATATTACGATTTGCATAATATTCGAGAAAAGACAAATTAAAAAAAAACATTATTTTTGCTTAATAAAAGTAAATGGTCTTTGTGATTTTATATATAAATTAGCATTACCAACCGAAATATTAAATTTACAATAGCATGAAAAAAATAATTTTACTCCTCACTTTACTTTCCGGAATATCGGCATTTTCACAAATAAAGGTTCTTAAAAACGAAGCATTAGTTGAGATAGGGAAAGACAATTCTGTCGGCTTATATAAAAAGGAAAACAAGTTTACTTTTAATTATCAGGATATCAACACAAGTAATCTCAATACATTCAGATCATTCTCATTTAATGATGTAAACGGTGACGTGCAAGGGCTTTATAAGCTGATCACTGATGGTTTTATAGACGAACCAAGCGGAAATATCACTTTGGAACTTCCGAATGATATTATAGAACTTTATTATCAGAAAAACTACGGCCAGCCAACAGTGCAGATTATACAATATATCAATAAGAATAAAAAATATGTTGGTAAATCTCAGTTTTTAAATAAAAAACAAATCGATAAAATTTTCGGTATTGGAACGTCTAAGGCAGCGTTGTACAGCAAATCGGCGGTAAGACAAACTCCTGTAAATGCAATGAACAATACTTCGGCGCAAGGTTCGGCAAATACTCAACAAAACAATAGTCAGAAGACACCGGCAAAATCGACGAAAAAAAGAAGATAATTTTCGTTTTTTTAAACATATATCAGCTCATTCTTACCGAATGAGTTTTTTTATTTCTATTTTTGTCAAAATATTGCATTGTACTATGTCTCTTCAGGTAATTAATCTAACAAAGAAATTTGGTGAGCAGACTGCTCTAAATAACATCAACATAACTATCGATAAAAATGAAATCATTGGTCTTTTGGGTCCCAACGGAGCCGGAAAATCAACTTTAATGAAATCGATTGTCGGTGCATTGAAAATTGATGAAGGTGAGATTATCTTTAACGGGAAAAATATTACAGAGCACGAAATTGAGAGCAAAAAGAATATCGGGTTTCTTCCCGAAAACAATCCGCTTTACCTGGAAATGTATGTAAAAGAATATCTGCAGTTTGTAGCGAATATTCATAAAATTTCTGAAGCAAGAGTTGATGAGGTAATAGAATTGGTTGGAATTACACCCGAAAAATCTAAAAAAATTGGTCAGCTTTCTAAAGGTTACAAACAGAGAGTTGGTTTGGCGCAGGCAATTATTCATCAGCCTGACTTATTGATTTTGGATGAACCAACCAATGGTTTAGATCCCAATCAGATTCTTGAGATCAGAAATGTGGTAAAAGAAATCGGGAAAGAAAAAACCGTTTTACTGTCAACACACATTATGCAGGAAGTTGAAGCGCTTTGTACAAGAGTGATTCTTATTCATCAGGGAAATATCATTCAGGATTCTAATATCAATGACTTTAAAGGAAAATTTGAGAGTTTAGAAGATGCTTTTGCGAGTTATACACAAAATACTGTTGCTTCAACGAAAGATTAAACTTCAGAATTGGTACTTTTTATAATTCATGAAGACTAAATTTACTTTTAAAGCTCTTATACTTCCAATACTGTTAATTGCAATTTTGTGTATGATTGTTTTAATAATTCCTGATTTTTTTACATCTCCATTGTATGAAGGTAAATTATTTGTAAAGATCTTTGTTCCAACAATAATGATACTTTCATTTGTTTTGCTATTTTTTATAGAACTTAAAACAAAATGTAGTATCGTATTAATTAGTAAAGAAAAAATTATCGTAAAGCAATTTTTTGGGCTGATTACTAAAAGTTTTCCATCTTCTGAAATTGAAGGCTGGAAAAACAGTCATCAAAGCGACAATGGTGGAACATATGAATATATTTTTTTATACCGTAAAAACAATAAGGTAGTTATTATATCTCAATCTTATCATCGAAACTATCAAAAAATAAAAGAGTATATAAAAAATAATTTCGATTATCTAGGTTATGAAAAATTCTCTTACATTAATGACTTCAAAGAAATTTTCAAGTAATAAAAACTGAGCTAATTTATTGGCTTTAAATTTGATTTCCATGTAATAATTTAAAACAAAATCAACATGATTAAGAAATTATTATTGGGAACTTTATGCATCGCTCAGTTTTCTCTCGTTGCCGCACATGATTTAAAACAGACTTCAAATTTTACAAGGGATAACGGAACTGAATATTTTCAGAATGTTCCTAAAACAGTTATTATTAAAACTAAAAAATTTAAGGTAAGAATTGATAAGCAACCGAATGGAAATTACCTGTATCAATCTTGGGGAGCCAATACAAAAATCACGGCGAAACCAAGTATGATCATCAGTAACGGAGAATTAATTCCTGATGGATCGGGAGGTAATTATTATTTCGAATTTAATAACAACGGAACTATTTATCAGGTATGGAGGAATTATTTAACAGATTCCCCAAAAAAAGCACCTTACACATTAGTGGTCGTTGGTGAAAACGGCGACACCTTGGTAAGACAAGATGCGCAAATCGTAAAAAATTAAAATTAATAAACTCTCGCTTTCAGGCGGGAGTTTTTATTTACGATCCAATATTTTTTATTTGTGTAAAATAATTGCTTTCGGCAAAACTGTCTTTGGCAGCGCGATATCCAATATTAAATATTTGTTCTAAACGGTCTTTTTTGCGTTCAAAAGTTCCGTAGCTTGATAAATCCTGAGAGGAAATAAGCCAGTCACAATGCTCAAATTTAACCTTTTCGATGCGATACGAAAGCAAGTCATAAGATCTTGAAACAATTGCTTTTATGGTCTTTAAATCATTAATTTTAATATCATGAGGCGGCGAGACAAACACACCAATCAGTTTATCGCAATCTGCACGGATAATATCTGCAGGAAAATTATTTAAAACACCTCCATCGCAGAACATTTCTTCCCCTAAAATATAAGGCGTTGTAATGCCCGGAATCGAGCACGACGCAATGATGGCATCGGTAACTAAAAAATCTTCATCAAAAATTTTCTCTGTTCCGCCAACCAATTCGGTGGCAACAATTTTCACTTCCTTATCAAGATCTCCAATCTTCATATCCCTGAAAATAGGTTTCAGATATGTATTAAAAATCACAGACGACACCAGACCCGGCTGGTTAAAAGTAAAATGTTTCCAGTTAAAAAAATAAACCGACTGAAAGAAATCTAAAATTTCCTCAGGTTTTTTTCCGATTGCATAAAGGCATCCCACGATAGAACCGGCACTGCAGCAAGCGAGAATATCTACATCGATATTCTGCTCATTCAAGAATTTTAGTACTCCCGCATGGGCAATACCTTTGGTACCACCGCCTGATAATACCAACCCAGTTTTTTCAAAGTTCATAGAATAAATGTAAGAAAAGACGTTCTAATCTCAATAGCTATTTTCCTTAAATATTTATTAAAATCTATATAGTGTTTTAATTATTGTTTAGCATCGTATAAACGCAAAAGCTTTACAAAATCTTCTTCCGTATTCGCAGACTTTAATCTCAGTTGCAAATCCGGGTAATCTTTAAATATAATCTTAAACTTACGTTTCAAATCATCAAAGAAGCCCCAGTAAAGAATATTTTTATTATTATCTGTAATATAACCTTTGATTTGCAGCTGCATAGCCAACGTTGGATTGTGATAATCTTTATACCAGTTTATATTTTTCCCTTCGTATAAAACTTCGATTAATCCCTGCTCTTTCGGAAGTCTTTCAGATGAAGCAAAATATTCATGTTTTAGATTGTTCTCATCAGTAATTTTGATATATTTAATATCATCTGGCTGCACCCAACTCTCATTCCCATCAGAATCTCTCATTTTCATTTTAAACATAATGGTAGCAAAGTAATACTTCTTATTACTGAATTTACCTACGTTTCTGACTTTAGCTTTTATCGTATCCTGACTACTTTTTAAAATATATTCTACAGGGAAAAAATTTTTATCGTCTTTTTGTTGAGAGAATAAGAATGCCGATATTAAAGAAAATAATAAAATAAATTTTGTTTTCATAACTATAGCGTAAAAAAAGCCCAGACAGAATCTGAGCTTTAGATATATAATAAATTATACTTAAATTAAATGTGAATCACTTCACCATAGGCAGCAGCAGCAGCTTCCATAATTGCTTCAGAAACTGTTGGGTGCGGGTGAATTGATTTGATGATTTCATGACCAGTCGTTTCAAGTTTTCTTGCTACAACCGCTTCAGCAACCATATCTGTTACGCCTTCACCAATCATGTGACAACCTAACCATTCGCCATATTTGGCATCAAAAATCACTTTGATGAAACCGTCTGTATTTCCGTTTGCAGTTGCTTTTCCACTTGCAGAAAGAGGGAATTTACCAACTTTAATTTCGTAACCTTTTTCTTTAGCCTGTTTTTCGGTAAGACCAACAGAAGCAACTTCCGGGTGACAGTACGTACATCCAGGGATATTGCCGTAGTCGATTTTCTCAACGTGCATTCCTTTGATTTTTTCTACACAAGTAATACCTTCAGCAGAAGCAACATGCGCCAAAGCCTGAGTCGGGATAATATCTCCGATTGCGTAATAACCAGGAACTGAAGTTTCGTACCATTCGTTAACCAAAACTCTTCCTTTATCTGTCTGAATTCCCACTTCTTCAAGACCGATGTTCTCGATGTTTGCAGCGATACCAACAGCAGAAAGCAAAATATCAGCTTCAAGAGTTACGTTTCCATTTGCAGTTTTCACTGTTGCTTTCACACCGTTTCCGCTTGTATCAACGCTTTCTACAGAAGCATTTGTCATGATTTCAATACCTGATTTCTTAAGAGATTTCTCTAAGTGTTTTGAGATTTCTTCATCTTCTACAGGTACGATGTTTGGTAAAAATTCTACAACAGTTACTTTCGTACCCATTGTGTTATAGAAGTCAGCAAATTCTACTCCGATTGCTCCAGAACCTACAACAATCATAGATTTTGGCTGCTCAGGAAGAGACAATGCCTGTCTGTATCCGATTACTTTTTTACCGTCTTGTGGTAAGTTTGGTAATTCTCTAGAACGAGCTCCTGTTGCGATGATGATGTTTGTTCCTGAATATTCAGTCACTTTACCGTCTTTATCTGTTACAGAAACTTTTTTACCTTTTTGCACTTTTGCAGTTCCCAAAATCACATCGATTTTGTTCTTTTTCATCAAGAACTCAATTCCTTTGCTCATTTTAGAGGCTACACCACGGCTTCTCTGGATTACGTTTGGAAACTCAAAACTAGCTTCCACTTTATTTAATCCGTAATCTTCTGCATGATTAATATAATGAAAAACCTGAGCAGACTTCAACAAAGCTTTAGTCGGAATACATCCCCAGTTAAGGCAGATTCCTCCTAAATTTTCTTTCTCAATAATTGCAGTTTTAAAACCCAATTGTGCCGCTCTGATTGCAGTAACATATCCACCGGGACCACTTCCGATGACAATAATATCGTAATTCATTAGCTTAAAATTTTTATGCGAATTTAAGGAAAAATATTGGATGTTTTGCGTTTCAGCAAATTCATCTGAGAATGCATTATAAAAAGTTTCCTGATTTAATTTTAAACTAAAAAAGAGAACGCAATCTGCATTCTCTTTTATTCTTTTAAGGAATATTTCAGTAAGAAATCTTCCTTGGGTTACCTTGCGCTTCTAAGCAATTTTTTTTCGTTCTGATATCTTATATTTAAAGCTTTCAGCTGATCATTTTTCATTTTTTTTGTGGCAACCGGATGATTCAGAATCATTTTCTTTTCTGCCCTGTATCGTTTATCAAGTTCGCTTGCTTTACTGTTTGCCAACTGAGCTTTTGACGGATGAGGTGGCGCTGGCGGACGTTGCTGACCATAAGCACTTACTGATAATCCTACTAATAAAACCGTTGATATTAATAACTTTTTCATGATGTTTAACTTTAATAATTAAAATTTAATAATTTCAATTGGTTACACATTGAATCTTGCATATTTCATACCACAAAATTTCATCTAAATTATTTCAAAATGAAAATTGAGATTCAGCTTTACTTTTTATTGTACGCAACTCTCCAGACAATTCCACTTACATCGTCAGCAACCAGCAATGATCCGTCAGCAATTTGCAGGACACCAACAGGTCTTCCGTAAACATCTCCTTTCTCTTCATTGGCGATAAATCCGGTAAGAAATGGTTGATAAGATCCCGCCGCTTTTCCATTCTTAAAAGGAACAAATGCGACCTGATAACCAACAAGTGAAGAACGGTTCCACGAACCATGTTGCCCGATGAAAGCTCCATTTTTATATTTCTCAGGAAACTGGTTTCCCGTATAAAAAGACAAACCTAAAGATGCCGTATGCGATCCCAAAGGAACGTCTGGAACAATTGTTTTTGCTACAAGATCTGGTTTTTCGCCCTTTCTTCTCGGGTCTTCATTTTTCCCGAAATAAGCAAATGGCCAACCATAAAATTTATTTTGTTTAACGCTTGTCAAATAATCGGGAACCAATTCGTCTCCCAATTCATCTCTTTCGTTCACCACCGTCCATAATTCTCCTGTTGAAGGGTTCCAGCTCATTCCGACAGGATTTCGAAGACCTGCTGCATAGATTTTCTCGCCACTTCCGTCAGGATTCACTTCAAGAATATTGGCTCTTCTCACTTCATTTTCCATTCCGTTTTCGCCGACATTACTTCCGGAACCAACAGAAATATAGATTTTCGACTGATCTTTATTGGCAATTAAATTTCTCGTCCAGTGATTATTGTAACCACCCGCTGGAAGATTCACTATTTTCTTTCCGGGTTTTGTAATTTTCATGTCGCCTTCTTTATACGGATAAACCCAAAGTCCATCGGTATTTGCCACATAAAATTGATCTTTGATAATCAACATTCCGTAGGGCTGATTCAGATTATCAAGAAAAACAGAAGATGATTCTGCAATGCCGTCTTTGTTGGCATCTCTGTAAAGAATAATTCTATTGGCAGATTTACCTCCGACTTCAGCATCACTTTTTCCAATGATGTCATTTTTTATCTTTTCAGTTTTTGTGCGTTCAGAATTTGAAAGCACTACAAAAATATCACCGTTTGCAGCCTGAATCATATTTCTTGGGCTTTTTATATTTTCCGCAAAACGGGTAACCGTAAATCCTTCAGGAGCTGTCGGGGATTTTCCTGCAGGCCAGCCAAGGACATTGCTGAATTTGTTTTTGGCAGCTTTCTCGTCTGGTGGTGGTAATTTTAAAGTATCTGTTTTGGTAACAACTTCTGGTTCCGAAGTATTATTTTTATTTTCTTTGCAACTGAAAAAAAGCAGAGCAACTGCCGGGAGAAGATATTTTTTCATAAAATAAATGATGTGATGTGTTAGAAATATTTTGTTTAAAAAATTGCAAAAACCGTTCCCTAAAAGAAAACGGTTGCACATTTTAGAAATTGAATCTGTGAATATCATTAATATTTTACTCTTTTTAATTTAGCGCAAAGTCAAACAAAAGAATTTTAAATATCTTATCATCACTTATTACGTATAATCATCCGGATTTAATCTAAAACATTATTCCACCTCGATATTCTTTTTCAACGGGAGATTTTTTGACGAATTTCCAACCATAATTCTGTACGTTCCTTTTTCTACAATCCAGTTCATTTTTGAATCTAAAAACTGCAATTCTTTCACCGGAACTTCAATGGTAATCTGTTTCGATTCGCCGGGTTTTAGATACACTTTTTGAAAACCTTTCAGTTCAATAATCGGTCTTGAAACTGAAGCCAACAAATCTTTCACATATAATTGAACAACTTCACTTCCTGCTTTTGCACCTGTGTTTTTTACATTGACTTTGGCGACAATCGTTTCGTTTTCAGAAAATTTTAATTTATTCAACTGTAAATCAGAAATTTCAAAATTAGTATAACTTAAACCAAAACCAAACGGATACAACGGCTCACCACTCAAATCATAATAATCATTTCCTCTTCCTGTCGGATGATGATTATAAACCAAAGGCAACTGACCTTCCTCAATCGGAAATGTAATTGGTAATTTCCCCGACGGATTTTCAGCTCCAAAAAGAACTTTTGCAATGGCACTTCCGCCTTCTTCTCCGGAATACCAAACGTCTAAAATTGCTCCGACTTTATCTTTCCAATCGGTAGTTTTTATTGCAGAACCGCCCACCAAAACAACTGTTGTAGGTTTATTTAATTTTGAAACTTCCTGAATCAATTGTTCCTGATTTCCGGGTAAGCTTAATGAAGAACGATCCTGAAATTCACCTTCATGAATTCCGGCTGTAACGATGATATAATCTGCATTTTGAGCCAATTTTAAAGCATCATTAAAATCTTTTTGGTAATCGTTCAAACCATAATTCCAAATCAGTTCTATATTTGCTTCTCCCCTATTTTCATGGAATTCAATTACAATATCAGATCTTTGACCTTTATTAAAATCAAGCTCAACCGTTTTGGTTGAATAACTCAACTTTCCCCAATTGTCAATCAGTAATTTTCCGTTTACATATAATCTGAAGCCATCATTTCCTCTTAAACCCAATTGATATTTTCCGGAATTTGGAGCTTCCAGTTTTCCTGTCCAACGAACGCTGTAATTGTCGGGTTGTAATTTTTCAGGGTTTGGAGAATACAAAGTCCATTTGAAATTTAATTGTTCGTCCTGTTTTTCAAAAGCTGGATTTCCTTTTAAATCTGAATTGGAAAAATAATTTCCTTTTAATCCTTTTTTATTTTCGAAAGATAAAAACTCAGTGGGTACGGTCGTAAAATTCTTTAAATTCCAGTCGATTCCTTTTGAATAATTGACTTCAATATTTTTATTTTTTGTGAAATTTTTAATTCCATCTAAAATATTTACCTTCTTATTTCCCGGCCCGGAATAACCTCCCAATCTTGCATCAACAGCATCTGTTCCGACTATTAAAATCTTTTTCACATTTTCAGAAATCGGAAGCGTTTGATTATTATTTTGAAGCAAAACAAAAGATTCAATGGCTGTTTTTTCCGCTAAAGGTTTATGATTGATTTTCTTTAATTCTTCAATATTTTTGTTGGAAACGTAAGGATTTTCAAACAAACCCAATTCAAATTTTGCTCTCAAAACTCTCGAAACTGCATCATCAATTCTTTCTTTCGAAATTCTTCCATCCAAAAATGGCGGAATAAATAATTTATAATGTTGATATTCTGTTTGGAAAATCACGTCAAGACCGGCATTGATCGCCTGCGCAGAAGCATCATCGTAATCTTTTGCCGTGAAATGCAGAACATTTGCTCCACCAACTGCACTTGCATCACTGATCACAAAACCTTTGAAATTCCATTCTTTTTTTAATTTTTCGGTTAATAACCAATGATTTGCTGTCGAAGGTCGACCATCCAACAAATTATAAGAAGTCATCACCGAACGGCTTTTCCCTTGTGTAAAGGCTTTTTGAAAAGGAATTAAATGGGTTTCTTCCAAATATCTCTTGCTCCAATGAATTGGGTAAGAGTCTCTTCCGCCTTCTCCAACATTCGCTAAAAAATGTTTCGGAGTTGTGATAATGTTCTGATTTTCGAAAGAACTCACAAAATTCACACCCATCACAGAAGTCAAAAACGGATCTTCACCATACGTTTCCTCTGTCCTTCCCCATCGAACATCGCTCGCTAAATTCACAACCGGAGTTAAGATCTGACGAATTCCTCTCAATTTCGATTCTTTGGCAATCGCTGTTGAAACTTCTTTCATCAACTCAGGACTGAAGGTTGCCGATAAACCGATCGCCTGTGGAAAAGCAGTTGCACCTTCACGCATCAATCCGTGTAAAGCCTCATCAAAAGGAATAATCGGAATTCCCAGCCGTGATTCTTCCACAAAATATTTCTGAATCGCATTTATCTTTTTAGCTAATCTTTCAGCATCTTCATTGGCATTATATTTTAACAATTGTCCGGCGACTCCACCGCCTTGATTTCCTGCACTTACCTGTAAACCGAAAATTCCATGAGCATATTGACCTTTCGGAACGTTATCTAAATCTCCGGGAATCATAAAGCACTGCCAGAATTTTTCTTCCGGAGTCATACGTTTCAGCAAATCCTGAACTCTGACTTCTACAGGTTGTTTTGGGTCTTTGTATAAAGGTTTTTGAGCGGTAATAAATGTCGTGCTCAATAATGAAATTGCTATAATTTTAAAACGAAATTTAAAGCGCATAAATAATTTGATTTAATTATTGTTCTTTTGTCTTGAAACAAAAGAACCAAAAGTTCAAGACTTGGAACTCTCCGCTAAAAATAAAATCTGTTCTCTAAAAATTCTAAAACTCGCACGAATCAAATATTAGTTCTTCAGTTCAATATTTGTGACGTGCTCAAACAGTAGAATTTTCTTAACGTTCACAGACTTTATTTTCTTAACGCTCCGATTTCCTAAGTCATTTTAATTACAAATTCAACTATTGAATTATTTGAATTACGGTTGAATATTTTAACTGATTTCTCTCTTTTGGTAAATTTATTTCAATTGAATTTCCTGTTTTTTTCCAATGAATTTTATTTTTTAGACCTAAAACTTTCAAAGATTTTGGTTTAAAATTTTCAGGAATTACAAAACTTACTATTGATGGAGATTGATAGTTTTCTTTTTCATCCAGATGAAAGATATTCACTGTTTTTCCATCTTTGCTTTGTGTATAATAAAAATTTCCATCGTGATAAGGCGCCACAGCTCTCGTTGCAAAAACCGCTGATTGATTGTCATTCATCCAAGTAGAAATTTCATTTAATCTGTCATAAACAATTGGATCGTAATCTCCGTTTGGTCCGGGAGCGATATTCATCAGGTAATTCCCGCCTCTTGAAATGATTTTAACTAATGTTTCAATGATTTTTTGAGACGATTTATAATTGTCATTCGGAACATACGAAAACGAATCTCCCATCGTGATACAACTCTCCCAAGGAATCGAAAGCTCCTTTTCGGGAACGGCTTGTTCGGGAGTCACATAATTTTCCCATTTTCCTGGAACAGTACGATCTACAATGATAATTCCGGGTTGATTTTTGCGAGCCATCGTCCCTATTTTATCCATATCAATATCCTGCTCTACTTTGATTGTTCGTTGCCATTCTACATTGGGATCAATGGTTTTGAAAGGGCGAACCCAGCCTCCGTCTAACCAAAGAATATCGACTTTACCGTAGTTTGAAGTGATTTCATTTAATTGATTAAAGGTGAAATTCTTGAAACTGTTCCATTTTTCAGGATATTTTTTCGGATCATAATTTACATTTCTGTCTTTCGGAGGAAAATAAGACCACCAATAATCATCATAATGCCAATCGGGTTTTGAGAAATAAGCTCCTATTTTGAAGCCATCTTTTCGGAATGTATTGAAGATTTCTTTCGTTACATCTGCTTTTGGATTTTTGGAAAAAGGAGTTTTTGAAGAAGTAATTTTATAATCAGACTGTTGTGTATCGAACATCGCAAAACCGTCGTGATGTTTTGTTGTGAAAACTACATATTTCATTCCTGCTTTTTTCGTCGCATCTGCCCATTTTTGTGGATTAAATTGAGTGGGATTGAAAGTGGTCTGAAGATTTTCGTAGTTTTTTACATATTCATTGTATGACTTTCCGTGTTCGGGTTTACGCTGCGTCCACGATTCATCTTCCGGACAAAGGCTCCAGCTTTCGACAATTCCCCATTGACTGTACGTTCCCCAATGCATGAAAAGCCCGAATTTTAGATCCTGCCAGTTTTCAAGATTTTGAATAACCAATGGATCTGTCGGTTTTTGATAACCTTCTGAAACGTTGTGAGCCTGTGAAAAAAAAGTAGTGGATAAAAGTAAAGACGATAGAAAAAGAGTTTTCGTTTGTTGTTTGGTGAACATCAAGTTTAGTTTTTTGCTAAATTAATATTTAACCGTAAAGTTTTACCACAAAAGGCACAAAAGTTTTTTGACACATGAGTCACATTAGTTTTATGTTTAATTTATGGAGAATATTTAGAGCACATAAGATTGAAAATCTGATATTTTTTGTGAGACTGTAAACAGGTGTGTTTTCATTCAAACAGTTTTGCGTTTCACTACTGACAATCTTGTTTTGATTAAAATAGTTTTGTGTAGGAATACAAATAACCCGGTTTGGACTTAACGCAAATTGATTTTAAATACAAATAACCTTGTTTGAACCTAATGTACATTGATTTTAAATTCAAACACTATTATTTGGACTTAATGTAAAATGATTTTAAGTACAAATAACCTTGTTTGAACTTAATGTCAGTTGATTTTGAATACAAACACCACTGTTTGAACTTAATGTACATTGATTTTGAATGCAAACACACCTGTTTGAACTTAATGTCAGTTGATTTTGAATACAAACACCATTGTTTGGACAATATGTAAATTGACTTTGAATAAAAACGGCGATGTTTTAAATTAATTGGAATACGATTGAATAAAATTAAAAGCAATTTTAAAATTTGCAGTATGATCCTAAAGTAAATTCTCAAACGCTTTTTCGACTGTAGGATACAAAAACTGAAACCCATTTTGAATCAGTATTTCGGGATAAACATTGCGGCTTTTGAGAAGCAATTCGGTTTCAGTTCCTAAGATGATCGAGGCGATTTCCAATTGCCAGACCTGAGCGTTTAAGCCAAACGGAATTTTCATTTCTTTTCTTAATTTTCGCATAAACTCTTCATTGTTCAAAGGATTTGGAGCAGTTACATTAATTTCTTCGGAAATGTTTTCATTCCCAATAATCCATTCAACAACTCGGCAAAAATCATCAATATGAATCCAGCTTACATTTTGGTTTCCTCTTCCCTGTTTTCCACCTAGGCCCAGTTTGGTGATCGTTTTAAGTTTGGTAAAAGCTCCACCGTTATTTCCTAAAACTATTGATGTTCTTAACGCAACTTTTCTGGTGTCTGGATTTTTAGTTTTAAAAAATTCCTTTTCCCAACTTTTACAAATATTCATTGAAAAGTCGTCACCGATAATTCCGTTTTCTTCTGTATTTAAATGCTTTTCGGAATGAACATAAATTGTTGCTGAACTTGCATTTAACCAAATCTTAGGTTTGTTGATACATTTGTCAACCGCTTGTTGAAGGACTTTTGTACTATTAATTCTTGAGTCGTAAATTTCCCGTTTATTTTTCTCTGTATATCTGCAATCGACAGATTTTCCTGCGAGATTAATTAAGATATCACAGTCTTCGAGAAGATTTTGCCATTCTCCTAAAGTCTTTGCATCCCATAAAAATTCGTTTTTACGTTTTGGAGTTCTGGTTAAGATACACACCTGATTTCCTTTTTCGGTAAAATATTTTTCGAGATTTTTGCCGAGAAAACCGGTTCCAGCTGCGATTATTATTTTCATTGAAGTTTATTTTAGTTGTTGGTTGCTTGTTGATAGTTGGTTTTGTGTGAGATTCTTCGACTTCGCTCAGCATGACATTTCTAATACTAACTGTTTTAAAAATTTACAACTTACTTTTTACTTGGCTCTTTTTACTTTTGCACCAAATATTTCTTCGTTCTCACTTCGATTTCAGAGCCTTCTGCAAGCATTACAGAGATTGGTTTCTGATGATTTAAACATTCAAAATCTTTTCCGTAAACCTGTTTAAAATCAATTTCAAGCTTATGATTTTTCACCATATACCACTCCCATTTCGGATGGAAGACTTCATATTCTGAAGTTTTATCCTCTTTTTTCGTAAAACCCCAATAATGTTCTGTGATAAACTCAAATTCAGAATCATCTTCCATCGTTTGAGATTTACTTTCGGCAGTAATCTGTATAGAATACCAATCTTTATCTTTCCAAGAATAGGTCACAACCAAATCATTGTCGGTATATTCCATCTTGTTTTTCATTTTCAAAGTCTTATAATTCTCTTTATACACAGAATTGGCAACCATACTCAATGCATATTTAGGAACAATTTCTTTGATGAAAACAACTCCTCTTTTCCATTGACTTCCTTCTTTTTTCTTAACATAAAATCTTAAATTCACTTCTTCAAAATTTCTATGAAAAGGAATGGGAAGTCCCAACAATTTGGTATTCAAAAACATGAATCCAACCAAACTGACATAGCATTTTCCTTTATAAAAATCTAGTTCAGTCCCTTTTGGAAGATATTTTAATAATATTTCGGGACTAATTTCGTAGTTGATGATGGCTAGTTTTCGCCATTCTGCTTTTAGAAATTTCATGACTTTTGGTTGTTGTTTGTTAATAGTCTCTGCATTTAATATGCTTCGACAAACTCAGTATAACAGTTCTAATACTAATTGTTTATTTTATTATTTTCTGTTATGCTTTTAATCATCTTGTTTCTTTCTAATAAAAATTTTTTCATGTAATTTTTCAGAAAAAAATAATTGAACAATTGACCGATAATTCCAAAGGGTGATTCAAACTCCAAAATATCTGTCATGATTGTGTTTTGATCTTCTTTTTTAAATAGATGTTGATGTCTAAATGATTTAAATCTTCCTTTTAACATGACATCAGTAAACCGATAGGGCTTTTCCATCTCTATAATTTTTGATTGATGGGTTTGATAAAATCCGAGATGTTTTGCTCTCCAAGTAACGGTTTCGTTCAATTCAATTAAACCTGAAATCCTTCCTGCGATTGCTTTTTCATTCGTTTTTGAAGTTGATTTTTGGTGCAAATCAATGTCTCTAGCCAAATCGAACACTTTATGAATATCCGCTTGAATGGTTGTGTTTAGAATTATTTTAGACATATTTTGGTGTTTGATGGTTGATGGTCGATTGTCGATTGTCGATTGTCGATTGTCGATTGTCGATTGTCGATTGTCGATTGTCGATAGGATTTCATCCTATCCTTTGGTAGGCCGTCCCTTTGGGACTTTATTTTAGAACTTTTAAAATGTTTGCTTCTTATTTAGTTCCGGTAAAAGTTTATCGATTCTTTCTGCCAATTCTGGTAATTTTATGGTGGGAACTGCGGGAAAAAGATGGTGTTCCATGTGATAAAACATACTGAACGTTAATTTATTTTTCCAGAATCCACGTTGTGTTCTTGCGATATTTGGGTTTTCGTGAGTGTCGTGATGAACGGTCCAAACTGCGAAAAATGCCATTAAAAGTTCACCAAAAAACATGATTAAAATATGATATATTAAAAAATTAAACTGAAAATAAAAAGCAATAAAAACAAAAACAGCAATTGAAAAACATATTCTTTTTGTAGCTTTTATTGGCTAATTTAAAAGTCATCCAATGAATTAAAAACAGATGCTTCGGATCGTACAAAATAGCTTCATACCATTTCATTGAAGCCGATTTCCCTTCGTAATCTTCTTCTGAAAGACAATATTTATGATGCCTGATGTGATTAAATTTAACGGCATGAATAGATGTCATCATCGAAATACTATTGAGGTACATCGAAAGCCAAGTGAGAAATTTCCCTGTTCCTAAAGAGTTGTGAAAACCGTTGTGAACTTGTCTTAAGGCAGTCAAAAAATAGAATCCAGAGAACGGAAGCGCCACCCAGTAATATCCTTTGTAAGCTAAGAATAGAGATATAAAAAGCCATGGCAAAGAGATATTATTTTCTATCAACATTTCTTTTACGGAAAGCTTTTTAAGGTCTTTCCATTCTACTTTTTTTGTGAGTTCAAGATGATTCATTTTATGTTTTTTATAAATTTAACCAAATAATTATTGTCAAAGCCGTCAATCTGAAAATAATCCAGGATATTGTAGGAGGGCGATTTCTTTAATGCAAATGCATGAACATTAGAAATCTTTCATGGCAATAAATTTTAAAAGTTGAGTCTTTTCGTTTTTCCTCCGAAGTAAAAAATCAGGACTAAATGAATGATTAAGTTTTTCATAATAGTTAATTTAAAAGTTTAAGACTTTACAATTTCTTCCTGTTTGATTTTGTCTTTGTTCATTGCATTTTTACGACCTTTTAGAAATAAAAGTAAATTCAGAAGCATCATCACGCCAAGATAAATTGAAAATCCACCAATCTTTTTGCTTAATGCAACAACTAATCTTTCAACAGTTTCGATTTGGAAAAACTCGATAATACAGAGTGCAAAACCAATGTTTAAAAGATAAAATCCGATTTTAAACAATGAGTTGGTTGCCATCGCGATGTCTTCTTTCTGATGAAAAATATCAATCATAAATGTTTTTGAATTTTTAAACAAAAATTGAGAAACAAGTACAGTTAATGTAATAACGATTGGTAAATAAATCATGTACGCCGAAAAATTGTAAGTTTGGGTAAGAATAGTTGCAGTCATAATAGTTTTATTTTATTGTTAATTTTTTTCTTAAAATATACAGTGTCATAATATTGGTAAAATGTAATGCACAAAGGATTAAAACAATGATTCCAATGCGAGTGGAAACGTTGGTTAAAAGTTCTTCTATATTTGAAATTTTGTTCCAAAAGCCGAGATTGATTGCGATATAACCGAGATTCACTAGATAATAACTTGCGAGTAGAATTCTGTTGACTGTTAAGCAAAAATCTTTGTCTTTGATGAGATATTCCAAATATATTTTCCCTGAATTAAAGCATCTTCTTCCCACATCTATAGTGATATAAAAGCTTATTCCCAGAAATAACAGATATGAAACAATACTATACATCTTATAAATATTATATTTTCAGTAATTATTGAAAGTTAATTTGAAATAAAAAAGGATTTTGAAGTCCTTTCTATTTTAATAAATTGGTAATCTTTCCGACTAACCAATGATCGTCGCTTTTTATGGCGAGATCCATTATATTATTAATTTTGCCTGTCACAGAGCTGAAATCGCTCATTAGTTTTATAAATTCTTGAGCTTCTTCAGAGTCTTTATCTTCAATGTTTTTCAGTTCTTCCAAAAAAGTTATAACAGGTTCAATTTCGCGTTTTCTTCTTTCTTTTGTAATTTGCTTAAACAAATACCAAACATCTTTTTCGGCTACGAAATACTCTTTTCGGTCGCCTTTAATAAATTCTTTTTTTATAATTCCCCAATCTATCAAAGCGCGAAGATTCATATTGGCATTTCCTCTTGAAATTTCGAGCTGCTCCATTACTTCATCCGTTGAAAGTGGTTTTCCAGTTGCCAAAAGTAAAGCATGCACCTGTGCCATTGTACGATTGATTCCCCAATTGGTTGCAAAGGTTCCCCAAGTTTGAATGTATTTTTCTTTGGCTTCTGAAAGTTGCATTTCTTTATTTTTTCTAATTTCTATTACAAATATAATAATATTTTTTGAATTTTCAATAATTTTTGAAAGTTTAATTTAAATAAAAACAGACATCATAAAAATGTCTGTTTTAGACTTATTTTTGCGTCGCTTTATAACTCTGAAGAAGTTTAATAAATTCGGAACGATAACCGTCTGAATCTCTATTTTTACCTTCTTTTGCCAAATTTTCAACTGCAGATAAATTTTTATTTTTAATCAGTTTTGAATCTCTTAATACCAACCCGAACCATGCTACAGATGTTGCAAATTTAAAATCTGGACTTGCCGATTCTATTCCTGAATTTGAATTTTTTATTTCCTGAATAAATTCTATACTTTTATCTCCGTCAGGCTTTTTATATCTAAATTTCACGGTAGCCAAGTCATCTCCAAAACCTTTTGATGCATTATTCGACGAATATTTCAGTTGAGTTTCTTTTGGTAAAAACTCAGAACGAGTATCTGTAGGAATGATTTCATACAAAGCAGTTACCGTATGACCACCTCCTAATTCTCCTGCATCTACTCTATCATCGGTAAAATCTTCATTTCTGAGTTTTCTGTTTTCGTAACCAATTAGACGGTAAGATTGTACATATTTTGGATTAAACTCAATCTGAACTTTCACATCTTTTGCAATCGTATAAATGTTTCCGGCAAATTCTTTTCCTAAAAACTTATTGGCTTCCTGTAGATTATCAATATAGGCGTAATTTCCATTTCCTTTGTCTGCTAAGGTTTCCATTTTATCATCCTTATAATTGCCCATTCCGTACCCTAAACATGTCAGGAAAATTCCTGTTTTCCTTTTTTCTTCAATTAAAGTTTCAAGATTTGCCACGGAAGATGTTCCTACATTGAAATCACCGTCTGTTGCCAAAACCACTCTGTTGTTTCCTCCTTTAATGAAATTTTCTTTTGCCAGTTTATAGGCTAATTCAATACCTTCTCCGCCTGCTGTACTTCCACCTGCAGTAAGTTGATCAAAAGCTTCAAGAATTTCACTTTTTTCAGAAGCAGAAGTTGAAGGTAAAATTACGCCCGCACTTCCTGCATATACTACAATTCCTACTTTATCTTTGGGTCTCAGTTGATTTAAAAGTACCTTTAAAGACTCTTTCAGTAATGGTAATTTATTATCATCTTCCATTGAACCTGAAGTATCAATCAGGAAAACAATATTAGAAGGAGGCAAATTATTCATCGAAACACTTTTACCCTGAAGTCCTATTTTTAATAATTTATGTTTAGGATTCCATGGTGAATCAGTGTATTCTGTATTAATTGAAAATGGATGATTATTCTGAGGCTGCGGATAGTCATATTTAAAATAATTCACCATTTCTTCAATTCTCACTGCGTTTTTATCTACAGTTTGTCCTTCATTAATCATTCTTCTGATGTTGGAATAAGAAGCATTGTCTACATCAATAGAGAATGTAGAAACGGGCTGATTTTTTGTAAGCTCAAAAGGATTTTCTATCAGAGAAGCATATTCTTCATCACTTGTGTCAATTTCCTCGTTATTTTCCGTTTCATTTGGCGGATTTTCAATTTTCACTTCTTTGGCCATTACAGGTGATTCCATTATCATATCCATTGAAGCGGCATAAGCATCTTCCTCCTTTTTCTTTTGGCAACTTGTCAATATTGCTATTGCTACGATTATTAAACTAATTTTTTTCATATTGTGTGGTTTTTATTTTACAATTTAAATGATTTATTACAAATATTTACAATCTAATTTTATTAAGGTTCAATTCTAGCCTTTATTCCTTCATTCCAAGACTTAGACTCCGGCATATAGTAAAGATAAACATTACTTGCTTTTCCCGTATATTCACCTGCAAATTCTACTTTTAAATCTAGATTAATTGTTTTTGTTTCATTAGCATCAAAATTCTCCCAATACAACACCAAATAGTTATCGAAAATTTCGTAGTAAGAAATCTGTTTTTTATCAATTAAATCTTTCAACAGAGCATTTTGTAAAGTCAATCCTGCAGGAATTCCAATTTTTGCAGTGGTCATCGGTAATTGTCCGTTGATTTTATTTTTCACCGTCACCGTCATTCTGTTGGTTTCTCCTACTTTTGAAGTTTCAGATTTTAACTTTGTTTCTAAAGTCACAGGAATATTTTCACTTTTTGGAGCTTCTAAAGTGTAGTATTGATAATCTAATTTGTAAGACAAACCTTCATCACATAAATATTCAACACTCAAATCGTTTTCACCTTTTTTGAAAGCAGATGCGAAACTATTGCTAACCAGAACTTCAACATTATTAATTTTAATTGTGGGTTTATCAATTCCAAATAACTTTTCATTTTTAGCAAAAAAATCTGATAATGCTTCTAAAGCGACTGTTGTAGCCTGCGTAGAACCAAATCCGTAATATCCGTTATAGTTAATCAGGTCATCGGCGACTTTGGCAATTTCCAGCTGATTAGTCTTGTCATTTTTTTGCAGAGCCATCATATACAAGGAAAGCGTTTCAGCATTGGCAGAAATTCCACCAGAGCCTGTAAATGTGGTTTTAGTTTTTACATTTTTATTGATGTACTGTTCATTTAAAATAGTCATCAGATTATTGTAATCATCATTTTTTCCGAGATTTGCCGCCGCATTTGCCATTAAAGCCAACTGATAAGAATCTTTCGTAGCCAAAGCTCTTTTTAAACTAATTTCAAAGGTAATTTGCAACTCACTTTTAAATCCTATTTTTGACAAAGCATACAAAACATACATATTTCTTGACCACGAATACTCCGAATATTCAGCTTTCGATTCATAATTTCTGCGAACTTCAAAAAGACCATTAGCACCTTTTCTTGACAATATAAATGTGCTAAGATTCTGAATTAATTTTGTATCAACAGCCACATATTTTTTTAAATCTCTAAATTCCATCAAGGCAAAAGCAGAAAGAGCGACATCAGATTCGTTGCCACCAAAATAAGAAAATCCGCCATCACTGTTTTTGTAGGACAGCATTTTCTGATACCCCTTTTTCATATTTCGGATACTCTCTGACTCTGTAGATGCATTAATTTTCTTTGTTGATTTTAAATAATCCAAAATAAAAATATTCGGATAAACCGTTGAAGATAGCTGTTCAAAACATCCGTAAGGTTCTCTTTTTAGCCTTTCCATATCTTCAAACATTTGCGAGGCAGAGTTTTCGTAAACATAATATGATGCTTCCAAGGTTGTATTGATATAATCAGGAATATTAATTTTAGTATTTTCAGATTTATTATTTATAATTGAAAAATGATACGGAAATCCTTTTTCTTCAACTTTTAAAGGTAAAATCATTGTTTCTCTGAAATCTCCGGACTTTACAGTAAACTGAATATTAGAACTAATCAATTTATCCGTCTGCATTTTCACAAATAATCTTCCGGATTCTAAAGGCTTCAATGTTATTAAACTATCCGCTTTCATCAGTTTAATGTGATTCGGAACAATGACATTTATTATTAATGTTTTCGTTTCCGAAGAATTATTTTTAATAACCACAGGAATTGTCATTTGGTCTGTTCGGGTAACATATTGCGGAATTTTTGCATCGATTGAAATTAAACTTTGAGCAGCATAAGTGGTTTCATCTCTGCCAATTAAGCCCGATGCAGAAATACCTTCCGTAATTATTCTAAATGCAGAATTGGCATCAGACTGATAAAATTCAATTTGAGCTTTACCATTTTTATCGGTCTCTACAACTGGATTCCAATATAATGTCTCGCGATAATCGTGTCTGTAGGAAGTATTGGTTGATTCATAAACAGAGTACGAAAATTTACGGTAACTATTATAATAATCATATTCATTATTATAATTAACTAAACTATCTCTTGGAATATTTTTTACAGCAAAATAAGTTGTAGGAGTAATATCAAATTTTATGTTTGAATTTTGTCCATTTTTTGAATTAATAATGATAACGCCATTCGCTCCTCTGTTTCCGTATATTGAAGTTGCAGCTGCGTCTTTTAGAATTGAAACACTGTTGATGTCATTTGAATTTAAATTTCGAAATTGACTGGTATTGGCTATCATTCCGTCAATCACGTACAATGGATCTGCATGAGCTGTGATTGATGAAACACCTCTTATCACAACATCTATTTTACCTGAAACAGGAGAACCCGAGGCAGAAGTTATAGACAATCCTGCCACCTGACCTTGTAGAGATTGTAAAAAAGATGCATTCGGTCTGTTTTCAAACATTTTTGATTCTACGGTCGTAATAGAATTTGTTGATAAAGATTTCGTTAACAATTTATTGTAGCCTACAACAACAACTTCTTCTATAGATTGTTCTTTACTAATAGTATCTGATGTAGATCTCACTGAAGGTAACGTTTTTACTCTCCCTTCAATTCCTTGTGAAATTGAATTCTTTTTTTCTTTTATTTCTGCTTCTTTTATAATTTCTTCAACATTAATGTTTTCTAACGATTGCTTTACCAAAGGATTTATATTAAGTTTATAAGAAAGCAATCTGATTTTTACTTTCTGTTTCGAATCTAAAGATTTTGCAATGACATCATGTTGATACTCTCCAGCTAAATCAGAAAAATAGAATAACCCATTTTCTGAAGTCATCTGTTTTTTAATCTTGGAATAGTTTTCAATCAGATAAACCTCTGCTTTTACAGGTTTTTTATTTTCATCTTCAACGATTCCGTAGATCGGATTTTTCTTTTCCGGAAGATATTTGTAGTTTCCACTTTTTACAACATCGGGAACCATCTCAAAATAGCGGTAACCATTGGTCAACATCACTAAATCTAAACTTTTTAAGGCTTTTTCTTCTTTTTTGTCGAAATAGAATTGAGGTCTTTCAATTTTTCCTCTTAATTCAGAATCCATTAACAGCCAAGAAAGAATATGATTTTGCTTGTCATCGGCATACGTCCACAATTTATCGTCAACTACGCTCATGGCAAGATTTGCGGGAATTGGTTGGTTGTTTTCGTCAGTTGTTTCTACATTGACGATTACCTTTTCTCTTGGTAAATAATTTTTCTTTGTCGGTGTTATTTTCACCTTCATCTGTTTATTTTCATTCCAAAACACAATTCTTTCCGCTAAAGGAATATTATTTTCAATCACTGTAAATCTGCAAATTCCGATGGGAAGTTCTTTTTCTGAAATTTCAAGCTCATTTAAACCTTTTTTCAAGTTCATTTCTTTCGAAAAAATCTCTTTTCCTCGGAAGTTTCCTTTAATCAAAACATTTCTATCAAAAGTAGAATTGATTACTAATCTGATTTTTTGATTCTCTTTTTTAGCATTAAAAATAATTCCGTCATCTTTTGTGATAGGAAGTGGGTATATTTTACTGATATTTTCTGGTTTAAGAACTTTTGCATAATATATCTCACCTTTTTTAGGTGTAAAAAGAAAGCTTCCCATTCCGAAATTATAGGCTGAGGTTTCCGTCAATTTCTGATGATTCTGATTATAAATTTCTAACATTGCATCAACAGGCTTTTCAAATTCATCTAAAACTTTAAAAGCAATATTTTGTTCGATTCCGTTGATGAAAGCTCCACCTTCAGGCATAAACTTTACATCCAGATTATTAAGAACAATTGGGATATTTCTAGAAATAGATTCTGTAAAGCCATCAAAATTGACTTTTATATTCAATAAAGCATCCGAAGATGTCAAGACTTCAGGAAGTTTAAATTTTAATAAATATTTTCCTTCTTTATCAGTAATCAAAGAACCTTCACTTATTTTTTCTCCTTTATGCATCACCGTAAAATGAGCTTCATAAAAAGGAATCGGAAGATTGGTTAAACTTCTCATTGAAAAATCTGCCAAAACCTCATCTCCTGCTCCATAACCTTTTTTAGGGAAATCTAGTTTCATTAAAATTCGTGGAGAAACAATTTTCTGAAGAGTAATTTCTTTTTCAAACACATTTTTCCCGTCTTCATTTTGCATCCAGGCTGTAAAAGCTCTGATCTTGTAGATTCCGCCTTTCATCTCTTCACCAAAATAAAAAGATCCTTCTGCGTAACCTTTTTTAATTTCAAATTTTTCTTTTTTAACTACAGCTCCGCTTGGATCAACAAGTTCAAAATTTACGATTCTGCTTTGGTCGGCTGGAAGATTATTTTCAGCCTGAATAACATAAATTTTAAAAAACATAATTTCTCCAGGTTTATAAAAAACATGGTTGGTCTGTATATAAGTTTTCTCTTTTTTGAAATCGTTGAATGAATTCTGTGCCTTACAAAATGGATTTGAAAGCAAAATAAAAAAAGGAATTATGTAGAATAAAAAATTGAATTTCATAAGTTCATTTATTGTGTTGAATCGTCTTTTGAATCTCTGATTTCGTATTAAAACTTGAAAGAAACTGTGCATCCGAAAGTTTTAAAAGATGGTAGATTAAAAAAATCTAAACCTCGGCTGTTATCAAAATCATAGAAATTCTGATTAGAATCTACACCGTTATTTGCCTGCCAAAGGAAAATGTTATTGACATAAAAACTGATTCCTAAAGCTCTTTTGAAATCTCCAACATCAAAATATGCTGAAAGAGAAATATCATTGATTCTAATGTAATCTGCTTTTTCAACATAATTTTCAGCAACGCCAAGAAAACCATATCTCGCCCAACGATTTTCACTTACCGATTGGTTTGTATTGTAAAAATCTACCGGTATTTGATTAACATTTCCATTATAATTGACGCCTTCAAAAACGTAGTTTTTAATATTTCTTTCATCAGCAGAAGTTTGAGAACGACCGTAATAATCGAGAACAGCTTGTGTTCCATTCCAGGTTTGTCCGCCTTTTTTCCATTCCCAATTGATGTCTAAAGCAAACATTTTGTAATTGAAGTTATGAGTAAATTTTACCACAAAATCGGGTGTAGGATCAGCAATTATTTTCATTCCGGAAGCTTTTACGGGATAACCATAATCATCGATTATTACTTTTCCGTCTGCATTTCTTTCATAATAACTTCCCGTTACTGCGCCCAAAACCTGACCTTCTGATAAAACTTTATGAATATCATTAAAACCCGAAATCATCAGATTATTATACCCCGGATTTACCCGATCTACAACGTCCTTATACTTAAAAAAGGAAGCTTTACTGCTTACTTTAAAATTTTGATTAGTGATGATATTGTCATAATTAAAATTTGCTTCAAAACCTTTGTACGTATGATCTGCTAAATTTTTAAGCACTAAATTATTTCCTTCAAAAACAGGAAAAATATCATCAGAAATGTTTCTATTAAAATATTCTGCCGTAAGGTTTATTTTTCGATTAATCAAAAATTTAAAACTGGCTTTCCATTCTTTTATATTGATATTCGAAAGATTATTAAAGGTTTCTACTTCTTTTAAAGGAAAATATTGATAAGAATTTTGTGCAGAAAACTGTGTCGTGGCATAAGAAGAATAAGATTTTGCAATTTCCGGCTCTGCAGATAATTGAGTGTATGCTCCCAACAGTTGAAAATCACTATTATTCCAGCCGAATATATTCTTAAAAGTAAAATATCCATTTACTTTCGGAAGCCAATAACTGTTTTTGCGCGAAGTGTTTGAGATATAAACAGAATTCCCAAGATTTGCCCCAAATTCTATATCATCGTAATTCTCGTAATCTAAATTATAATTAAAAATATAATCCTGAGAAGTTCTCTGGTAAATATAGTTTCGGTCTAAACTATGATTAACACTTACTTTTCTGTCATTTAGAATATGATTTAAGCTAAATCCGTGCTTCAATTCAGAATCTCTCCAATCATAAGACAAAACAATATTTGAATTGTAAAACTCGTTTTTCTGATCTCTTTTGTTGTACAATCCGTTAATAAAACCGCTGGTTGACGGTTTGTAAACATCACGATTCATAATATCCTGATTGTCGTAAGCCTGACTGATATTAAGTTTAAAGCCATCCCAATTTTTGCTTAGATCAAAACTAAATTGGCGGATATTTTCGTAATAATTATACTTGTTTTTCTGATCAAATAGAAATTCAGGATTGTCAGCATACAAACTGTAACTTCTCTGCAAACCATTGCTTAGATATGCATTCTGCTGGTTAGAAAATGAAATCGGAGTCAGAAGAGAATTTTGATACGCTCTATTGAAAAGCCCAATTCTATTGGTATTTGTTGCTTTATTTTCCTCATAATTAAATCCTGCATTGATATTAAAATCTAAAATTTTTGTGCTGAATTTAGTTTTAAAAGAATTCGTTACATCATACTGATCTATAAAATACATCTGGTCTTTTCTTTGACCCAAATTGAAAGAAAGTCTTGCATCTTCCTGATAACCTCCACTTTTAATAATCGCATTTACATTCAGCTGATTACTATAACCAACCGTTGTTTTGAAAATATTATTATTGTAAGCTTTTGCCGGAGAAACTGCTTCTGCCAAATCAACTAATTCCCCATTGACATCATATTCGTATGCCTGTCCGGTGAATCCTAAAGTTGATATATCTGGTCCGAAGCTGAACATTTCATTTGTATCCGGCCCTTTCCAAATTAATAATCCATTTTCAGATCTTCCCTGAACATACCGATTGTGGGTTTTAGGAATTCTATTTCTGTTTTTGATATCTACAGAAGTACTGAAACTTCCGTTGAACACAAGATATTTTTTCGGCTGACTCTTAATTTTATATAAAGAATCCTGCTTTAATTTTAGTTTTCTTATCGCTGAAAAATGACGATCTGAATTTTTCCTTATAGAATCGTAGGAGTTTTGTATACTAAATTCATCGTTTTCAGGTTTTTCAAGCAGATTTTCGTAATCTTTAGAATTAATATCTTTAACATTTTCTCTATTTACTTGTCTTTCCAGAATATTTTTTAATTCATACACACCATGAACTACCTGAATATTTTTTCCACTGTTCCAAACTAAAGTATCATATTCTTTTGCAGCAATAATCGCAAAGCCCTTTTCATCGGTCAATTCGTAAACACCGCTGTTTTTGTTGAAAATTTTGAGAAAATTCTGAGGCTTTTTCTTTTCATTAAAAAATGTTCCCGAATAATACCGCTGAGAATCCTGCGCAAAGGCAAACTGCACCGCAAAAACAGGCAATAACAGATAAACTTTTTTCATCTTTGATAATATTTCTAAAAATAGAGAAAAAAAAGAAATCTCCGAAGAAATTTCTTTTTTTGAAATGTTATTTTTGTGTTGACTTATACGTTTCTACCAATCTCACAAACTCCGCTCTGTAACCTTCATCATCTTTTCCTCTTCCTTTTTTAGCAAGGCTTTCAATATCTTTTAAATCTTTATTTTTAATTAAATTAGAATTTCTTAAAACCAAGCCAAACCAAGCAACTGAAGAAGCAAATTTGAAGTCATCGCTTGAAGATGAAAAAGATTGATTGTTATTTTTAACAACCTGAACAATTTCAGAACTTTGATCACCATCAGGTTTTTTGTATCTGAATTTTACCGTTGCCAATTCATTATTAAAATTTTCATCATTTGTATTTTTAGTATATTTTAAATCATTTTCTTTTGGTAAAAATTCAGAATTCACATCGGCAGGAATGACTTCGTATAAAGCCGTTACGGTGTGACCGCTTCCCAATTCTCCCGCATCAATTTTATCATTGGTAAAATCTTCGTTCTTTAGTTTTCGGTTTTCATAACCAATCAAACGATATGATTTTACATATTTCGGGTTAAACTCAATCTGAATTTTTACATCTTTTGCAATCGCATACATATTGCCGGCAAACTCTTTTCCAAGAAATTTATTGGCTTCCTGAAGATTATCGATGTAAGCATAATTTCCGTTTCCTTTATTGGCTAAAGTTTCCATGCGGTTATCTTTGAAATTTCCCATTCCGAAACCTAAACACGTAAGGAAAACGCCAGATTTTCTTTTTTCTTCTACCAAAGTCTGAAGATCGCCTGTTGAAGAAGCTCCCACATTAAAATCTCCGTCTGTAGCGATGATTACACGATTGTTTCCATTTTTGATGAAATTTTCCTGAGCCAACTTATACGCCAATTCAATTCCTTGTCCGCCTGCCGTACTTCCACCCGCCTGAAGTTTATCTAAAGCTTCAATAATTTTATTTTTTTCTTTGGCCGAAGTCGGTGGTAAAACCATTCCGGCGCTTCCGGCATAAACAACAATTCCTACTTTATCGGTTGGTCTTAATTGATCCAAAAGTACTTTAAAAGAAGATTTCAACAATGGTAATTTATTCGGTTCATTCATCGAGCCTGAAACATCGATCAGAAAAACAAAATTTGAATTGGGAAGTTTATCTGTTGGAATTTCCTTTCCCTGCAACCCTATTTTTAGTAATTTATGCTGGCTATTCCACGGGGAATCATTGTATTCTGTATTAATTGAAAACGGCTGATTATTTTTTGGTTGCGGATAATCGTATTTAAAATAATTAATCATTTCTTCGATTCTCACTGCATTTTTATTCACATATTCTCCATTGTTAATCATTATGCGAATGTTGGAATACGCTGCTTTATCAACATCAATCGAAAACGTTGAGACCGATTGATTTTTCGCCAATTCAAAAGGATTCTCTACAAAAGCATCGTATTCTTCACTATTTCTTTGCTGAATCTGTTTTGAAATATTAATACTATCCTGTGCTTTTTGTAATTTCTCAAAAGCTTTTCTTTCTTTTCTCGAAAGTTTTTTAGTTTTAATGATAACGACTCCGTTTGAAGCTCTGCTTCCGTAGATTGACGTGGCAGCTGCATCTTTTAAAACTGAAACACTTTCAATAGTATTCGGATTTAAATTGCTAAAAGCTTTACTGTCTGAAATTTTTCCATTGATAACATATAAAGGTTGACTATTTGTATTTAAACTGCTTACCCCTCTAATTATAAGTGGTTTGGAAGAACCTGGAATTCCAGATCCGCCCGTCATGTTAACTCCCGGAGCGGCTCCTTGCAAAGATCTCAATATCTTACTATTCGGTCTATTTTCCAAGAATGTATTTCCTATCGTATTTGAGGCGACTGTTGATTGCTTTTTTGTTAAAGTTTTCGAATATCCTAAAACAACGACCTCTTCTATAGCTTTTTCTCTGCTTTCAGCAATTTGAACTCCAGCAACCCTTCCATGTAGTGTTGAATTTGTATTTGATAAAATCCCTTCGGGAATAGAAATATTAGGTACAATATTTTTATTTCTCAATTCCACACTTTCAATCACATCATTTTTATCTAAAACTCCATCACCGTCTGTATCTTCGTAAATTTCATTTGCTATTGTATTTGATGATACATTATTGTTTTTTTCGATATAATATGAATCTGAAGAAAAATCAAGTTGTTTTTTAATTTCTGGAATAGGATTTCTTAAAGGTTCTAGAATTTTAATATCATAAGCTAAAACTTCAGGCTTATGAATTTCTTTCTGAGAATAAATTTCCTTTTCAATATTAGATTTCACCGTACTGTCAATTGCCTGAACATCTGAGTTTAATTTAGGAGAAACCGTATTTTGAGCAATTGCAGGTTTATTAATTTCAGAAACATCATTTCTACTAATAAAGTAAAATGCTCCTAAACCAATGATCAAACTTGCGGCAATTCCATAAGGAAACCAGATTGGAACGATTCTTTTCTTGTCTTCTTTTTTATCTAATTTTTCTTCAACTTTAGCCCAAACTTTATCAAAACCCGGAAAAGTAGCTGGTTCTTCTAAAGATTGAGAAGCCTCATTGAATTTTTTATCTATATCGTGATTATTTTCCATTGTGTAAAAGTTTAAATGTTATGATTTACCAATAATTCCTGAAGTTTTTTCCGTGCAAAATTCAGCTGAGATTTTGATGTTCCTTCGCTTATCGAAAGCATTGTTGCAATCTCTTTATGCGGATATCCTTCAATGGCAAATAGGTTGAAAATTGCTCTGCAACCTTCAGGAAGAAAATTCAGAAGCTTCAGAATATCTTTTTCAAAAGAAACTGTATCAGCTAAAGTATCCGGAGATTCTACAAACTGATCGTCTAATGAAATATGAAGCGCTTTCATACTTCTGAGTTTTTGCAAACATTCATTCACCGCAATTTTCTTAGCCCAGGCTTCAAAAATATCATGGTTTTGTAGTTGATTAAGTTTCGTAAAGATCTTATAAAAAGTATCGGCCAATACTTCTTGTATGTCTTCATCGTTTTTCAGATAGCGTTTGCAAACCGCATAAAGTTTACCCGCCATTTTTTCGTAAACTTTCCGCTGTGCATTGCGGTCGTTCCGTTGGCATTCTATCAGTAATTCTTTTTCCATAGTCAGGCTTTATACTCTTATAGATGCAGGAAACTTCGGGCAGGTTGGAAACATTGTTAAACTTTTTTTAAAAATAAGGAAAGTTGTGAATAGTTTTTAGTTGATAGACTGAAACTTGTATATTATTAATATTTATAAATCTTAAGTTAAAACTAATAATCCCTCTAAAACTCTAAAACACCCCAACTCTAATTCCCTAAAACCCTCCCACTCAATTTTAACCCTTTTTTAACATAAAATCTTGTAACATATCCTTAACATTGCAGACTATTAGAATATCATTTTAAAGCTGATAAAATTGTATTTGATTAAGAAGAGAAATTTTGATCGAATCCAATTTTAAAATCACCTTTAAAAATAAATAGATCGTTACTTATGAAAAACAAAAGATTTGCGTCATTACTTTTTGTTTTATGCGCAGGAAGTATGATGTTTGCTCAGGATGACCTGATCAACAAGTTGAAAAACAATCAGTCTCAAAATGCCAATTTCCAATTTACCACGTTAAAAGATGTGGGTGCAACTTCGGTAAAAAACCAAGGTTCATCAGGAACTTGTTGGAGCTATTCAGGAAACTCTTTCCTGGAGTCTGAAATGCAGAGGATGGGCAAAAAGCCTGTTGATTTGGCTGAAATCTTTACCGCAAGAAATTCTTATCACGATAAAGCAAAATTATACGTGCTAAACAGCGGAGCAATCAGCTGGGGAGATGGAGGTGAGCTTCACGATGTTGTGAATATGTACAAAAAATACGGTGCGGTTCCCCAGGAGGCTTACACAGGTTTGAAAGCCGGGCAGACTTTAAATAATTTTAAAGAAATGCAGGAAAAACTGAAACCAGTTTTAGATAGTCTTGTAGCAGCTTCTTCAAAAGGAAAACTTTCAGATAACTGGATGGATTCTGTAGATGCTATTTTAGATGAATATTTAGGAAAAGTGCCTGCAAACTTTACATATGAAGGAAAAAATTATACGCCGAAAACTTTTGCTAAAGAAGTGGTAGGAATTAATCCTGAAGATTATGTTGAGCTATCTTCATACAAAGATTATCCTTATTACCAAAAATTTGTAGTTCCGATTCCTGATAACTGGAGCCATGATTCTGACTGGAATATTCCAATGAATGAACTGACTGCAATTATTGACAACGCAGTAAGCAAAGGATATTCTGTAGGTTGGGCAACAGACGTTTCTGAGCCTTATTTTTCGTACAAAAATGGTGTTGCTTACGTTCCTGATGTAGATCTTGATCAAATTACTTCTGAAGTAAAAAAAGATCTATTCACTCAGCCTAAAAAAGATAAAACCATTACTGAAGACATGCGTCAGAAAGCTTTAAACAATCTTTCTACAACCGATGACCACGGAATGCACATCGTTGGTTTGGCAAAAGATCAGTCTGGTAAAGAATATTATATGGTCAAAAATTCTTGGGGTGTAACCAATGATTTTGAAGGATATTTGTATGTAACCAAACCTTATGTGGAGTATAAATCTACTGCTATTTTGGTTCACAAAAATGCAATTCCTAAAAACATTAAAAAGCAATTAAAGCCAAGCAAAAACATTGGTTTGTAAGAAATCATTATTGTCTACTAGGTGACAATTTTAGATATTTAAACTTGTTAATAGGCCGTCTGAATTTTTTCAGGCGGTTTTTTTGATTAATCTCTTTGCGAACTTTGCGTTAAGAGAAATTCAGTATTATTAAAAATAAAAAACCGCTTTCAAAAAAATTGAAAACGGTTCCTCTAAAAATTAAAAAAATTATAGGTAAAATTATGTATAAAATAAAAGTGAACTGCCCATTTTACTTCTCAGGTGAATAGTGGAAATAAAGTTTAAATAATAAATTGACCACGAAGCAAACCTGCAATTCACTGTAGTTTTTAATATAGCACGCCTAAACTAGAGCCTGCAAAATCTGTAAGCTCTTCTACTCTGCCGTCTTTTATTTTCTTTGCCCATTGATAATCGCTCAACAAAGCACGCCCTACGGCTACAAGATCAAAATCTTCACGGTCAAGTCTTCTTACCAACTCTTTAAGATCAGCTTTTTCTGAACCTTCTCCTGCAAAAGCAGACATAAAATCACCGTTTAATCCTACAGAACCCACAGTAATTGTCGGTTGACCCGTTATCTTTTTTGCCCAACCGGCGAAGTTCAAATCTGAACCTTCAAATTCCGGTTCCCAGAAACGTCTTTGTGAACAGTGAAAAATATCAACTCCAGCTTCTTTTAATGGCAATAGCCAATCTTCCATTTCATTAGGATTTAAAGCTAATCTGCTTTTATAATCCTGCTGTTTCCACTGAGAAAGGCGGATAATAATTGTGAAATCTTCACCTACTGCAGCTCGCATTGCTTTTACAACATCTACAGCGAATTTGCTTCTTTCTTTTAAGGTTTTCCCACCGTATTCATCGGTTCTGGTATTGGTTACTTCCCAGAAAAACTGATCGATTAAATAACCATGAGCTCCGTGAATTTCTAAAACATCAAATCCTAAATCTTTTGCCGATTTTGCAGAAGCCGCAAACTGAGCAATGGTATCCTGAATGTCTTCCAAAGTCATTGTAGAAGCTTTTTCCATATCAACTAAAGGATAATCTTCTGAACTTCTGGTATCACCAACGTGCCAAATCTGAGGTCCCATTTTCCCTCCATTTTGGTGAACAGCATCGATGACGTTTTTCCAACCGTTTAAAGCTTCAGTTCCATAAAAATCCGGGATATTCTGAATATTTTTTGATCCGGGTCTGTTGATTACTGTTCCTTCAGAAAGAATCAATCCAACTTCCGAAGCGGCTCTTCTTGCATAGTAATCTACAATTTGCTGAGTCGGAACTCCGTTATCAGATTGTGCTCTCGTCATCGGAGCCATTACGATTCTATTTTTTAGTGTTAAATTCTTGTATTGAAATGGTTTAAACAATGATTCTGTACTCATTTTTAAAGTATTTATTTTATAATTGTTACACAAAGTAACTAATAATAGTTTGTTTTTGTATCTTTCAATGAAAAAATAGTGGTAACTTCGCAGTAACTTACGTTAGTAACTTGAAAGTAACGTATGGAATCTTTGATTCTCTAAAGTTTTTAAAAATAAAAATTTCCTTATGAAAAAGAGTGAATTAATGGAATACAGCTGTCCTCTTGGTAAAGCAATGTCTGCATTGGGAAGCAAATGGAAACCAATCATTGTATTGGTTATCAAAGACCGAAAATTACGTTTTGGCGAGCTTGCTGTTCGTATTAATGTAATTTCAAGAAAAGTTTTGACAGATCAATTAAGAGAAATGCAAACTGACGGATTGATCATTCGTGAAGAGTTTAAAGAACTTCCGCCAAGAGTAGAATATTCGTTGACAGAAAAAGGTTTGGCGCTTTTGCCGATTTTATATCAACTGGAAGAATGGGAAACAAAATATCATGTTTATGATCCTGAGAAAGCTAAGGATTGTAAGACTCTTTTAGAAAAAAAGGAAAAGAAAAAAGCTGTTGTTTAAAAGTTTTCTATTTACTTAAAAGAAAACAAATTTGATTCTGGAAAATTAAGAGATTCACTTTTTCTTAAAAGTTCTGTGATAGCATCGATTCGTGTTGAAATCAATCTTCTTCTATTTGAAATTGGCCAATCAGTCATTATTCCAAGTAATTTTGGATTTGCATTCTCTTCATAATTTTGAGGATCTAAATACCACAATCCACATCCACTAATTCCAAAAAGGTTTGGTCCAAAACTAAATTTTTTAGATTTAAAATTGACTGTTTCTTGTCTGTTATATTCTACAATAATATTTAATACCTCGTTCCTCTTTAATTCGGGGTATTCAGCTAAGTCAACACATTTTGTAAAATTTATAAATGGGCGGGAATGAAATGAGCTTCGAGAAAAAGATTTTTTCGACCAACTTGAAGGATAACCAAAAACAATATAATTATGAAGGTAAGTTATATCATGATTAATTGCTAAGTTACTTTCAATCACAAAATCATAGCTTTGAATTAAATCTTTTACAGATATATCATCTAATATTAAAATACCAATATCTAAATCATCATTGCTTCTACTAACTTTGGAATTGTTAATTATTAGTTTACCACCAGGTTTAAGTAATGTTTCACCATTTTCCAAAGGAATAAATAGTTCATGAAAATCATCAAATACATGAGCAGCAGAAATAAGTAAATATAAATTTTGAATTTTCGCAAATACACCTGTTCCATGAACTTTATAATCACTATAATTCTTAATTAGAATACAAGTATGATTTCGAATTATAGAAAGGCTTTCTATTTGTTTTTCTGCTATTTGTTTTATAATATTTTTCATAAAATACAATTACTCTAATATACTCATTTATCATAAAAAAAACCGCTTCCCAAAGAAAGCGGTTTCAAAATTTATCTAAAATCCCAATTAAAATATCGCAGGATATTTCTGAGGATTTGTTTCGTTAAACATTGCGTAAATTCTTTCAACCATATCATCCGAAGATGGCTTAGAGAAATAATCACCGTCACTTGCGTAAGCTGGTCTGTGGTCGTTTGCAGCAATCGTCAACGGATCAGAATCTAGGAATCTGAATGCTTTTTGCTTCTCTAAAATCTGTTGTAGAATAAACGCTGAGGTTCCACCTTCTACATCTTCGTCGATTACAACCAATCTGTTGGTTTTCTTTACGCTTTCAGAAATTTCATTCGTTAAGTCGAAAGGAATTAATGACTGTACGTCAATAACTTCTGCAGAGATTCCTAATTTCTCAAGTTCTTCCGCTGCTTCCATTACAATTCTCCAAGTCGAACCGTACGTTACCAACGTTACGTCTTTTCCTTCTTTTGTAACTTCAATTTTCCCAACAGGAACGGTGAATTCACCTAAATTATCAGGTTGTCTTTCTTTTAATCTGTAACCATTCAGACATTCAACAATTACGGCTGGATCGTCACTTTGAAGCATTGTATTGTAGAAACCGGCAGCTTTGGTTAAGTTTCTCGGCACCAATACCAAAATACCTTTTGAAAGGTTCAAAATTCCCGCCATTGGCGAACCAGAATGCCAAACTCCTTCCAATCTGTGACCTCTTGTTCTGATAATTAAAGGAGCTTTCTGACCACCTTTTGTTCTGTACTGAACAGTCGCCAAATCATCACTCATTCCCTGTAAACAATACAAAATATAGTCTAAATACTGAATTTCAGCAATTGGTCTCAAACCTCTCATCGCCATTCCGATACCTTGGCCCAGAATTGTCGCTTCACGGATTCCTGTATCAGCAACACGTACGTCACCATATTTTTCCTGCATTCCTTCAAGACCTTGGTTTACGTCACCGATATTTCCGGCGTCTTCACCAAAGACTAAAGTTTGAGGATATTTTTCGAATATTTTATCGAAATTATTTCTTACCACTACTCTTCCGTCTACATCTTCAGAAGCATCAGAATAGATGGGCTTGATTTCTTGAATATTTTCAGCTTTCCACTGAGACTGAGAATACAAATGAGAAGAATAATTGTCTTTTTCAACCTCAAAGATCTCGTTGTATTTCTGCATCAATTGATTTCTCTCTGCAGAATTTGTTCCTCTTGTTGCCAATAAAGATTTTCTTACCAAATGGAAGACATCTTTCTTCGCTTTTGAAACTAATTTATTGTATTGATTAATATACGTTTCAATTTCAGAATTTTGTCCTTTCAGGTTTTCAACTAAAGGCAAAACTGAAAAAGCTAGTTCAGTAATCGTCTTTTGGTAATTTTCCCAGGCATTTTTTTGCCCGTTTTTTACTGTTTTTTTGGCTTCATCATCGATTGAATCAAGTTCTTCAACAGTTGCAATAATTTCTTCTTGCCCTTCAATTTCGATTGAATAATTTAAAATCCATTCTCTGAATTTCAATAATCCGTCAAACTGAGATTCCCAAGACAAACGTTCTTCATTCTTATATCTTTCATGAGAACCTGAAGTCGAGTGACCTTGTGGCTGCGTCACTTCAATCACATGAACTACAACAGGAACAGATTCCATTCTTGCAAATTGCTCAGCTCTTGCGTAGGCATCCAATAATGAAGGATAATCCCAGGCTTTCACCTGAATAATTTCACAACCTTGGTTTTCACCTTCTTTTCTCTGGAAACCGCTCAACATTTCAGAAATATCAGCTTTTGCTCTCTGCTTCATTGTAGGAACAGAAATTCCGTAACCATCATCCCAGATAGAAACAATCATCGGAACCTGAAGCGCACACGCAGCATTCAATGTTTCCCAGAAGTGACCTTCTGCTGTAGAAGCGTCTCCGATGGTACCGAAAGCAACTTCGCCACCTTTATTTGAGAATTTTTCAGAACCGTCAAACTGTACGGTTTTATATATGTTTGAAGCTTGTGCTAAACCTAATAATCTAGGCATTTGACCTGCAGTAGGAGAAATGTCGGAAGAAATATTTTTCTGCGCCGTCAAATCTTTCCAGCTTCCGTCTTCATTTAAACTTCTTGTCGCAAAGTGACCGTTCATCTGTCTTCCGGCAGAAGCAGGCTCTCTTTCTACACTTGTATCTGCATACAGCTGAGCAAAGAAACTTTCAACCGTCAAGGCATCTGCTACTAATGCAAAAGTCTGATCTCTGTAATATCCTGAACGGAAATCTCCGTTTCTGAAAACTTTTGCCATTGCAAGCTGCGGAAGCTCTTTTCCGTCTCCAAAAATTCCGAATTTAGCTTTTCCGGTAAGTACTTCTCTTCTGCCCAGATAAGACATTTCACGAGAGATTCTTCCTAACTTATAGTCTTCAAGTATCTGATTTTTAAAATCTTGAAAGGAGATCTGTTGAGTTTCAATATAGGTTGTCTGCATAGCCAAATATTAAATATTTTTTATTAATGAAGTATTTTGCTAATATACACTTTTTATATTAATTTTAATTTTCAATAATGTTTTTTAAAAATTTGATAATCAAGATTATGATGTCTTAATTTTACATAATATAAAGAAAATGGAAAAAAAATCATCTCATATACTCAATGCATCCAGCAATTTACTGGGTTTTTCGATGCTGATTATCACTTCGCTGAAAATCACAAAAACTAGCCACAATACATATCTAGATGAATTTGCAGGAGTCGCATGTGTACTTTTTGCATGCAGCAGTTTTCTCTCATTTTTGGCAATAAGATCACGGAAGGAAAAGATGGAGAATAGATACGAGCAGATTGCGGATTATTTATTTTTATCCGCTTTATTTTGTATTGTTTTGTCGGTGATTATGGTAACAACGATGATTTTAGACTAAAATTTTCTCTCGCTGATTTTTTATTAAAATCTACCAAATCCCTTAATCTGCGGCAATTTAAAACAGAAAAGGATTAAAGTTTTAGAACTTTCTTTCAATAACGTAATCAAGCATTTTATGTAAAGATTCTCTAACCTGAGAATCCGGAAATTCATTGAGGATATCTTTTGCTTTTTGCTGAAAATCTTTCATCACGGTAATGGCGTAATCTAAACCGCCCGAACTTTTCACAAAAGCAATCAGTTCTTTTACCCTTTTTTGATCGTTGTTGTAACGTTTAATCGTATTGAAATAATACTTTCTGTCGGTTTCGCCGGCTATTTTTAAAGTATGAATCAACGGCAAAGTCATCTTTTGTTCTTTGATATCGATTCCGACAGGTTTTCCGATGACATTTGAACTTAAATAATCGAATAAATCATCCTTAATTTGAAAAGCCATTCCGGTATATGTTCCGAACTGCATCATTTTCATGGCTAAAGCTTCGTCTGCGTTATTCGACAAAGCGCCTATTTCACAACAGGCGGCAATTAAGGTTGCTGTTTTCTGGCGGATAATTTCATAATAAACATCTTCGGTAATATCAAGTTTTCTGGCTTTTTCCAATTGAAGAAGTTCGCCTTCAGACATTTCTCTGATGGTTCTGGAAATCACGGAAAGTAAATCATAATCTTTATGGTCTGTAGAAAGTAATACCGCTTTTGATAATAAAAAATCACCTACTAAAACCGCAATTTTATTCTTCCACAAAGCATTGATTGAAAAGAAATTACGACGTTTAAAACTTTCATCCACCACATCGTCATGGACCAAAGTTGCCGTGTGAATCAACTCAATCATTGAAGCGCCACGATACGTTTTTTCGTTAACATCGCCAATTAATTTTGCACACAGAAACACAAACATCGGACGCATCTGTTTCCCTTTTGTGGTAACAATAAAACGGGTAACTTTATCGAGTAAAGCGACTCTGCTCTGCATAGATTCATAAAACTTTTGTTCGAAAAGTTTCATTTCCTCATTGATCGGCTGCTTGATTTCTTCTACAATGTTTGCCACGAAGTAAGAATGATGGGTGAGTATTTATTAATTCTCACAAAGATAATTTTTTTCCGCCAATTTTAACAGAAATTAAAGTTTGAGTTTTTCTTTAGGAATAAAATAAAAAAATGGCTTGGTCTTCTTAATAGGCGAATAAAATTTTTCGCCGGAAATATAAACTCCGGTTTCATCAACAGCAATTCCTTCAATCTGACCAATGGTTAAAGCACTTCCCAAATAAAGATGTCTGGAGCTTTCTTTGAAAAAGATTCCGGGCTCAGATTCATTAAAGATGTTTAAAAACACTTCTGTTTTCTTGGTGTAACCCACTACGTAAAGCTTTTTATCAAAATAAGAAGCATCTGTTACGACAAAATTTGTTTTGTAAGATTCTATTTTTTGAGCGGGCTGATTTTCAAAAACTTCTGGATCAATCGTGTAATGCGTGGTAGATTTTGAAGCCCATTCTTTAGTGAAAATATGGATTTTACCATTTAAATAAATCATTGATTCCAAATCAAAATCTGTGTTGATATTTCTTGAAATAAAATCTTTTTGCTCAGGATAATAAAATGAAATCGTCGTCATCGAATCATTTTGCAGCTGATTGTTTTGAAAAGGAATTTTATAAATTTTTAAATGTTGTCGTGTTCCGGCATTGTTTCCAAAATCTCCGATGTAGAAGTTTTTGCCATCGTTGGTTAATGCTTCCCAATCTTTATTTTCGGCATTTATTTTTAAAACTTTTAAAATTTTTCCTGAACTTTTATCTATTTCAAACAATTCTGCAGGGTTTCCACTGTCGTTAAAAGTGTAAAGTTTTCCATCAAAAAAATTCAGTCCTGAAGTTTCCTGAATTGAATCATTGAGAACTGCAATTCTATATTTTTTTAGCTTAAAAATTTCTGCCTGTTGAGAAAAAACAGTCTGAAAAAAGAATAGGGTAAATAATAGAATGATCTTCTTCATTCTACAAAAATAGGATTTTAGGTATAAACTGACTGTTAAGAATAATCAAAAACCTTTAGAAAAAGGCAATGATTAATAGAATTTAGTCTGTAACTTTATTAGCCAACTGTCCGCAAGCTGCATCAATATCACCACCACGACTTTTCCGAATCATAACGGTAATTCCGGCATTCTCAAGCTGACGAACATAATTGTCTTCTGCTTTCTTGTTGCATTGGTCGTATTTTCCGTCACCGATTGGGTTATATTGAATCAAATTAACTTTAGAAGGAATCTGTTTACAATATTTAATTAATGCTTTAATATCCTCGTCTCCGTCATTAATGCCTTTCCAGACACAATATTCGAAAGTGACTACTGAACCTGTTTTTTTGTACCAATATTGAAGAGACTCCATAATATCCGTCAACGGAAATTTATCAGAGAACGGCATAATTTCGTTACGCTTAGACTCAATCGCTGAGTGAAGAGACAAAGCTAATTTAACACGCAACTCATCATCTGCCAACATTTTTATCATCTTCGGAATTCCGGATGTAGAAACAGTGATTCTTCTTGGCGACATTCCCAAACCTTCCGGCTGAGTAATTTTTCGGATCGCTTCCACTACATTTTTGTAATTCATCATCGGCTCGCCCATTCCCATAAATACGATATTGGAAAGCGGCCTGTTGAAATACATTTTACTTTGGCTATCAATTAAAGCAACCTGATCTACTATTTCAGCGACTTCAAGATTTCTCATTCTTTTGAGTCTTGCTGTAGCACAAAATTCGCAGTTTAACGAACATCCTACTTGTGAAGAAACGCAAGCTGTAGTTCTGGTTTCTGTCGGAATTAAAACAGATTCTACCAATAAGCCGTCGTGAAGCTTCACTCCATTTTTAATGGTTCCATCTGTACTTTTCTGAAGCTGATCTACAGAAACTGGATTAATGGTATATTCTTCAGAAATTTTGTCACGAAGCTGCTTTGAAAGATTCGTCATCTCCTCTATTGAATGCAGATTTTTGCTCCACAGCCAATCGTAAACCTGTTTCGCACGAAACGGCTTTTCTCCTAAAGATCCAAAATAATCTTTAAGCTGGTCAAGGGATAGAGTTCTTATATCTTTCATAATATTAAAGAGCCAAGTTAAAAGTAGAAATTAAAAAGTTTTTAAAGTTTAGTGTTATTTACTATTGCAGCCAGAATATTTTTCAATTCGGAACTTTCTTTCAATAGAAATTTAAATTCCTCAGAATCATAACCGTCTAATTTTTCCAAAACCCGAAGCCAAAAATTACTTTCCCTTGCTTCTCTTAAAGCAATTTTCACTTTATTTCTAAAGTCTGCTTTAGAAGATCCGGCTTGAGATTCTTCATAATTAGCACCAATTGATGTAGCAGATTTTCCAAGCTGAAATCTTATCAATTTACTTTCAGAATCATTTGGTAGTTTTCTTAAAAATATAAGACAATTAACTCCAAATTCAAAAGTTCTCGTAAGTAAATCGTTTTCTCTCATCTTAACCTCTAACTTTATACTTTTAACTTGGTTCTTTTTACTTGTTTTATATAATCAACATTGCGTCACCGTAAGAATAGAATTTATACTTTTCTTTTACGGCTTCTTCGTATGCATGCATTAGGAAATCTTTTCCGGCAAACGCAGCAATCATCATCATTAAAGTTGATTTTGGCGTATGGAAATTGGTAATCATTGTGTTGGCAATTCCGAAATCATGTGGTGGATAAATGAATTTATTAGTCCAACCATTGAAAGCCGAAATTTTTCTGTTTGAAGAAACAGAAGTTTCAATTGCTCTCATCGTCGTCGTTCCTACTGCACAAACTCTTCTGTTTTCCTGAACAGCTCTATTGATAATTTCAGCATTTTTCTCATCGATGATGATTTCTTCTGATTCCATTTTATGCTTAGACAAATCTTCTACCTCAATTGGGTTGAAAGTTCCTAATCCTACGTGAAGTGTGACCTCAGCAAAATCAATTCCTTTGATCTCTAGTCTCTTCATCAAATGCTTAGAGAAATGCAAACCTGCAGTTGGTGCCGCTACAGCTCCTTCCACTTTTGCATAAATCGTTTGATATCTCTCAGCATCTTCCGGTTCTACGTCTCTTTTGATATATTTTGGAAGCGGAGTTTCTCCTAATTCTTTTAATTTTGATCTGAATTCTTCATAAGAACCATCAAATAAGAATCTTAAAGTTCTACCTCTTGAAGTTGTATTATCGATTACCTCAGCAACCAAAGATTCGTCTTCAGTGAAGAATAATTTGTTACCAATTCTTATTTTTCTTGCAGGATCTACCAAAACATCCCAAACACGAGTTTCTTTATCAAGTTCTCTCAATAAGAAAACTTCAATCTTAGCTCCTGTTTTTTCTTTATTTCCGTAAAGACGAGCCGGGAAAACTTTAGTATTATTAAAGATGAAAAGATCTTTCTCATCGAAATAGTCTACTACATCTTTGAATAATTTATGCTCAATGGTTTGAGTTTTTCTGTCGAGAACCATTAATCTAGCTTCATCTCTATGCTCAGAAGGGTGTTCTGCCAATAATTCTTCAGGAAGGTCGAAATTAAAATCGGATGTTTTCATTTTTTAAATTACGGTTTAAAAATTATGTAAAATTACATGGTGTAATTTTCGAAGTGCAAATATACAACATTCTATACCCCTTTGTCAAGTGTTTATTTCACGCCTCTTTATTCATGAGGCTTTGAGGCTAAAATTTTATTATTTTTGATTTTTTATCAGCAAAAAAATGACTATTTTGGCTTAATCAAAATATTAAACGATGAGCAAATATTCTATTGAATCTTTTGTAAATGAAACAAAAGAAAACCCTCTTGAAAGAGATTATTTCGAACTGGAAAAACCAGCACTTTTAGAAATCAACCTAAACAATCAATCTGTCTGGACAAAAACAGGAAGTATGGTCGGTTATATCGGCAATATTAATTTTGAAAGACAAGGAATGCTTTCTGGCGGACTTGGGAATTTGTTGAAAAAAGCAATCAGCGGAGAAGGTGCAAAGTTGATGAAAGCAGAAGGAACAGGAAAACTATATGTTGCAGATGATGGTAAAAAAGTAAGAATTTTACATCTCAATAACGAAACGGTTTGTGTGAACGGAAATGATATTTTAGCACACGAACAAAGCATAAAAAGTGACATCACCATGCTGAAAAGTATTGCCGGAGTAATGTCGGGCGGATTGTTTCAGGTAAAACTTTCGGGAACAGGACATATCGCAATTACTACTCACGGTGAGCCATTAACTCTATTAGTAACTCCGGATGCACCAGTTTTCACAGATCCGAACGCAACTGTAGCCTGGTCTGGAAACCTAAGCCCAGAACTGAAAACCAATGTTTCTTTTAAAAGTTTAATCGGAAGAGGAAGCGGCGAAGAGTTTCAGATGAAATTTTCAGGTAATGGTTGGGTTTTGATTCAGCCTTATGAGGAAGTTTATAGACTTGAAAAATAAATATTAAAAAATGCGATTCGATTGAATCGCATTTTTACTCTTTAAAATCTGACCAATTAGTAGGTTCTTTTAAAACTTTAGGTACCTCTACAGTCAAGTCGACTTTTTGAATCAATTCAAAAAAATTAGATCTATTATATTTAGAATTGTATTTATAATCAACACTTCTAACTATATATTTTTGATTCTGATTAAGCAAATTTTTTAATTGTTTTTCAGCTTCACGTGTAATTATATGATCTATTCTAAAATCAATATATTCAAACTTTCCAATAACCAAATTTACAACTGCGTCAATTACTTTCTTTTTCCGTTTTGAATTCTTGAAAACAACAAAACTATATTTCAAAGAATCAAGTTTTTTAATCTCAAAGACTTCTTTTCCTTTGTAAGGAATTTCATGATAATGTTCCTGATTTATTTTGCGAGAATGCTTGTATAAAAAATTAACTTGCTTCCCTATATTTTTCACTTTAAAAACATGTTTTAATTTGTAATCTTGTGAATAAAGTACCGCAATAATATTATTTTTTTCAGACTCAAGATTGAGTCTAACACCATTTTTTGTATCATAAAACCATTCTTTATTCCAAACATGTTTTTTAGTTATTTGATATTCTGATTTTTCTTTTATGAAATAATCAAAATGATACTTCTGCGAAAAAGCAAAGCTCGAAATAAAACAAAATAAAAGCAAAAAAAAATTCTTCATTATAAATAATTTGTGAAACATAGTATATTTAGTAAAACTTTAATCACATGTATTTTTGATGACTTGTCCTTGATTATAATGATCTACTTTATTAAAATTCTTATAAGAAGTAGTTATGGAACATGATGTAAGATTTTGAATTTTTGAAAATGAAATATATTTAAACTTCTGAGGTAAAATTATTTTTACTTCTTTTTTTATTATTGGAAAAAGTTGTAATTCCTTGAAATTATCAAATTCTCCTTTTAAAGAAAATACAGACAGAGAATCTTTATTTATAACTTCATTTTTGAATAAATAATACGAATTATTATGACCAAACTCAGAATGAAGTAATATTATCTTATCAATTGTAGGATACTTTTCATCAGAAATAGGTTTTACTATAAAAAAATCATCCAAATCTTTCATGTTAGAAACTGTACCTATATAATTATATATTTCTCCCTTCTTTTTTGAATTTATATAATAGAAATAATGTCGCTCTTTAGTCGAAAAATCTCTAATTACAGCAAATAAACGTTGATTTGGTTTATAGAGTTGTAAAACTGGATCTGTACCTTGAAAACCGACACGCATAATACCTAGTTTTTTAATTCCATTAGCCTTGTGATAATCAAGTTCATAATAAAAAGTATACTCTTGCGAAAAAACAAGGCTTGAAATAATACAAAATAGTAGCAAAAAATTTTTCTTCATATAAAAGTATTTGTGGAACACAAATATATCTTTTTAATTGGAAATGTTTAAAGTTTATAAATAATCTAATACTTTTTTCCATTCCTCAAATTTTCTTTCAAAAGAAATCGTGTGAAGAGGGCTTGTTGAAGGCAATAAATATATTGGGATTCTAAAATTTTTGCCTAATAATTTCTGTAGATTTTTATATGACTTTCCGCCATTGCAAAATATTGCCTGAATGTTTGGATAACTTTCTAAAAGCTCTCCAATCTGGTTGGCTTCTTCATTTTTAATTTCAGAATCGAGGCTTCCTTTTCTTTCGCAGGAATCGATGACATCCCAAATTGCAATGTTATTTTTCTTTAAAATATCAATTCGTTCTGAATAATCTTCTGTAAATTCTTCATTAAACAGTTCAAAAATAATCTTCCAGAATTTGTTTTGAGGATGAGCGTAGTATTGTTGTTTTTCTAAAGACTTCACACCGGGAATTGAACCTAAAATTAAAATTTTCGATTGACTATCAATAAATGGTGGAAATGATGAAATTCGGTTCTCCATAATCTTAAGATATAAATTTTGAATTGAATTTATTTAACGCAAAAAGCGCAAAAATTTCTTTTAAATCAAACTAAATATTTTCGTTATTATTAAACAAAAAACGGGCTAAAGCCCGTTCCTATTGATATTTTTGAATACTTAAATTAATTATTCATTTTTAATTATTGATTATTAAAGCGTTTCTTTCAACCAATCAAAAAATTCTCTCTGCCAAACTAAGCCGTTTTGCGGATGAAGAACCCAGTGGTTTTCGTTCGGGAAATATACTAGCTTTGATTTCAGACCTCTCAATTTCGCAGCCTGGAAAGCTTCCTGACCTTGTTCGTAAGGAACACGGTAATCTATTCCACCCTGAAAAATCATAATTGGTTTATTCCATTTTTCCACAAAATTACTCGGGTTAAATTCTGTATATGCTTTTGGAAGAGGTTTTTCCCAAGGTGAACCCAAGTCCCAGTTGGCAAACCAAAGTTCTTCGGTGGTTAAATACCAAGATTTCATATCAAATAATCCATCGTGAGCGATAAACGTTTTGAATCTGTTCTCATGAATTCCCGCCAACATAAATACGCTGTAACCACCGTAACTTGCTCCAACTGCTGCAACTCTGTCACCATCAACGTAAGGTAACGTTTTAGCATAATCTGTTGCTGCCAAATAATCTCTCATCGGTTGTCCGCCCCAATCTTTTGAAATTGCTTCATTCCATTTTGTTCCCCAACCCGGCATCCCGCGACGGTTTGGTGCAACAACAACATAACCGTTTGCTGCCATTAAAGCAAAATTCCATCTTGTACTGAAAAATTGCGTAAGTCCAGATTGTGGACCTCCCTGACAATATACTAAAGTCGGATATTTTTTATTCGGATCGAAGTTTGGTGGATAATGGAACCACACTCCCATTTCTTTTCCGTCTGTGGTTTTCACCATTTTCAATTCAGATTTTCCTTGTGCTAATTTCGCATAGGTGTCTTTATTGACGTCTGTAACCTGGCTTAATTCTCCGTTTTTAAGATTTACAGAGAATAATTCTGAAGCATGGTTGATATCGGTTTTTGAAACTAAAAGAGATTTTTTTCCTTCCGCAAAAATATCGGTTACATCAAAATTTCCTTTTGTAATCTGACTCACTTTTGCATTTTTAAGATCTACAGAAAATAACTGAACAGTTCCACGAAAAGCTGCATTAAAATAGATACTTTTAGAATCGCTGCTCCAGAAAGTTGTTCCTGTTACGCTTTCGTCCCAGTTTCCTGTCATATTGCTTTTTGCACCGGTTTTCCAGTCCATTACCACAATATCATTTTTATCAGCTTCATATCCTTCTCGCTCCATACTTTGCCACAGCAACCATTTTCCATCTGGTGAAAATTTTGGGTTCACATCATAACCCATCATTCCTTCAGTTAAATTTTTTGTCGTTGCTGACGCTAAATCGTAAGCGAAGATATCTGTATTTGTGCTTGTAGAATATTCTTTACCGCTTTTAGGCTTTGTAACATACAGAAGTTTTGAAGAATCCGGACTGAAGACAAAATCTTCTGCTCCACCGAAAGGTCTTTGCGGAGAATCCCAAGTTTTTCCTTCCAATAAATCTTTAGCAGAATCTACACTTGAAGAAGTATTGACTACAAAAACATGATTATATTTCCCTTCATTAAAATAATCCCAGTGTCTGTGATTGAGATCTGTGTAAATCTGGGCAGTCGTTTTTGGAGTATCTGCATATTTATCTTTCCCCATCAGTTTTTCCACCAAAACTTGCTTGCTGAAAGCAATTTTCTTTCCATCAGGAGAAATAACGATGTTATCTGCTTCGCCGATGGTGTAAAATTCTGTCCAGGTTTTTCCGCTGTCTTTTGAAAGATAGATTTTTTCACCTTCCTGAGCGTACAATCCGTTTTTATCCCACTGAACTAAAGCTTTTTTACCTAAATCAATTTTAGAAGACTGATTATTGATAACATCCAGGAAATAACTTTCGTTTTTTGTTTTTTCAGTTTTTAGATCAACCTGTCCGACTTTATAAATCAGCGAAGATTGATCGGGTGAAACAGCCTGCACTCCTACTTTTTTCAAAGTCCAAAGAATTTCAGGTGTCATGAGTTGTTGTGCATTCATTAAGAAAGGCGCTGCCAAAGCGAGCAGACTGTACTTAAGTTTCATATTCTGTACTATTTTTATGAACTTTCGGGATTTTGAGATCTCCTCGGTTCTTTTATTATTCTAAGATTGCCAAAGTTAATATATAAAATAAAAAGAAGTGAAAAATTGAAGAATAAGTTTTGAATCTTTTCGAATTGTAAACCCTACATTATCAATAGTTGTAAAGACCTTTACACAATCACACTGGTTTTTCGTTAGTTTTAAATTTGCAAAACACAAAAGCTACACATACATTTACAATCATGTATTTTATGATTAACGATGTCACTTCGGAATCATTAAAAATTATTATTAAGATTTAAAATAAAATAAAACCATGCGAAAAGTATCACTTTTTATTGCCACAAGTTTAGACGGTTATATTGCTAAACCGAATGATGACCTCAGTTTCCTGAAAATTGTAGAAAAAGAAGGTGAAGATTATGGTTATTCAGAATTTACAGAAAACATTGACACCTTAATTATCGGGCGAAAAACTTATGATTATGTGCTTAAAGAATTAGGATCATCTCATTACGATAATGGGAAAAGAGATGTCTATGTCATTACAAGAACTGAAAAACCCAATGTTGGAAGAACCACTTTTTACACAGGAAATCTGACTGATTTGGTAAAACAACTACAATCTGAAAACGGAAAAAACATTTATTGTGACGGTGGTTCAGAAATAATAAACGAATTATTAAAGAACGATTTGGTAGATGAATTTATAATTTCTATTGTTCCTGTTTTATTAGGCAATGGAACAAGACTTTTTAAAGACGGAAGACCAGAACAGGAGCTTCAGTTTGTGAGTGCAAAAACATACGAGACGGGACTGACACAGCTTTATTATAAAAGAAAATCAGAATAAAAACAAACTATAGAAATAGTTTTACGAATTTTTTCTAAACATACAAATCCCCGCAAAATTAATAGCGGGGATTAAACTTTTAGCTTACTATATCGTCATTTTCTTCTTCATGATCATCTTCATTATCGCTTCTGCTGTATAGATTATTTTCTTCATCAGGAAGCTGATCTGTGATTTGTTCGAAATTATCATCATCCTCTGCTCCCGGAATATCTAAACCATAAGGCATTCCGTCGTTGACGTGACCGGGATTGGTGATAGGATTACCATCTCCATCCAAAGGAATATGTTGCTCTTTATTGAAAATATCTTCACTTGGTCTGTAATCCATTTCCTCCAGTTTTCTGTCCTGCTCGTTTTTGTTATCTTCAGTGATCATAATAATTATATTTAGTGTTGAATTAGAATAGACAAAAATGGTTCCAATTGGATAAGAGACATGGAAAAAGTTGAAAGAATCGAGTTGGAAAATTGCAACTTTCTTTTAAAGATTTCAAATTAAATCGAATCCCAAGTTTAATATACTTCCGGATTTGCAATATGCGGCATTTTTTGTCCTTTAGAAAAAGCAATAATATTTTCTGCAGCCAGCCTTGCCATACCATTTCGGGCTTCGATCGTTGCAGAACCAATGTGTGGAAGAACGCACACATTCGACAATTGTAAAATAGGATCATTATCTTCAATAGGTTCCGGGTTGGTAACGTCTAAACCAGCGCCCCAAATCTGCCCTGAAACCAAAGCCTGATACAAATCTTTCTGATTATGAAAACCTCCTCTCGCTGTATTCACAAAAATTGCATTTTTTTTCATCCTTTCAAAAACTGAAGCATTAAAAAGATCACTTTGTTCAGGTTTAAAATTCGCATGAATACTCAAAACATCCGATTGCTCGATTAATTCATCAAAAGAAACATATTTTGCATTCAGTTCTTTTTCGGCTTCTTCATTATGATTTCTGTTGTGATAAATGATATTCATTCCGAAGGCTTTTTTACATTTTTCAGCCATTTCAAAACCAATTCTTCCTAAGCCGAAAATACCCAACGTTTTACCATACAATTCCTGCCCGAGCTCATAAAGCGGATCAAAGTTTCCCCAATTCCCATCTTTCACTTTTTGAAAATAAAAACTGGTTCTTCTGGAAACCGATTGCATCAATAAAAATGCAACATCAGAAGTAGCCCGACTCAAAACATCTGGCGTATTTCCTACCGGAATATTTCTTTTGGTAGCTTCTTTAATATCAACATGATCAAAACCTACGCTGAACAATGCAATTGCCTTTACATTTGGACATTTCTCAAAAAATTCCTGATTAAATTTATTGGCGCCAACATTTAAAATTGTATCGGTATTTTTACAGTATTCTAACCATTCTTCATGTGACAAATCATCATTTTCAGGGACTATAACTTCCAAACCGGCTTCCTCCAGCATTGTAATTCCTGTTTCGGGAATTCTTTTGTTTATAAAAACTTTCATTATTTTATTATTTAGACAAATAAAAACCTCACTACTTTTACAAGTGAGGTTCCTATTAATTATTATTGACTTATTTTCTTGATTTCATTCAAATTAAAGTCCAATTTTCGTTCCGAAAAATCTCAGGTTAATGGTTTTAAATAAATTATTTTAATCTAATTAATTCGCCTTTTCGTTTTACAATATTTTTATAATCCCACTGAATTTCCACAGACTTTTTCAGCCAACGTAGAATATCAGTTTCATTCATTTCATTCATATTATTATAAAATACAGATGCATCCTGAAATTTTTCACCTTCTACATTCAACTGTTCTTCATTAAAGGATCTTCCGCTCCAAAACATAAGGCGGATTCCTTTTTTCTGCTTACTGTAACCCACAATTGGATTTCCCTCTAAAAACCAGACCGGATGTGCATGCCAGATTTTATTCTCAGCATCATTCAGCCCAGAATCAATCAATTGAGAAAGTTTTATGCAAATTTCTTTATCTGAATCTGCTTGTCTTTCGTTATAATCAAAAATATCAGCGTTAATCATCTATCATTTTAGTTAAAAGTTGATTGGATTCAAATTAATTTATAAGTAATAAAATGATCCAAATTACTAGAATAACAAGATGTATAATAGTTGAAAGTTTCATTTCTTTTTTCAAAACAAATACCTTTATACCATTAATGATTAGTAAAATAACGTTTAGTATAGCTAAAACGAAAACCGACAAAACATCAAAGTTTGGCGTGCATGGTCCAGATTTAAATTTGCCAGAAACATTTATTAAAACTATTATCAATATTGCTATTAAATAAAATACTATTGATTTTATTGCATTCTTTTTTTCTTGGCTCATAGTATATTTGCAGGTTATGAGAACTAATCTTCAGCCTACTGATTTGTATTATTCAACATCGGAACAAATTTGTAAGCTCCGAATTCTTCCTTTTCAATTTCTGTAGGAGAAATTTTAGTGAATCGGTATAAAACCTGTTGGTCGGTCGGACCCAAAGGAATAACCATTTTCCCACCCACTTTTAGTTGTTTTAATAATTCTGTCGGTAAAACAGATGCTCCGCAAGTCACAACAATTTTATCAAATGGTGCAAAAGTAGGAAGTCCGGCAAAGCCATCTCCAAAGCTTTGGAATTTAGGATAAAGATGCATTTCACGCAGCTTCTTTTTAGAAAAATCAAAAAGGTCTTTTTGTCTTTCAACGGTATAAACTAAAGCTTTCATTGCCAATAAAACTGCAGTTTGGTAACCACAACCCGTTCCTATTTCAAGCACTTTTTCTCCAGCCTTCACCTGCAAAAGTTCAGACTGCTCTGCCACCGTTGAAGGATGAGAAATCGTCTGATGCGCCAATATCGGAAAAGCACGGTCTTCATATGCAAAATCTTCAAAAATGCTTTCTATAAAGAGGTGTCTTGGTACTTCATTTATTGCAGAAAGTACATTTTCATCCGATATCCCAATCTTGTGTCTGAGATATTCAACCAAATTTTTCCTTTTCCCTTTATGTACAAACGAATCGTGCATCATCAACAGTTATTAGATAGTGTAGCTACAAAAGTAAAAAAACAATCAATACGTATCAACCTAAAACCTATCATCTATTTCCGAACACCTAAAATTATTATCTTTACAAAAATTACAACGCTATGTTAAAAGCAGGTTTGGTAGGCGCCGGACATTTAGGAAAGATACATTTAAGACTTCTTAATCAATCTGATAAATACGATTTCGTAGGTTTCCACGATAAAGATATAGAAAACGGAAGAAAGCTAGAAGCTGAATTCGGATACAAATATTTTGAAAATTTTGATGAATTATTAGATCAAATCGAAATGTTGGATATTGTAACACCAACATTGTATCATTATGATTATGCTCTGAAAGCTATCGAAAAAGGGCTTCATTTTTTCATCGAAAAACCGGTAACTCAGACGCTTGAACAGGCTGAAGAAATTCTCTCAAAATGTCGAGAAAACGGCATCAAAGCACAGGTTGGCCACGTTGAAAGATACAATCCTGCGTTTATTGGCGCAAAAGATTACATTCAAAATCCGATGTTTATTGAGATTCACCGTTTAGCAGAATTTAATCCTCGCGGAACTGATGTTTCTGTAGTTTTAGATTTAATGATTCACGATCTTGATATTTTGTTGAGTGTGGTAAAATCTAAAGTAAAAAACATTCATGCAAGCGGCGTTTGTGTGGTAAGTAAAACTCCGGATATTACCAATGCAAGAATTGAGTTTGAAAATGGCTGTGTTGCCAATTTGACGACTTCCAGAATTTCGATGAAGGCGATGAGAAAGAGTCGTTTTTTCCAGAAAGACGCTTATATTTCTGTTGATTTCTTAGAGAAAAAAGCTGAGGTTATCAGAATGAAAGATGCGCCCGAAAATCCTACTCCTTTTGATATGATTATTGAAAATGCAGAAGGTGAAAAAAATCAGATTTTATTTGAATACCCAAATATTCAGGCAAATAATGCGATTTTGGATGAATTAAATTCTTTTGCTGATGCCATTTTAGAAGATAAAAATGTAGAAGTTTCTCTGGAAGATGGAACTGAAGCGTTGAAAGTAGCTTTAGAGATTATGAAGTTGATTTCTTAGATTAAAATATTTTTCAATATCAATAGAAACGGGCTAAAGTCCGTTTTTTTTATTGAAGAAAAAATTAGCATCTTGACATAACTTTCTGTAAATATTTTATAAGCTTGTGAAGAACTAAATCCTGTAATTTCATATTTGATTTTATTTAAATATTTTAAATATATTTGTTAAATTCAAAATTCTAAAAATTTTCCCTAATATTTAAAATAACCATTATGAAAGGAGCCATTCTATTATCTGCTTTTTTATTGTCTCAATTTGGGACATCACAGTTGTTAAAAACACAAGGACAGAAAATAATTAATGATAAAGGTGAAAATATTCAACTTCGAGGCTTAGGTTTAGGAGGATGGATGCTGCAGGAAGGTTATATGCTGAAAACTGCAGATTTTGCAGGACCACAATATAAGATCAAAGAAAAAATTGCAGAACTCATCGGTAAGGATGGAATGGAAAATTTCTATAAAGCCTATTTAAAAAACGGAATCACAAAACAGGATATTGATTTTTTAGCAAAGTCAGGGTTTAACTCGATCCGTCTTCCAATGCATTATAATCTTTACACTTTGCCTATCGAAAAAGAAAAGATAAAAGGACAAAATACCTGGCTGGAAGAAGGTTTTATAATGACCGATGATCTTTTGAAATGGTGCAAAGACAATAAAATTTATTTAATTCTTGATCTTCATGCAGCTCCGGGCGGACAAGGAAATGATGTGAATATTTCTGATAATGACAAATCGAAACCTTCTCTTTGGGAAAGTGAGGAAAATCAGAAAAAAACAATTGCACTTTGGAAAAAATTAGCAGAAAGATATAAAGATGAAACGTGGATCGGCGGATATGATTTGATTAACGAACCGAATATTAATTTCACAGGGAAAAATCAGAACGGAACAGATGAAATGTCAAATGCTCCCCTGTGGAAACTTCAAAAAGAAATCACCGAAGCCATTCGTACCGTTGACAAAAAGCATATTATTTTTCTTGAAGGAAACGGTTGGGGAAATAATTACAATGGTCTAACACCGCTTTGGGACGACAATCTCGTTTTTAGTTTTCATAAATACTGGAACTACAATGATGATGCAACGTTAAAGTTTATTTTAGATCTAAGGGAAAAATATAATATTCCTATTTGGTTGGGAGAAACCGGCGAAAATTCTAATGTCTGGTTTACGGAACTGATTCAGTTACTGGATAAACACAATATCGGTTATGCATTTTGGCCCATGAAAAAAATTGATAATATTGCAGGAATCAACAATGTAAAAATCACTCCGGAATATCAAAAACTATTAGATTACTGGAAAAATGGCGGTGAGAAACCTTCGAAAGAATTTGCAGAGAAAGCTTTAATGAAAATTGCAGACAACTATAAATTTAGCAATACCGAGATTAAAAAAGACGTAACCGATGCGATGTTCAGACAGACAACTGATGATTCTACAAAACCTTTTAAAAATCATCAGGCTCCCGGAAAAATATTTGCAACGGATTATGATCTTGGAAGAATAGGATCTGCTTATTCAGATAAAGATTTTATCAATCTTTGGGTGAGTGATCCGGCAAAAAGATCAGAATGGAATTCGGGAAATCAGCTTAGAAATGATGGTGTTGATATTTATAAAACCAATGACAATCAATATTACGTCGGAAAAACTGAATCCGGAGAATGGCTTCAGTACACAATCAATTCCAAAACAAATAAAATCTATTCTTTAGACCTAAAATATGCCAGCATTAGCAATGCAAAAATAAGAATTGAAGATGCTACAGGAAAACTATTATCAACAATTTCTTTAGATGCAACAGGCGGAACTGAAAATTGGAAAACGGTTTCCAAAAAGGGCATCAACCTTATAAAAGGAGAAAATAAAATCAGAATTATTTTTGAAAACGACGGCGTCAATCTGGCTTATTTTGAATTAAAATAATAAGAACCTTACACAATCCATCCTTTTTATTTTCTAAATGGGATGGATTTTAATCAGGTTTAAATTACATCTTTATTCTTTTCATTACATTATTCTGCGTATTCGTTACATTTCAAAAAAAACAAGTTTTTACATCCGTTTATTCTTTAGAAATTTACACTCAAATAAATGACTAATGATTATGGGGAAATATAGAAATATCATTTTTTATATAGCAACGATTATATTTTTCTCGACATTGATGTACTGGTTTTTTGTGGAAGGAAAAACCCTCGAAATAGGAGAAAATATTCCTCCAAGCAAAGCAACAGGCACGACGATGTGGGAAAATTTTACTGATTCTTTTTTATCAAACCTTCATCATCCTTTAGCACTTTTACTGGCTCAGATTGTTACCATTATTTTGGTGGCAAAATTATTCGGCTGGATTTGTATGAAACTAAAACAGCCTTCCGTAATCGGAGAAATGATTGCCGGAATTGTTTTAGGGCCATCACTTTTCGGATTATATTTTCCTGAGCTTTCAGCATTTATTTTTCCGACAGAATCATTAGGAAACTTACAGTTTTTAAGCCAGATTGGTTTGATTCTCTTCATGTATATTGTCGGAATGGAGCTTGATTTAAGTGTTTTAAGAAAAAAAGCACACGATGCAGTTGTGATCAGTCACGCAAGTATTATCATCCCTTTTGCGTTGGGAGTTGGGCTGTCTTATTTTATTTATAAAGAATTTGCTCCAGAAGGAATTCAGTTCAGTTCCTTTGCTTTATTTATAGCGATTGCAATGAGTATCACTGCATTTCCGGTTCTCGCCAGAATTGTACAGGAAAGAAATTTACACAAAACCAAAATCGGAACCGTCGTTATTACCTGTGCCGCAGCTGATGATATTACAGCATGGTGTATTTTGGCAGCGGTAATTGCAGTGGTAAAAGCAGGATCTTTCTCAGGGTCAATTTTCGTTATTATCATGGCGATAGTTTATGTTTTCATCATGATTAAAGCGGTGAGACCCTTTTTACATAGAATTGCAGAATCTCAGAAAGGAAAAGGTTTTATCAGCAAAGCATTGGTTGCCGTATTTTTCTTAATCTTAATTATCTCATCTTATGCCACAGAAGTTATCGGAATTCATGCTTTATTCGGAGCTTTCATGGCTGGAGCAATCATGCCTGAAAACGTAAAATTCAGGAATCTTTTCATCGAAAAAATAGAAGATGTTGCCTTGGTATTATTGCTTCCTCTTTTCTTTGTATTTACTGGTTTAAGAACACAAATCGGGTTACTAAATGACCCACATCTTTGGAAAATAGGCGGATTTATTATTCTTACCGCCGTAATCGGGAAATTTGTGGGAAGTGCATTAACTGCTAAATTTTTAAAACTAAACTGGAAAGACAGTCTTACAATTGGCGCGTTGATGAATACGAGAGGTTTAACAGAATTAATTGTTTTAAATATCGGTTACGATCTTGGAGTGTTAGGCCCTGAATTATTTACAATGTTGGTCATCATGGCATTATTCACCACATTTATGACCGGGCCTTGTCTTGATATGATCAATTATTTCTTTAAAGGAAAAAAATCGTCACTGGAAGAGGAAGAACATGATGAAAACGATGCAAAATACCGAGTCCTTTTATCTTTTGAAACTCCGGAATCAGGAAGTACATTACTGAAACTTGCCGATAATCTTACGCATAAAATGAATGGCAACAAAAGCGTAACCGCCATGAATATTGCTCCTGTAGATGAATTGCACGCTTTTGATATCGATAATTTTGAGAAAGAACAGTTCAAAAATGTGATTGAAACTTCGCAGGAACTTCAGCTTGAAGTCGCTATCCTTTTCAAAGCTTCCACCGATATTGAAAATGATCTGACGAATATTTCGAACAAAGGAAATTACGACCTTCTTTTGATCATGCTCGGAAAATCAATGTACGAAGGAAGCTTACTCGGAAGACTTTTAGGTTTCACCACAAAAATTATTAATCCTGAAAAATTACTGAACACTGTAAAAGGGAAAAGTAATATTTTCAACAATTCGCCATTCGATGATTCTACGCTGCAGATTCTCGATAACACCAATATTCCTGTCGGAGTTTTGGTAGACAGAGATTTTAATTCGGCAGACAGAGTATTCATTCCTATCTTTAATTTAAGTGATTTTTATTTACTTGAATATGCGAAAAGACTGATTAACAATAATAATTCCCAAATCATTATTTTGGATGTTGCAGGACAGATCAGAAACAATATTGAAGTGAAAGAGCTCATCAGAAGCATCGAACAGGTTGCACCCAATCACATCACTTTATATAACGAAAAACAGATTGAAAAGGAGTTTTTACAGGCCCAAGATTTAATGTTAATCAGCAAAAAAAGCTGGCGAGGTTTGATCGATTCTAAAAGTCTTTGGCTATCAGATATCCCTTCAACACTGATCATTTCAAATCCTTAATTAATAATTTTCATAAATTTAGATATTGATATTTTAAAAAAGACCGGAACTTGATGAGTTTCGGTCTTTTAAGTTTTGCATAATGAGATTTTATATACGTCAATCTTTTGTATTTAAAGCATTTTCAACATTTTTTTATATCTTTAGAAAGAGATAAATTTCATAAAGGGACAAAAAACATTATTTTTAATATTAAATATTTTTAATCTACCATGTACAAACTTTTCTTATTCTTTATTCTATTTCTATCTTTTACGAAAAACCAAGCTCAAGAGTTATCAGTACCGTTTGAAATTATAGATGGATTTCCTATTGTTCATGTATGGGTAGAAGGTAAAAATCATCAATTTGTTTTTGATACCGGAGCATATAAAACATGTATAAATTCTGAGGTTTTTCCTAATCTTCCAATCTCAAAAAAGATTGAAAATATAGGTGGAATTGGCAGTGAAAGGAAATCGATGAATGCAGTGAATTTTTCTTTTAATTTTTTAAATCAAAACTACCTTAACCAAGAAGTTATTTATACAGATTTAAGTTTATTCTCAAAAATGAGTTGCACGAACTTAAAGATAAGTGGAATTATCGGACGTGATGTCATGGAAAATTATATTGTGGAAATAAATCCTGACAGTAAAAAAATTATTTTTCATCATCACTCGGATTTTAATGAAAGTCAATTGAAGGGTTTTACCAAAATGAAACTTCAAAAAAAAAGTCCGGCGGTTCCCATAAAGATTGGAGGAGAGACAAGATACGCTCTTTTTGATACAGGAAGCGCTTACGGAATAAGTACAACAAATTATAAGCTTGAGAACTATATCAAAACAGCACAACACATTTCCTATAAAAGTAAAGGAAGTAGCATTGGAATACATGGCGTTAATAATGATGAAGATATACATTACAAAGTTTACAATTCTCCACTAGAGGTCGGAAACCTCACTGTAAAAAATCAGGTTTTTGAAACATCAAAAAATGATTTTAATAATATGGGATTTGATTTTAGCAAACAGTTTATTTCCTATTTAGATTTAAAAAATCACAAACTTTTTATAAAACAGGTAAATCAGAATACTGAAAGCATTAATGATAATGCTCTATATAATATAGGTTTTTCTGTCGGTTATAATGTTGAGAAAGAAAAAAGTATGATAACAAGACTTTCTGCAAAAGTCGAAAATTTGGTTCCAGGTGATACTTTGATAAGTATTAATGGTGAAACACCTCCAACAAACAATTGTGAAATGTACTCTTTTCTAAGAAAATTTTTCGGTTCAAAAATGAAAATCATTATTGAGCGGAATAACGAAACAAAAGAAATTGAAATAGAATCTGTTTAAGTCCTATAAAACAAAATCCGAAGTATTACTCTCGGATTTTTTATTTTAAATTATTTTGTACGTATCGATTTAGAAAGAATTGCATTTTTTTTCATTAAGAAATCGGGCATCAAATCTGTAGGAAGAAAGAGTTTGCTTTCTCCATCATTCTCTAATGTGCTTACAATTTCAGGATTCCAACCCAGAAGATCATTCATATTAATTTTTAATTCTTCTGCAATTACGCCCAGCTTAAATCCTGCATTAATTTCGGTTTCCGACAAAGCAATTTCCTGAGAGTTTGTCGCCCTATTATTTAAAAGATGAATCGTTCTGGAATCATTATAATTTGCCAAAACCGAGTTTAATTCTCCTGTTGCATAACATGCATTCAAGTATTTCTTCACATGATTAATGGTTTCCGCAGGCAAATATTTAGAAAAAACATGGTATTGTGTAGAGTTTGCAGCCTGCATCGCTTTGGCAATATTTCCTTCTCCACAATTATAAGCAGCAACAACGGTTACCCAATTGTTATATTTTTTATACAGATTTTTCAGCGAAACGGCAGCTGTTTTTGTACTTCTGTATAAATCATTTCGGCGGTCTTCTGTTAATCCGTATTGATTGGCATGAGCGGTCATAAACTGCCAAACTCCTACCGCTCCTGCATGTGAAGTAATATTTCGGTTAAAATGAGATTCTATTAAAGCTAAATTTCTCAAATGCTTTGGCAACCCTTTCTCAACCATAGAAAATTCGATAAATGTCACAATTTCCTTGTTGGCTTCTATGATATTCTTGTATTTTCTTACACTGCTTTCCGAAGTGTCTGAAGCAGCAAGAAACTGCGCATTCACAAAATGTGAACAGCTCAGGAATACTGCCGATACTATAATTTTCTTGAGATTCGTTTTCATTTTATTTGGGTAAAGCTACTCAATCGCAAAGACGTTTTTTTAAAATTTCATTTCCGATTGAGCAACAATTAATCTACTTTCCAGCTGATTTTTTCTTCTTCGCTATTCCATTCTACCGAAAGATTTTGCCCGGATTTCACTTCTTCTCTTACAATCATTTTCGAAATTGGTCTTGCCAGTTGCGATCTGATTACCCCGGAAATCTGTCTTGCTCCATATTTACTGCTGAATCCATTTAATGCTAAATTCTTTACCGCTTCATCACTAATTTTCAAGCTCATTCCCAATCTTGTTAATGAGTTATGAAGTGATTTCAGCTGGATATTAAAGATTCTTTCTGCAATAGATTCTGTAATCGGTGCAAAAGGAATAATTTCTGTAATTCTCGCCAAAAATTCGGGTCTGAATTTTCCAGAATTTGACATAATCTGCATCAATGAATTCGATTCGGGAACTTTTCCTTCTTCAAACTGTTTTACAATTTCTTCACTTCCGATATTTGAAGTAAACAAAATCAAAGCGTTGCTGAAATCTCCTTCTTTTCCAAGCTTGTCATGAACTTTTCCTTCGTCCATAATCTGTAAAAACACATCAAAAACTGAATGATGCGCTTTTTCAATTTCATCAAATAAAACTACGGTGTAAGGTTGTTGCCTGATTTTATTCACCAACATCCCACCTTCTTCGTAACCTACGTAACCCGGAGGCGCTCCGTATAAAAGAGCTGCAGAATGTTCTTCTTTAAATTCTGACATATCGAAACGTACCATCGCTTTTTCATCATTGAAAAGCAATTCTGCCATCGATTTTGCCAATTCTGTTTTTCCGGTTCCGGTCGGGCCTAAAAGGAAGAATGATCCAATGGGTTGTCCAGGCTTGTTTAATCCACTTCGGTTTTCTACAATAGCGTCCGAAAGAATTTTCAAAGCGTGATCCTGGCCAACGACTCTGTTCATCAGAAGACCTTCCATATTCAGAAGCTTTTCTTTTTCCTGAGCCTGAATTTTTCCAATCGGAATATTCGTTTTCGCAGCCATTACCGCCGCCAATTCCAAACGGTCTACTTTTTCTCTTTTTATAGCCGCATGTTGTAAAAGTTCGGCATATGTTTCTTCTATTATTTTCTGAATTGATTCTGTCGGCATCGAATTGTCGATTTGCGGTTGTTCACTTAGAGAACCCCACAAAATAGGGCTGATTTTATCTCGTAATAAATTGTAATTCCAAATCAATTCGTCTGCCTTATCTTTTTCATCAAAATATTCTTCTGTCAAAATATTTTCATAGATTTCTTTCCAGCTTTCCAACTCTTTTTCTGAAAGTTCATCGAGCATTTTTATTGCCGCCATTGTCCGGTCTAAAAGATCAATCGCTGCATCGGGAAGTTTTTTACCTTTTGCGTAACGTTTTGCCAAGCGCACACATTCGGGAATTGCATTTTTTTCAACTTCAATACCGTGATGTTTTTTATAGCCATCCAGCAAAACATCGATCATTTTAACACAAGTTTTTTCGTCCGGCTCAAGAACTGTTAAAACTTCAAAACGGCGGTTAAAAGCCTGTTCAGGTTCTATAATTTTTCTGTATTCTTCCTGAGTAGTTGCTCCGATTACGGTAATTTCACCTCTTGCCAATTCTGGTTTAAGGATATTTCCGATATTTCCGATGCTGCCTTTCGGGTCTAAAAGCGTGTGAATTTCATCAATAAATAAAACTGCTTTTTCAATTTTTTTGCATTCGTTGATTACTTTTTTAAGACGGTCTTCAATTTCACCTTTATAAGAAGTTCCTGCCAATAAAGCACCGGTATCCAATTCAAGCAAAGTTGCATTTTTAAGCATTTCCGGAACATTTCCTTTGATGATTTCTGTTGCAAAACCTTCAACCAAAGCTGTTTTACCAACCCCAGGCTCACCGACGATAATTACATTGGGCTTACTTCTGCGGCAGAGAATTTCCACCAACATCCTAAGTTCTTTATCTCTACCTATAATATTTTCTATTTCACCATTTCTCGCTTGTACTGTTCGGTCTACGCAATAGCTTTTAATGGATGGAAAAGAAGAATCTGAAAAGTCTGAAGACCCTCCAAATAGAGATGAAATATCGCCGTTATCTGAAGCAGCAAAAGGAGTATCTTTTCGATATAAATTGAAAATCTCATGTTCTCTTAAAGGAAGTGATTTTAACTGTTGCAGCGTAAAAGCAACCTGCGGTTTCACAATCGCTGTAAGAATACAGATCGGAGTAATCTCATCTAAGCCAAGCTTTAAACGAATGTCATCTGCTTCTTCCAAAATCTGATCTACAAACTCTCCTTCTCCAACTTCTGCCGGAAGATGGCTCGTCTTGGGATAATCTTCGATGCGTACATCTGCCCATTCGTAGAAATATCCCGGATCTTTATCTATGGTTTTCAGAAACTCGTTTAAGCCTATATCTTTATGCATTAAAGCCTGCAAAATATGCGGACCGCTATAAGTGGCGTTGTAATTTTCTCTTGCAATCGACTGTGCAATATGAAACAGTTGCTTTACTGTCTCGTTGGTAACAAGTACTCCCATTTATATTTTAATATTAATATTTTTGACATTTTTTGGTATAACTAAAATAAGTTTTTTTTGTCAATCATTAAAATTAAATAATGTTTATTTACAATTGCCGTGATTTATTTGTCTTGAAAACAAGTTTGCTATGATATTATTCTTTATTTCGAAAAGAATATTAATTGATTGATTAATCAAATTAAGATAAGAATAATGAAAAGAGTTCTAAAATCATTAAATATGAAACTTTTTTGACGCAAAGATTTATATTTCAGTTTTATATTTTAGAAACAAAGGCAAATAAATTTACTTAGCAAAGCTTGAGAACATTACTTTATCAAATCAATTCATATTTGTTTTAAAATTTCTCACTAAGATTCAATTTGAATTACTTTAAAAATTAATAATACCTTATCAAACAAACAAAGCCTTTCTTACTTGGAAAGGCTTTGTTGTTATTTTTTTAATAGATTTAATCTCTATTTTTCAGAAGAATCCATCCTGATTTTAATTCAAGTTTTTTACTTGCAGGGTTTTCCCATTGCACACGGTACCAATACGTAGCTGTTGGTAAATTAATGCCTTTTAAAGATCCGTTCCACATGGTATTTGATTTGTTATCTGCCTTGAATAATTCGGCACCATATCTATCAAATATTGAAGCTGCAAAGTTTTTGTAATTGCTGATTCCTTTAAAATCAATATAATCATTCACTCCATCATTATTTGGAGTAATAGCATTGCTTAATACGAACGTAAAAAACTCTAGCGAATTACCACACTTTGCGCCCTGTGTTCTTACCATTAATTTGTAGTTAGCGTTTCTCAATACATTATAAAATATGTTTGAAACCTGCCAATTTACTCCACCATCAATAGAATACTCCAAAACTCCACCAGTAGGATTTGTAGCCGAAATAGTAAGCATTTCCTTATCGTAAACCACATTGGTGAATTGCGGAAGATCAGGATTAATAATCTGTACGGTAAACAGTTTAGAACATACTCCATTGCTGATCTCAACAGAATAAGAACCCGGAACATTGGTAGTAATCGTCTGTGTAGTGGCACCTGTACTCCATAGGTAAGTATAATTTGGTCCTGCACCTGCATCTAGTGTTGCAGGATCTCCGGCACAAACATATACATCTGCTAACGCAGAAACTATTGCCGGAACCACTTCAATGGTAATTTTTGCAGGTATCGTTGATACGCAACCGTTTCCTCCCAACGCAAAAACTTCGTATGTGGTAGTAACTGTCGGAGTTACAACTTGTGTATTTCCATTTCCGGTAAGACCTGTCCAGTTATAGGTAAAACCGCCACTTGCCGTTAATGTTACAGACTCACCTGCACAGATTTTTGCTTTTGATGCTGCTATGAAAGCTGTTGGTGGCCCCACAATGATCGTAATGGTTGCAGGAGCTGCAGATACACATCCATTTGCACCTGTTGCAGTAACAGAATAAACTGTTGTAGTTGCAGGCGAAACAACCTGCGTGTTGCCTGTTCCTGTTAAATTTGCCCAAGTATACGTTACTCCGCCTGTCGCTGTAAGTGTTACAGATTCACCCGGGCAAATCTGCGCAACAGAAGAAGTTAAGGTGACTACAGGTAAAACTTTATCTTCAATAACATTTACGGTTGCTGTAAAAGTACATGTTAAGTTTCCCGGTTGGGTAACATTAGTTACCGTTAAAGTATAAGCACCTCCTGCATTCACTACAGGGCTTAAAGTATTGGCTCCTGAAACGATATTTCCACCTGCAGTCGTCCACAAAATCGTTGAACCAGCGGGAACTGTAGATGCCGTTGCATTCAATGTAATCTGAGGAACCGTACAGGTAATTGTTTGCGGAGCAGCTATTGTTAAATTTGTAACAGCAGTAGTCCGCAACTGTAATGTTACTACATAGCTACAGCCTCCGTTTTTGACCAATACATAGATCGTCTGGTTACCTGCACTTTGAAATGTTGTAGGAGCAGCAATCGTATTGGCATTTCCTGCATTTGCATCTGCCTGAAGTAAATAATATGCAAAAGTTGCAGTTCCCACAGTAGTAATTTGTGGTTGTGCTGATGTTAAATCATATGTAATATTTCCTTGCTGATAACATTTCAGGAGTGTTGCATTCTGTACTGTGATTGGTTGTGAAACCTCAATCGTTATTGTTGCAGGCGTTGTAGAAGTACATCCGTTTGCTCCGTTTGCTGTAACGGTATATGTTGTAGTTGTAGCCGGAGTTACCGTTTGTGTATTTCCTGTTCCGGTAAGCCCATTCCAGGTATAAGTAGTACCGCCTCCTGCAGTAAGTGTTACCGTTTCACCTGCACAAATTAAAATTTTACTTGCTGTAAGTGTGGTTGTTGGCGGGGTACTATCTCCTACAACAGTCACATTAGCCGTACTTGTACAAACAATGTTACCGGGTTGGTATGTATTTGTAATGGTTAAAGTATAAGTCCCTGCTGTGTTAACTATAGGGTTTAATGTATTCCCTCCTGATACAATGTTACCACCTGTAGTCGTCCATGAAAATGTAGATCCAGCAGGATAAACTGACGCTGAAGCATTAAGCGTTACTTGACTATTCGTACACGTTAAAGCTGTTGGCGTTGCGATAGTGGCTGTAATTTGCGGAGCTTTTACCAATTGAAGTTGTGCAACTTTAGAACAGAAACCATTTTTTACCAATACATAAATGGTCTGATTTCCTGCACTTGAGAATGTTGTAGGGGCTGCAATTGTATTTGCGTTTCCTGCATTTGCATCCGCCTGATTGATATAGTATGAAAAATTAGCTCCCGGAGTTGTGCTTATTGCCGCTTGAGCTGATGTTAAATCAAAAATAGCGTTGCCTGCTGTGTAGCAACTTGTTAATGTCGCGTTTTGTACCGTCGGAGAAGTTCCGCCAACAATCGTTACTGTAGCAGAACCAGGACATGAATTCCCCGGAAGGGTGACCTCAACTTTGTAAACTCCCGGTTGTGTAGCCGTGTATGAAGCTCCGGTTGCGCCTGGAATAACCACATTATTAAGATACCAAACATAAGTCGCATTCGGAACTTGGGTAGAAGCTGTAAAAGTTTGTGGAGCATTATCACAAACGTTAATTGATGCAGGAAGCTGAACTCCTCCCGGACCTAAAATCTGTACACCAATATCGAAAGAGCCTGCTTCTAAGAATACACCTGAATCATATCTGAAATCCTGATTGTCTGCTAAAACCATTTTAAAATGATAAGATTGCCCCGGAACAACAGTTGCATTTGCCGTCAATGGGATTGTTCTTCCACTAAAATTTGTTTCTATATTTGATGTATTATAACCTCCAAAATATGCAGCATTTAATGCTCCGCAAGTCATTGTAGAACCATCAAATTCGGTTGCAGGACGAATGTTTTTTACACTTACAGGACCGGCACCGCCAGGTAAAACTGCTAAGTTTGTATACGTAGATCCTGGAGTATTAGGTTTTAATAATAATGCAAAACCATCTGTATATTGACAAGGGTAATCCCCAAAATATTCCTCAGAAGCAAATAAATACCTGAATTTAACTTCAGTTGCTGTCGGAACAAAGTCAAATTCTATATAACTGGCATCTTTTAGCAAATTATTAGAAATTCCTAATGCTGCAGCCAAATCGATATCTCCCTGAGTCGGAAGCGGATCACTTAATTCACCTATCTGATAAGCATTCCCTGATTTCCTTGCATGCCCCGTCGTAAGTACAATACCTTTAGAAAAAGGAAAATTTGTGGTTCCTTTATTAAAAAAACCCCAACTTCTGGTTGGGTCACCCGCCAAAAGATTTGGAGAAACTACTACATTAGAAACATTTGCAGTAGAACATGAAGAACCGCCAGCAATAAGCACATCTGTTACCAATTGTGTTATACTATAAGAGGATTCGACGTAATTTGCTGCATTGACATCAATAAACACTCCTGCTTTCATCGTCAGACTAGATGGCTTACTGGTACTTTTACTTATTTTTCTCTGGGAAAACGTAAAATTACCAAGAAGCATGAAAACAAGAAGCAAATATTGTAATCGACCATTTAACATTTTAAACTATTTTTAACAAAAATACTATTTTTTTTGATTAAAATTTAAGCGAAAAACAATTACATTGGTTTTAACACAATTATATAAAGGCCAGATTTTCAGTTTCATTTAGAAATGAAACAAAAAAAGACCGACAAAATCGGTCTTTTAAAAATATCGTCTTTTTAATACTATTCAAAATTCTTAAGTAAAATCCAGCCGGTTTTTACGGTAAGCTTCTTGCTTGCAGGATCTTCAAATGTCACCTGATACCAGTAAGAAGCTGTAGGCAGTTTTTTACCCTGGAAATAACCATCCCAGAAAGGTCTTGTTTTTTCTGCATTAAATACCACTTTACCATATCGGTCTGATATTGCTGCCTGGAATTTATTGTAATTACTTACCCCTCTGAAATCAATTATGTCATTTACATTATCCCCGTTTGGAGTAATTACATTCTGCATGATAAAGGTGAAATACTCTAAGAACCCTACACAAGTGGTAGTTTTTACCCTAACTCGTATCGAGATTATTTTATTGTTTGGAATATTATTAAAAACATTAGAGCCTTGCCAAGTAACACCGTTATCTACGGAATACTCGAGTACACCACTGCCCAAATTGGAAGCAGTAATAATTAATGTTCCGCTTTGACTGTAATCTACATTGATAATTTCAGGAATCAGTGCCTGTTTTACTTCTGTTGTAAATCTTTCAGTACAAACACCGTTAGTGATATCTACAAAGTAAATTCCTGCAGTTTCAGCTACGATCGTCTGTGTAGTTGCACCATTGCTCCATAAATATGAATAATTTGGTCCGGCTCCTGCATCCAAAGTCATTCTATCGCTTTCGCAAATAAATCCACCTGAAAGATTAGAAGTAATTGCTGGTACAACTTCTACTTTAATAGTTGCAGGCTGTAATGATTTACATCCCTGAGCACCGATTGCATATACGGTATAAGTTGTCGTCTGCGTTGGCGATAGTGTCTGTACAGCACCAGTTCCTGTAAAGTTACTCCATTGGTAAGTAGCTCCTCCTGAAGCAGTTAAAGTAACAGATTCACCTAAGCAAATTTTCAATTTTGTAGCAACAAGCTCAGCAACTGGTGTCGCTTCCTTACGCAAAGTTAAAGTCACCAGTTTACTACAAAAGCCTCCATTTGATACCACGACATGCAAAATCTGACCATCGGTTCCGTTATATGAAGCTAAATTCGCATTAGGAATAAAATTGTTATTTTGTGCCTGAGCATCCGCCTGATTTACATAAAAACGAAATATCGCACCAGTCGTTGTACTGATTTGTGGCTTAGCATCATTTAAATTAAAAGTACTTAAAGTTGGAGTTGTACAAAGTTTTAAAGTTGCATTTTGAGCTGCCGGACTCGTTCCGCCTACTATTGTAATTGTAGCAGATGCCGGGCAAGTATTTCCAGGAACAGACACTTTTACTTCATAAACACCCGGCGCAGTGGCAGTATAACTTACAGCTGTTGCACCTGGTATTAATACTCCATCTTTATACCATTGGTAAGTCGCTCCAGTAATCCCTGAAACTTGAGCCACTAAAGTCTGAGGAATATTATCACATACATTTAAGGTGGCTGGCAATTGCGCTCCATTTCCATCTACTAATTTAATTCCGATATCAAAAGATCCGCCTTCAATAAATACTGCAGAGTCATACCCCCAATCTCTATAATCAGACAAAACCATTTTAAAATGGTATGCAACTCCCGGTGTTACCGTTCCCACCGCAGTTAAAGGAACAGTTCTTCCATCGTAATTTGTTACAATATTAGTAGGTGTATTATATCCTCCAAAATATATCTCATTGATTGCAGGACAACCTAAAGCCCCCTGAATAAGAGGATGAATATTTGTCATCGCAACAGGTCCCGCATTATTTGGTAAAACAGCCAAATTCACGTAAGGACCTCCCGCAACAGGTTTTATTAATAATGCAAATGCATCTGAATACTGGCACGGAAAAGTACCTGAATATTCTTCAGAAGCAAAAATATAATTGAATTTTATCTGGCTGGAGTTGGGTACAAAATCAAACTCCAACATGACATTGTCATTATAATGATCAGTAGTACTAGGATTAGGAACCGCTACCAACAGATCCGGATCATCTATTCCCGCCCCGGGAATCGTATAACTGGCACTAGATGCCACGTTCCCAGCTTCCCGAGCGCGCCCTGTTGTTAAAACAATACCATCTGTAAAAGGAAAGTTGGTGGTACCTTTATGAAAATATCCCCAAAATCTATCGTCACTTGAAACGGGTTGAGTCGGAGTAATGGTAACATTAGATACATTCGGAATAGAACATGTAGATCCTCCGTTTATCAGAACATTTTTCACCAATTGTTCCGGAGTATACGTAGACGGTACATATCCTGCAGCATTTACATCGATAAATACTCCCGCTTTTTTATTGGTTTCGTTCACATTGTTTTTCGGCGGCTGCCTTTGTTGAGCAAAAATAGAAGCCGAAATAAACAATAATGCGAAAAGAAAAAGGTAATTTTTTAGTCTATAATTTAGCATTTTGTAATTGTTTGCCCAAAAATACCAAATTTTTCCGATTTAAAATACATACATGATTTATTATTATCAATAATATGTTCATTTATGTATATTCTGATGAAATTTTGATAATAAATAAAAAAGACCAATCTCATTGATCGGTCTTTCATTTTATATTATGAAAGTAAACTTCAAATTAATCTTTTTTCATTTCATCGATTTTATTCTGAAGCTCGGTTATTTTATCTTTTAGAAATCTAATTTCGTTTTTATTAGAGTTTACGTTACTTTTAAGAATAGCTTTTTTTGCTCTTTCGTTGTGATCTTCATCGTCTTCTTCTTCATTGATCTCTTCAATATCTTCCTGAATATCTTCAATATCTTCGCTGATCTCTTCAAGATCTTCACTAATCTCTTCAAGGTCTTCGCTGATCTCCTCGATATCTTCCTGAATATCTTCAATATCTTCACTTATTTCCTCAATATCTTCCTGAATGTCCTCAATTTTTTCATGGCTTTTATTCACAGACATCTGAATCAAAATTGAAAGATAAATAGCTTCAAGCGAAAGTACTGTCGTTAAAACAAGCAACATTTTATCTACATCTACAATACCAAAAACGGGCAGTAAAAATGAGGTGATAAAAAGTAATGTATGAATGATGAGGGAAGGTATAGAACCAATCCAGGAGGTGATTCCGTCTGCCATTCTCTCAAGAAATTCTATTTTTTCGTGTGGTGTTTTCATCATTTATGTTTTAAAGTAATTCTTTCGTTACGCCCAATCCAAACAAAGCAAAATCATATTTTGCAGGATCATTTTCGTCAAATTTTCTAATGATTAAATCTAATTCTTCAACGGTTTTCCAGTCATTTTGTGTTCTCGAAATAAGACCCAATTTTCTAGATATATTTCCGGTATGCACATCCAAAGGAATCGATAAAAATTTTTGATCAATATTGTTCCAGATTCCAAAATCTACGCCACGATTATCTTTTCTGATCATCCATCGCAAAAACATAATAATCCTTTTTGAAGATGAGTTTTTGTATGGCGAACTTACATGCTTATGCGTTCTGTGTTTTTCAATTCCTAAAAAACTTTGCCTGAATCTTTCAATAGAGTGCTGAAAATTATTTTCATTTTCGTTGATTAGAAATAAATCTTCAAGACTTTTGTTTTCCTTATAAATTTTGTTGAATTGTTTAATAAAATACGCAAAATCTTCTCCGTTAAAAGTTCTGTGAATACTTTTGTCTTTAATGCTGTTTAAATCCTTTTCAGAAAAATTCATTACAAAATCATAAGGAGAATTTCCCATGATATCAAGCATCTTTTCAGCCGATTTAATAATAGACTTTCTGTTTCCCCAGGAAATTGTTGCCGCCAAAAAACCAGCAATTTCAATATCCTGTTTTAATGAAAAACGATGCGGAATCTGAACAGGATCATCCTGAATGAATTCAAGATTATTGTAAACATCCGCTTTTTCGTCTAAAAAATCTTTTAATTCCGAAAGATTCATACAATTTTAAAATTTAACACATTCCAAAGCTTTTGGAAGATAAGAATTCGGAAAAACCGTTCTTGCCTCATCCGTAAAAACGGTCAGATCACCGTAACGATTAGAAAAATGTCCTAAAATCAATTTTTCAACTTCGGCTTTCTTTGCAATTGTTGCTGCTTCTAAAGCGGTTGTATGACCTGTGTAATCGGCCATTTCTTTAAGATCGTGCAAAAATGTAGATTCATGATACAAAACCGTTACATTTTTTATAATCGGAATAATAGATTCCAAATATCTTGTATCACTACAAAATGCATAAGAAACAGACGGAGCCGGAGTTGTTGTAAGAATTTCATTTTTAAGAACATACCCGTCACTCAAAACAAAATCTTTTCCTGCCTTTAAATTATGATAGTCACACGTCTCGATCTCAGCATATTTTGAGACTTCTTCCATATTAATATGACGCTCTTTTGGCTTCTCTTTAAACAGATATCCATTACAGTAAATTCTGTGATCCAAAGGAATAGTAAATACTTCTACCCTATTATCTTCATAGATTTTTTCTGAATAATCTTTATCTAATTCATGGTATACAACCTCAAAACCTCGATGCGTCTCGGTAATAGAAAAAATAGTTTCCAGCATCTTTTTTATTCCTTTCGGACCGTAAACATGCAAAGGAGTATCCCTTCCCAAAAGTCGGAAAGAAGCTATTAAACCCGGTAAACCAAAACAGTGATCGCCATGTAGATGCGATATAAAAATATGATTGATTTTTGAAAATCTTGCCTTTGCTTTTCTCAGCTGCACCTGTGTTCCTTCACCGCAATCAATCAGGAAACATCTCTCTTCCATTTCCAGAAGCTGAGCCGTAGGCGAAGTATTAATCGTGGGTATAGCCGAATTAAAGCCTAATATCGTTAAATAAGTACTCAAATCAATAGTTTATTAAAGCAAATGTACAACAAATGGTTGAGGTTGAAAATGAGGTTGACGTTGAGTTTACGTTTTAAACTCAAATTTAAAATAAGAAAAAAGTTCTCTAAAAACACAAAGTTTTTGCAATCTTAACCTTAACCTTAACCTACTTTTTCAAGAAATCAAGAAACAAATCTAATGCCTGTTTTCTATGGCTGATTTTATTTTTATCTTCAGGAATCATCTCTGCAAAAGTTATTTCGTGACCTTCGGGAACAAAAATAGGATCATAACCAAAACCTTGGTGTCCTTTATTTTCTTTGAGTAAATTCCCATGAACCCTTCCGTCAAAGTATTGAGCACCGTTTTCGTCATAATAACATAATACGGTGATGAAATAAGCTTTTCTGTTTTCAATATTCTCCATTTCGCTCAACACCTTTTCAATATTTTTAGCAAAATCATGGTCTCCGGCATATCTTGCCGAAAAAATCCCGGGTCTTCCGTCTAAAGACTCCACCACCAAACCGCTGTCGTCTCCCAAGCTTGGAATGCCTGTTTTTTCGAAACAGTATTTAGCCTTAATTAAAGCATTGGCATTGAAAGTGTCTCCATCTTCAACGATTTCGTCATGAATATCGTAATCGGTAAGGCTTTTTACGGTAAATTCACTTCCTAAAATCTGTTGAATTTCTTCTTTTTTATGAAGATTGTGTGTGGCAACTAATATTTCCATTTTATTTTTTATATGTTTATTTAAACACAAATATTATTCATATAATACCACAAAATGATTGTTCAGTTTATATAATTTGTGTTTTAAATTGAATTTAAATTTCAGAATAACGCACTTTATTTCTAAATGTAAACAGGTAGAAAAATACAGAAAACACTACAATTCCGATCACCAGAATCATCCATTCCTGAATTTCAAAAGCTTCTGCAAAGCTTTCTTTTTGAGTATAAAATATCAGGATCGCCGAGCAAAGATTATTAAAACCATGCAATAGCATTGGCAAAAGCAGCGATTTTGTTTTATAATAAACCAATCCTAAAACAGTTCCCAGCAAAGTTGCGCCTACAAACTGCCACGGATTCGCATGTATCAAACCAAAAAGAAGACTTGCAAAAAGTATCGCTTTCCAGGGTTTCACTCCTTTATTGATCATTCCTTTCTGGATAATTCCTCGGAAAACAATTTCTTCAAAAATAGGCGCCATAATCACCGCAGTAATGACCATCACGACAGGATCATCGGTAAGGCCGGCCATCAGATTTTCAAAAAACTCGTAAAAATCTCCGAAAAAAGGTCCGGTTGTAGGAATTTGCGAAGTGATAAATTCTCCGATAAACATCATTCCAATCATCATCGGAAAAATAAGAAGATAGGTAGAAAAATTGGTAGGCGAAAAATTGAAATTCAATTTCTTACCTGTTTTCTGACGCACCACTAAAAATTCAAAAGCCCAAATCATTACACAGAAAACAACAGCATTGGCAAGCATCATAAACCAAGGCTTCTGCATAAAATCTACCTCAAAAATAAATTTCCCTGCAAGGCCTATGAAGCCAACCGAAAGACTTCCAAAAATATATCCTGCAAAAAGGATGAGACCTCCCATCCAGTCAAAAATATAGTTTGGATATTTTGAGTTTTCCATGTACTGATGATTTTTTTAAAAGAAACAAAGATAATTGAAATTATATGAAATGAAAACCTATATTCAACTTCTGACGTCTGTAAAGTATGACAAATCTTATCTTTTTTTAATCTTAATTCTGAAGCTAAAAAATATTTACGAAGTATCTTTGCAGATTAATTTTTTATCTCATGGAAAGTTCAATAAACCAACCAAAAAATATCAACCTCCAACTCATTTCTTATGTATCTTTTACTTTCGTCGGATATTTCATTATCGGTCTATCGCTTTCGGTTTTACCGATTTTCATCAGCAAAAGTTTAGGTTACAGTCTTTTAATTGCAGGGATGGTGATTAGTTTACAATATATTTCCACCTTTTTTCTGAGAGCATATTCCGGGAAAGTTATTGACGGAAAAGGTCCTAAACCAGCCGTTTTATTTAGCATGCTCAGTTTTTCACTAACAGGAATTTTTCTAATTTTTGCTTATTATTTTAAATTTTCTCCGATTTTAAGCCTTAGTTTTCTGATTATTACCCGTCTGTTAACAGGCTGTGCTGAAGGAATGGTCGGAGCAAGCCCGATTAACTGGGCAATTATGGCTTTAGGCGAAAAACATACTGCAAAAATAATTTCTTATAATGGTGTTGCCTGCTACGGGGCTTTAGCAATCGGAGCTTCTTTAGGAATTGTGATCGAACACGCATACAGTCTTTACGGTATTGGAATTCTTTCTATTATTTTAGGAATAATCGGATTTTTCTTTGCTAAAACCAAAGAAAATAAGACCAACACGAATCCAAAAGAAAATCAGTCTTTTTGGAAAGTTCTGGGAAAAGTAGCTCCTTTTGGAGTTTGTCTGGCTTTAGGTGGAATCGGTTTCGCAAGTATCTCTACATTTATCACGTTATATTACAATTATTTTCAGTGGAATAATGGTGCTTTGTGTTTAAGTGTTTTTGGAGGATTATTTGTTGCCGGAAGGCTGGTATTTAGCAATGTTATCAATAATTATGGTGGAATAAAAGTTGCCATTGCCTGTCTTTTTGTAGAAACCATCGGGCTTTTAATTATTGCATTTGCTACCAACGCTCAAATGGCATTGGTGGGAGCCGGTGTTACAGGATTAGGATTTTCTTTAATTTTTCCTGCGCTTGGTGTTGTTGCCATAAAGAGTGTTTCGCCATCAAGTCAGGGTTCTGCTTTAGCTGGTTATGGGCTTTTCATTGACATTTCTTTGGGCGTTGCAGGTCCGATAATTGGAAGTGTTGCCGATTTTTTCGGAATGCAGTTTATCTTCCCATTCAGTGCAGCAATGGTTTTTATAGGATTGGGGCTGGCTTATTTTCTGAAGAAAAAATCAAACTTAAAGAAACTGAATAAGGCTTAAATTAAAGACTTCATGTAATAAATTTAAAACATTTAATTCAGACAAAAAAGGTTGCAAAAAAATTGCAACCTTTATATTTTTAAACAAGACTTATTATTGTCCCATCAAATCTCTGATACGTTCCTGCATCAATTCTTGATCTGAAAGTGCATCCCATCCGAAAACAGCAATCATCACAATATTTAAAACAAGATAAAGTGCACTTAATATCAAACCAATAATACACAGAATTCTTCCGGTGTTAAGGTTATTGTAATCAGAATATAATGTCGGATTACTTTGGTACAACGCATTGTCTTTTTTGTAAAGTACAAGTCCGATAATCCCGGCAATTAATCCCAGGACACCGTAGCAACAGCATCCGACGATAGAGACAATTCCTAGAACAAGTACTGCAGTAGCATTAGGTAGTTTTTGTTGATTCATAATTTGTTTTTTTAATGTTTAGTTTAAATGAATAATAAAATGTTTATAAAAGTAAGAAAAAACCATGATCAGTGAATTAATTATTGCTAAAAAAATCAAAATCTGTCCGTAATTTCTTTTTTTGTCTATAAAATTGATTCCTACAAAGCAGAAAAACAGCAACAATGTATAAACTGCCGGAAACATTTGAAAGGCTTCAGAAAACTTTCCCTGAAAAACCATCAATATTGCCCGTTGTGATCCGCACCCGAAACATTCGATTCCCAAAAACTTTTTGCTGGGACACGGAAGCATAAAGTCTTCTATACGCATTGTTGTCTTTTAAATTCGATCCTAAAATTAAGAAGAAATTTTCGCTCTAAGGTATTGATGTGGAAAAAAAGATTCTTCTTTCATTTCAAATGAACCCTGAACGGCCAAATAAGGATTTCGCAAAATCTCTCTCGCTACAAATATAAGATCAGCTTCATTATTCTGTAAAATCTCTTCTGCCTGTTCGGTTTTTGTTATCAGACCAACTGCTCCTGTTTTCACATTCGCCTGATTTTTCACAGCAGAAGAAAACGGAACCTGGTAACCGTCAAAAACTGAGATTTTTGCTCCATGAATATTTCCGCCGCTTGATACATCAACCAAATCAACATTGTGATCTTTTAAGATTTTTGCCAATTCTACACTGTCATCAATATCCCAACCGTTTTCCGCATATTCCGTTCCCGAAATTCTTACAAATAACGCTACATTTTCATTAAGTTCTTCGTTGACGGCATCTACAATTTCCAATAAAAATCTGATTCTGTTTTCAAATCTTCCACCATATTCATCAGTTCTTACATTAGAAAGTGGTGACAAAAACTGATGAATAAGGTAACCGTGAGCACCGTGAATTTCAACGACATCAAAACCTGCATTTACCGCTCTTTTTGCTGCATTTTTAAAATTCTGAATCTGTTCTTTTATTTCATCCACAGTCAAGACATGAGGAATTCTTTCTGTCGGATGATACGGGATTGCACTTGGAGCAACCGTTTCCCAGCCTTCCTCCAAAGAGATTTGCTTATTTTCCCATGTAGAACCTTTTCTTCCGGCATGTGCAATCTGAATTCCTATTTTGCTGTCTGAATTTTTATGTACGAATTCTACAATTTTCTGAAGTTCAGCAGCCTGTTTGTCATTCCAGATTCCCATGCAGTGATTGGTAATTCTGCCTCTTGGTTCTACGCCACTTGCTTCCACCACGAGAAGTCCCGTTCCACCTTGAGCACGGCTTCCGTAATGTACAAAATGAAAGTCGTTGGCAACACCGTTTTCGCAAGAGTACATACACATCGGCGACATTACCCAACGGTTTTTAAGCTCTACATTTCTAAATTTTATTGGAGAATATAACATTGAATTTAATTTTTCTAAAAGTTAAAATTACAAATTTAGTATAGTAACAAAGATGTTGCCAGCTTCCTTAAAAAGGGTTACATTTACCGCCCTTTTTAAGGAAATAAAATGAAAAAAGATATAAAGATCGGTTTCGAGCATTTTACAAGCAGAAATGAACTGACAGAAATAGAAAAAAGCCTTTTTGAAAAAGCAATTCAAGCCAGAGAAAATGCGTATGCTCCCTATTCCAACTTTTTTGTAGGATGCGCAGTTTTATTGGAAAATGGTGAAATTTTCTCAGGAAACAACCAGGAAAATGCAGCTTTTCCTTCCGGACTTTGTGCAGAACGAACTGCTCTTTTTTGGATCGGAGCTAACTTTCCGGATCAAAAGATTAAAAAAATATTTATCGTGGGCGGACCAAAAGAATTTTCGGAGAAAAACCCACCAATTCCTCCATGTGGAGCTTGCCGACAAAGTATTATAGAATACGAGACAAAGCAAAACGAAAATATTGAGCTTTATTTTTCCAATTTAAATGATGAGGTGATCAAAGTGACCTCTATAAAAGATTTGCTTCCTTTTTATTTTGACGGAACATTTTTGTAAGGTTTATCACACAAATTAATACCGCAGATTGTGTTTAATAAAATTTAATCTTTCTTTTCAAAAAAACTATATTTGCAAAAATTTTGGTTTCCAAGAGATTGGAACTAAGAGGGAATTGGGTGAAAATCCCAAGCTGTCCCCGCAACTGTAAATCGCACTATGATTTTCTACAAAAAAACCACTGCCAAAACGGGAAGGTGTAGCAAAGCGAAAGTCAGGAGACCTGCCGAAATTTAACATTAAAAATAGAATTGCTTTCGGAGGAAAGGCAGCGTATGACATGATTTTAAAAAGAGCATTAACCCTACTTTCTGTATCTTCTTGCCTGACGATTTACTATAGTCAGGAAAAAGATATTGACACCGTATTTGTATTCGATAATCAGATGAAAAAAGTAAAACTTTTTCATTCTTTAACTACTTTATCTCCTGCAGATATTCAAAAAAACTCTTCGAATCTTTCTGAGGTTTTACGATTTCAGTCGCCTGTTTATATTAAAGAAAATGGTCGTGGAGCAGTTTCTTCGCCTTCATTTCGAGGAACAACGGCTCAACAAACAGCTTTTGTCTGGAACGGGATTAATATTAATTCGCAGTTTTTGGGACAGGGTGACATCAATAACATTGCCCTTTTCGGATACGATCAAATGGAAATAAAATCAGGTGGCGGAAGTGTCATTTACGGAAGCGGTGCCATTGGCGGAAGTATTCATCTGAATAACGATCTGAGTTTCAATAAAGGTTTCAACGGAATGTTTAATTCAGAAATTGCTTCTTTCGGCACTTATAATAATTTTGCAAAGGCTGCTTTCAGCAATGATAAATTCAGTTTTAAAGTTTCAGGAAATTACCTGATCAGCCAAAATGATTATAAAGTTCCCGAGGAAAATTATATCAACAGAAATGGGAAATTTTACAACTCAACTTTAAATATTGGTACTTCTTATAAAATTGCTAGCAACCAGACCATTTCCTGGCAAAGTCAGTTTTATGATGCAACCCAAAACTATCCTATTTTTACAGAAAACGGAAACAAGAGTAAATATGAATCGCAAACGGTAAGAAGTTTACTTTCCTGGGATATCAATAATTCTAAAATTTCAAACAGCTTAAAAGCAGCTTATACGGAAGATAATTTTCAATATTTCGGAAATTATAATGACTCTTACACAAGTGGCGGAATTAATAAAAATTATATTCTTAAAAACGACTTCAACTATTTTATTGATCCCAAATGGAATATCAATTTAATTGGAGAATTTCAGCAAAACCAGGGAGAAGGTTTGGGAACTTCAGGAATTACCGGCACAGTAAAAAGAAATGTAGGATCTGCTGCAGGTCTATTGAGATACTTTGCAACACCTAATCTTCGCTTTGAAGCAGGAATTAAGCAAGATTTTGTTGAAGATATCAAGTCGCCTCTTCTCTACTCTTTCTCAGGAAAATGGAAAGCCAATAACTGGTACAGCCTGAATTTGAATTTCTCTAAAAACTTCAGATTCCCTTCCTTTAACGACTTGTATTGGACGCCTGGCGGAAACCCGGAACTGCGACCTGAAACATCAGTTCAGACCGATATGAACCATGAGTTTAAAGTTGGAGATTTTAAGCTGACTTTGAGCCCTTATTATATGCGAATCACAGATATGATTCGTTGGCTGGATACCGGTTTGGGATACTATTCGCCATTCAACACCAACAAAGTAGAATCTTATGGTTTAGAATCGCAACTTAGTTATCAAAAACGGTTTAATGAAGATCATTCAGTAAAGCTTGTAGCGGGCTATACTTATGCGAAATCTATTAATTTGGAAACTCAGAAGCAGCTTACTTATGTTCCGCTTCATAAATTTTCATCGAATGTAGATTATCAGTATAAATTTCTACGTTTTTACGCACAAGGAATGTTTAACGGTTTAACGTATACAACGTCTGATGAAAGCAAAAAATATGCGATCTATCCGTATTTTGTGATGAATGCAGGTCTTTCGGCAACATTTATGAAAAATTATACTTTAGGGATAAAGGTGAACAATATCACAGATGCTGTCTATGAAACAATGGCCTATTATCCTTTACCAAAAAGAAATTACAGCATAAACGCAACAATAAATTTTTAAATCAATTATATTATGAAATTAAACAGACTATTACAGTTTATTTTTGGATTCGTCCTGTTATTTTCGATTTCGTGTACATCAGAATACGAAGAGACAATTCCGGAAATTACTTATCAAAACGGACTTCTTATTACCAACGAAGGTAATTTTGGGTCACCAAATGCAGATGTTACTTTTATTACAAAAGATTTAAGCTTAATGCAGAACGACATCTATAAAGCAAACAACAACAAAGAAAACCTTGGTGATGTACTTCAGACCATGGTTTTAAACGGAGATAAAGCATATCTTTTACTGAATAACTCAAACAAAATTCAGATTGTAGACCGCTATTCATTTAAAAAAGCAGGAGAAATCACAGCTCAGTTAAACAATCCTCGTTATATGGCGATTGCAAACGGAAATCTTTACGTTTCAAATGATAAATACGGCGGAGCAAAATTTGTAAATGTTTATAAATTGTCTGATAATTCTTTTGTAAAGAAAATCGATTTCGCATCTACAAGCACCGTTGAGAGAGTAGTTGAAGCAGGAGGAAATATTTTTGTGCAAAATGCTTCATATGGTTTTGGGAATACCATCACAAAAATCAACACGACCACTAATGCAATCGAAGGAACACCGACACCGATGCCAAACGGAGATATCACCAAAACAATTACGTACAACAGCAATGTGTATGTAATTGCTCAGGGAACTGCTGATTCTTATATTTACCAGATCAACCCAGCAGGAAGTATTGTAAAAACAACCACTCTTACAGGGATTGCTAATGGTACCAATCTTCAGATTGACGGTGGCAGATTTTACTTCACTTCAAGCAATAAAGTTTATTCTATGGATATGAATGCTACGGCTGCACCTACCAATCCTATTATTACTGCGGTTGATGGTGGAGCAAACTTTACTCTTTACGGATTCAGTGTTATTGACGGAAGAATCTTCACTTCTGATGTAAAAGGATTTACTCAGCCAAGTGAAATCACCGTGTACACAACCGGAGGAACTGTTATCAGTAAATTCACAGCAGGAATGGGAGCTACATCGGTTTATAAAAACTAATTTCTCATTTTAGTAAATAAAAAATGCGGTTTCAACAGAAGCCGCATTTTTTATCTGCAAACTTTATCTTCTTGCTTTAAAATAAGCTTTAAAAGATTCACAACCACTCATCATATCTTCATATTCATCAGAATATTTATTTTTAAGATTCTGGTAATATTTATTTTGCCTAAATCTTCTGTCTTCGTAATATTCAGCATTAGAAGAATAATTTGTAGTATTCTCTCCAATAAAGTCATAATTATTATTTTCACACCTTCCCTGCATCCTTATGCACAAAGCTCGGAATTGATCTGTTTGAGCATTCTCTAAAGCCTTTCCGTAATAGAATTTTGCAAGAGAAGCAGTATTAAATTCCTGATTGTCTTCATGTATTGAAAAGTTCCCTGCCGAGCTTACAGAATAACGTCTCATCATCCACGCATTTCCATATTGCGACATATTATAATAACAATTTGCTACCAAGAAATAATAATAATCTTTGTCTCTTTCTTTCGGATTATTGGCTCTATTAAGATATTCTATAAGCTTTTTGGTAATCGAAATTTTATTGATTCTAAAATGTTCTTTTTCAGGAATAAAATCTGGAGTATATTTTAAATGATAAAAAGGATTCTTATCAAAAACTTTACCGGATGAATAATAACTGTCTTTACCATCTCTTTCCCAAAGTGAATATTGTGCATCAAAATAACTTTCACCTAATTTATTAAAAGCATTCAATGCAAAATTCAATTTGTTTTGTCTGATATATTTTGTACCTAATAGATCATACAAATCATCGATTTCTGACTGAGAAAGCAAATGAAAATTCCTATAAAATGAATCTGAATTTTTATTTAAACGTTTAATTTTATCAATAAAGCTTTGTAATTGTTCAGGCGAATAAACTGCATCTAAATAATCAAAATAATTATCATAATAAGTACCGTAAGTTTGGTTAGAATTTTTTAAAGATTTGTAATACACAAAATTATAGTCACTATTTTCGGTAGAAGGATCATTTAAAGAAGCATACACAATTGCAGCATCATCAGTATTCCCCAAATACTCAAGCTCTCTTCCTAAAGCAAAAATAAAATGCTTGTTGTTTTTATTTTTAATAATAATATTTTTTGCAGCATCAGGAATTTTGGCATTTCCATGTGCTTGATTCGCAAAAAGATTTAAAGCTTTTATAATTTCTACATTATTTCGAAGAAGATTTTCAGGTGGTAAAACTTTTTCCAGCTCAGCAATTTGATTCAAACTTTCGGTATAGTTTTTTGTCATTAGTAAAAGTTCGGCTCTTGTATATTTCCAGAAATTCGGATTTTGAACTTTAGATAAATCTACAGAATTGATAAACTCCAAAACTTCTTTTGCATATTGTCTGTCAATTTCAGAACGTTCTAACATTTTAAGAATATTTTGATTTTCAAAATTGTTATTACCCCAAAGATCTTCTTTAGAAGAAAAAAGAGAATAGTATGGAGTAAAAACCCAATCTTCAAGCTTTCCCAATTCCCGATAAAGTAAAAAACTCAGTCCGTCAAATTTTGGATTTTGGGCATAGATATGTTTTATATTTTCTAAATTTTTATCGGGATTATAAAGACCGTAAAGTAGTAAAACATTTGCTTTTTCTTTTGCATTTTTAGCTAAATTTAAAACATTAGATTCAGCAACTTTAGAAGCAAAATATTGCCATGAAACAAATCGTTTTTCAGGACTTGCTGCGAAAACTTTAGCAAAATACAGATTTTTTAACGCCGGATTTGTCTCTGATATAGCCTTAAAATATAAAGCCCACGTATCAATCACATCATTGGTCTGATTTGGCGAAAAATATTGACTGTAAACTTTTTCAATACTTTTCATATCCTTATTATAAAAAGCAAGTCGAAGTGCCAAAAAAGCATATCTTTTTTTGAAATCCACTTTTCTGCTTTTTGAAGCCAAAACGGTCGCTTTGTTTAATAAATTATTTCGTTTTGCAGTCGAAGTATTTTCGTTTCTCTCCCATGGATCATCTTTCCAGGTATTGAAATACTCGCAGTTTTTAGCAAATTTCAAATAATTAATTGCCTCAATATCTTTGTTGGAATACAAATAACGAAGAAACGGATTCATAGAATTTTCCTGAATATCGGAAAAACTAAAACCTTCCAAAACTGCAGAAATATCAGTAAGAGAAATTTTATTATCACAATACTTTCTCCACAATTTTTCATTATCCTGCTTGGAAATTACAGCTTCCGAATTTTGTTCAAAACTTGAAGACGAATAATAAAACGACGAATAAGCCTGAAAAGAAAAGTTATTAGGATTCAGAAAATAAAACCGTACATCATCTCCATAAGGATAAAAACCGCATGCGTAAAAAGCATTACTTAGTAAAATCGCTGTAAAAATGACTAATTTCTTCATCGGTATAATTATTAAGCTGGTTTTCATCTAGGTGAAAAAGCGTTACGGTAATTTCTTTATCAAGCTTTATATTTTTCTTGATCAACGCAATGGCTTTATTGATTTTATCTGCTGTTATTTCCTCGTATTTTATCTTGTCGCCCACTCTCAGATAGGTTTCGTAATTAATCACAGTGTCTTTCTGTACCTCGTACCAAAGTGGTTTTATCTCCTTTAAGTGTGGTTTAATATCCTTTACATCATACAAAACATTCGTAAACTGATTGTTCTGATATACCTGCATCCATGAATAAACCGGAAGTGCAACATCTAGGTGTAGCGGATATTTTTTTCCTGTCTTCAGATAACTTTCCAATTCTTTGAGGTCTAAAATTGAATTTTTAGATTGATCTGCCAATGGATTAATGAGATTATAACACATCAAAGTCACTTTATCAACGGGCGGAACCCCCATTTTATCGGGATATTTGTAAGGATACAATCTCAAAGTAGCTGAAATTTTCTTTTGTGAAATCAGTTTTAATTTCTTTAGAAAATAGAAGTACTTATTCTTTGTAGAGGCAGTCCAATCGCAGTCAATCTGTATTTCATCCACTTTTAAAGAGTCTAATCTTTCGTTTGTGTATTTATTGATTAAGAAATTGACATTGTCCGCTAATTTATCCAAATCTTTCTCATTACTTTTATAAAAAACAATATTCTTAATATAAACCGTTGGAATGACCTCATATGGATTTGGTTTTTCTACATCACAATAAGAATTCAAAGAAAAACTCGTTTTAGAGATTGGAAAATTTCCCATTGCATCCGTGTAATCTACCTCAAAAAATTTCACGTACAATTTTTTGATATTTTGATTAACCAGAATTTCTTTTTCTTTATTAGAACTTGTAGGATAATCGTTGGATTTCCAATAATAGAAAGCATTTTCCACTTTTTCTACTTTTTTATTCTCACAGGAAAAAATAAGAAAAATAAGAGGAAGAAATAAAAAGATTTTTTTCACCATTAAAATTTTAAATAAATTTGAGTTTGAACATTTAGCAAATGTAATAACAAAATCTTCCAGCTTTGAAAATTAATTAACAAAACTTTATGATAATTATAATTAACTATTGAGCTAAAAAAAGCAACAGATTTTCATCTATTGCCTATAATTAGTTAATAAGTTGATTTTAAACTAAAGTCAAACCTAGTTTCTGAGCTTCGGCAATTACAAATTTTCTTGCTTCTTTGTTATCATTTCCAATTTCACCTTCCAGGATTGCTTCTTTTACTTTTTCCTTTAAAATTCCGATTTCTCTTCCGGGTTTCAGATTGAACATTACCATAATTTCCTCACCCGAAATTGGTGGCTGGAAGTTTCTTACCTGATCTTTCTCCTCAACTTCTTTTATTTTAATGGCAACATATTGGAAATTCTTTTTAAACTTTTCTTGTTTCTTAGAATTTTTGGTCGTGATATCTGCCTTGCAAAGTGTGAACAAATCTTCCATATCTTCTCCGGCGTCGAATAAAAGCCTTCTCAGCGCAGAATCTGAAGCGTCATCAGTAATTAATGCAATCGGTCGTGACGAAAGTTTTACCATCTTCTGAACGTATTTCATATCGGCATTCAATGGTAATTTCAGCTTTTGAAAAAGTGTTTTCACCATTTTTGAGCCTAAAAATTCATGCCCATGAAAAGTCCAGCCTGTTCCTTCCACGAATTTTTTTGTCGGAGCCTTTCCGATGTCGTGAAGCAAAGCAGCCCAACGAAGCCATAGATTATCTGTATTTTCAGAGATATTATCAACGACTTCCAAAGTGTGGTAAAAGTTATCTTTATGAGTCTGTCCTTCTACTTCTTCTACGCCTTTCAAATCAATTAGTTCAGGAATAATAAGCTTCATCAATCCTGTTTCTTCCATCAATTTTAATCCAACAGAAGGTTTCTGTGAAAGCATGATTTTATTAAACTCAACCATGATTCTTTCCATAGAAACAATCTTTATTCTTTCCGCCTCTTGTTTGATTGCGTTTAAAGAATTTTCTTCAATTGTAAAATTTAAAGTTGATGCAAAACGAACCGCTCTCATCATTCTCAACGGATCATCAGAATACGTTTGAGCTGGCTCTAAAGGAGTTCTCAAAATTCCCTTTTCAAGATCACCAATTCCATCAAAAGGATCAATTAATTCACCGAAATTATCTTTATTCAAAGAAATTGCCATTGCATTGATGGTAAAATCTCTTCTTTTCTGGTCGTCTTCAATCGTTCCGCCTTCCACTTCGGGTTTACGGCTATTTTCGGTGTAGCTTTCTTTTCTTGCGCCTACAAATTCAAGTTCAAGATCTTTGTATCGGATCATCGCTGTTCCGTAGGTTTTAAAAACCGAAACTTTCATTTTCGGATCAATTTCTTTTCCTACATTTTGGGCAAGCTCAATTCCGCTTTGTTCGGTCACAAAATCAATATCGGTAGACGCTTTTCTTTTCATTAAAAGATCACGCACAAAACCACCAACGATGTACACCGACTGATTGTTCGCCGCAGCCACTTCAGAAATAATTTTGAAAAGTTTTAAATTTTGATTTTGATTAAGGTTGATGAACATTTTTTTTAAAGATGTAAGATTTTAGATTTCAGATATTAGACTTACAATTAATTTAAAATTCCCAGTCTTTATCTAATGTAAAACCACTAAAAAATCAGATTTTTAGGTTTAAAAACTAAATTTCTGACTCCTTAATGGCTATGAAGTTTTGCAAAGATAATTAAATATAAATTTTTATTCTCTAAGAACTTTTATTCTGTTGTCACTCCAGATTTTTATCACAGAAGAACCCGAATATTGCGAAATTTTTTCTCTGTCTTCTTCTACTGCAAAATCAACCAGATCAATAATCTCTTTTGAAATATCTGAAAACTTTAAAGGGCTTTTATCTCCACTAAAATTGGCAGAAGTTGACACCAATGGCTTATTTAATTTTGTAATTAATTTTTTACAGAAATCATTTTTCACCAGACGAATTCCGATACTTCCGTCTTCTGCAAGAAGTTCTTTCGGTAAACCTTTTGGGTTTTCGTAAACAATAGTTACCGGTTTTTCGCTCAAATCGATAATTTCCCACGCCATTTCCGGAACGTCTACCAAATCCTGCAATCTTTTTTCAGTTTCCACCAAAATAATCATCGATTTGTTTTTTTCACGTTTTTTAATCTCGAAAATCTTGTTGATGGCGTCTATATTTGTTGCGTCACAACCGATTCCCCAGATGGTGTCTGTTGGGTAAAGCATTGTGCCGCCGGATTTTAATATGTTGATGATGTTTTCCATGATTCAATAGGGGCGGGCTTTAGCCCGTCTTCAAAATTAAGCATTCATTCGGCTTTAGCCAAAATTTACTATTTAAAATCATATTTCTCAATAAACTCTTGATATTCTTCGGCGAATGTTTTCTTTTGATGATGTATTTCTTGATTCTTAATATAATTTCGAACTGATTCAATCATAGATTCTGACACGGAAACTGCAAAATATTCGTCCTGCCAAGCAAATTTGTCTTTAGTCAATTTGTTTTTGTTGATCCAAAAAGAAGATTCGCCTTTTATTAATTGGACAATTTTTTCAATATTTTGATTCGAACCTAAAGAAATTAAACAATGGCAATGATCTGAATAACCATTAATCATATCTAAATAAATTCCTTTGCTAGATGCGTTTTCTTTTATATGTTTCCAAATCATCACTCGCACTTCTGTCGAGTTTAAAAATGGAATTCGGTTTATAGTAGAAAATACAAGATGAATATAAATTTTAATGAAAGGCATTTGTGTTGTTTTCATCAAAATTATAAAATTTTTAGATTTTGGCTGAAGCCAATATAGGAATTTAAAACATAAAACGGGCTAAAGCCCGTTCCTATTGATATTAATTAAGTTCTTTGATAAAGAAACATTATTGTCTTTAAATATTTACAACTTCGGCAAATACCTTTCATCCACCACATTCAAATGATGAATATTATGTCCAACAATCAGTTTCCCAATAGTTTCTGCAGAAATTTGATTACCATTGGCAGTTCCAATATTATTTAAGACTGAAGAACTCATTGTTTCCAATAAAATCTGAGAAGATTTTCTCACCAATTGATACTCTTCCAACAAAGAATCTAAACTTCTTTCGTTCGCAAAAGAGTTTTGTGCATACAATTCTTCATCAAAACCTGGTAATTCAGATTGTTCACCTCTTGCTATAGCCAGAATTCTGTATTGAAAAATTCTTTCGGTATCCGATAAATGAAGAAGAACTTCTTTCAGCGTCCATTTTCCTTCTGCATAAGCGAATTTTGATTGTTCTTCTGTTAAAAATGAAAATAAAGAAACGGTTTTCTCGCCCGATTTTTTTAATTCTTCCAACCAGTTTTCAGATGGAATTAAATCTAAATATCTTTGAATATATTTTTGAAAATCAGTCATAATTTTTAAAATTTAACAATATAGCAGTCTAACAATGTAACAATTACTGGTAAACTGCTAAATTGATACATTGTTACATTAAATTTTATTTGTCCATTCATAGAAATTCACTTCATCGTAAATTTCAAATCCACAACTTGGATAGAGTTTGTTTCCGATGTCATTAGATTTTCCTGTTTCAAGGAGAACTCCGCAAGCATTGGTAGATTTTGCTAATTGTTTTGCTTCTTCAATCAATCCTTTTGAAAAGCCTTTTCCTCTGTAATTTTCATTTACAAAAAGATCGTTCAACAGCCAGTAACGTTTCATTCTTGTCGATGAAAACAATGGATATAACTGAACAAAACCTACTAATTCATCATCACTTTCGGCAACAAAAATTTCAGAATCGTTACGTTTTATTCTTTCTTTTAGGAAATTTTCAGCAGCCGGAATATCAGATTCTTTATGATAAAAAACTCTGTATTGATCAAACAACTCGGCTAATTGAGACACATCCTGAACTGTAGCTTTTCTTGTATTTTTCATGTATGAAATTTAATTAAAAATAAACATCCGCTATAAAAACGGATGCTTAAATTCATTTATTTTAAGAGAATGCTTTTTCCAAATCTGCAATCAAATCTTCTGCATCTTCGATTCCAACGCTTAAACGAACTAAGTCATCAGTAATTCCCAATTCAGCACGTTTTTCAGCAGGAATTGAAGCGTGAGTCATTAAAGCAGGATGATTCGCTAAAGATTCTACTCCACCCAAAGATTCTGCCAATGTGAAAACTCTAACTTTTTCTAAGAATTTAATAGCATCTTCTTTTTTACCTGATTTGAAAGTGAAAGAAACCATTCCTCCGAAATCTTTCATCTGAGCTTTTGCCAATTCATATTGAGGATGAGATTCCAATCCTGGGTAAATTACTTGTGCAACTGCAGGATGAGATTCCAAATATTTTGCTACCGCCATTCCGTTTTCAGAATGTCTTTGAACTCTTAATGCTAATGTTTTAATTCCTCTCAACACCAAATAAGAATCGTGAGGTCCTAAAATTCCACCACTCGCAAACTGAATGAAGTGAAGCTTTTCGCCTAATTCAGCATCTTTTGCGATCAAAGCTCCTGCGATAACATCAGAGTGACCTCCTAAATATTTTGTCGCAGAATGCATCACAATATCTGCTCCCATATCGATTGGTCTTTGAAGATACGGTGTCGCAAAAGTGTTGTCAACTGCAACCAGAATATCTTTTCCTTTTGCAATTTCTACCACTGCTTTGATATCGACCAATTTCATCAACGGATTTGTTGGAGTTTCTACCCAGATCAATTTAGTTTTATCAGTAATGACGTCAGCAATTTTTGAAACATCATCAAAATTCACGAACGTAAATTTCAACTGATATTTTTCGAAAAGTCTGGTAAACATTCTGTAGGTTCCGCCGTATAAATCGTCTACGGCAATAACCTCATCACCCGGATTTAACAATTTTAAAACACAGTCGATTGCCGCCAAACCAGAACCGAAAGCTAAACCTCTTGCTCCGTTTTCGATGCTTGCCAAAGAGTCTTCCAAAGCCTGTCTTGTAGGATTTGCCGCTCTAGAATATTCATATCCTGAATGTACACCCGGGCTTTTTTGTGCGAATGTAGATGTTAAAAAAACCGGAACGTTTACAGAACCTGTTGCAGATTCGTGATGTTGTCCGCCGTGTATAACTTTTGTATTGAAATTCATTGTTTTATAATTTTGGTTGGAAGCTGGATGATGGAAGCTGGAGGTCTTAAACTTCCGACAACCAGCTTCCAGCACCCAGCATTTATTACATTTTTATTGCTGATTTAATGGCAAATTCTTCTGCTATCTCCTCGATCCATGCTGCAACATCATCTTCTCCTGTTGCTCGTTGATAAGTACTTCCCATAGAGACTAAAATCTGATGCATAAACATTTTCATCTGGTCAACCGGCATTTCTTTTGTCCAAAGATCGATTCTTAAAGCTTCTGATGCTTTTTCGTCCCAAACGGAAATCATTACTGCTTTTGTCTCTTCTTTTTCTACTCCTCCATCCTGAGCATTCCATGTCATTTTTTCTGGAATGTGATTTTCATCCAGCTCTACATCTATCGTTATTTGAGTCTTTCTCATTTTTCTATTTTTCTAATATGTTTAATTGGTTTTTAGGTTTTAGTTGTTAGTTGTTAGTTGTTAGAATTATATAATATTAAAAGCTATCAACCATCAACCAATCCCCATCAACACTACTTACTCTTCTAATTTCGGTTTATATCCTGCTTTATTGAAAATTTCCGTCGCATCCATTTTAAGGAAATCGGTTAGTTTTGTCTCAGGATTTTTCTTTAGATATTCCTTACAAATCTGCCATCCGATAAACACACCGACCATTGGTGAAGATTCGTTATCAATTTCTGTATAAAATTTTGAAAACGGTCCCGGATTGATAAAACGGTCTACCAAACGGTGATCGTCTCCAAAAATTAAATTATTTTCAACAAAATAATTATAAATATTTGCTTCATTGGCAACAGACCAGTCGTATTGCTTTTTATCATAATCCATTTTCAGATAATCTGGGGTTTCGGGCAAAAAAGCATCCTGAAGCAGCATTATTTTTCCGTTATAGACCAAAAGATCGATAAATTTCTGATGATCGGGAGAAAAAGGAACAACCTGCTCTGCAAACATTCTTGAAACTTTAGGTACTATATTATTCGGGTTCATCGATTTCTGAAAATAATTTTCCAAACCTTTATAATTTGGGTTATTATTTCCCATAAAACCACTTACGTCAACAAAAAGGAAATTAGTTTTCTCATCAAAAAATATAGGATCCTGAATCATCTGTAATGTTGATGAAAACAGATATACTTTCGGTGTTTTAAACTTCGGAAAATAATATTTGATGTGCGAAAACAGATCCTGAAGTTCTTTCTGAAGTTTTGTCTGATCTATTTTTGAAATTGCTTCTTTGTAAATCTTCACTTCATCAGGATTCACTCTGTTTTTAGCGAAATCGGCATCAGAAACTGTTCCCTGAAACCACGGAAATTTAGCTTTAAACTGATCCAAAGGAACATTTACATCGTAAAATTCTTTTGAGATATCGGTAAGTTCTACCTTCTCGGCAGGATTTTTTATTTCTACTTTCCAATCAGTTTCCTGCTCTTTTTTACAAGAGGCTAAACTTAAAACTAAAAGGCATGAAAGTGCTGCAATTCTAAAAATCTTCATTATTTTTACATGAAATTTAAGTTTACAAAAATAAGGATATAAATATAAACTTATGCTGAAAAAGGATTTTTTTGTAGCTATTAGATTTATATAAAAATCTTTAAAACAATACCAAACCAATGATGAATATTCATATTGAAACCGAAAGACTCATTCTCCGAAATATTGTGGAGGAGGATTACAAGCGTCTTTTTCTGCTCGATTCTGATCCGGAAGTCATGAAGTATGTCGGAATGCCCACACTTTCTGAAATTGAAGAATCTAAAGAAGTGGTGAAAATGATCATGCAGCAATATGAAGACAATGGCTTGGGAAGACTTGCTGTTATTGAAAAAGAAAGCGGACTTCTTATCGGATGGAGCGGACTAAAACTAAATACTTCCGAAGTAAACGGATACCAAAATTTCTACGAACTCGGCTATCGTTTTTTACCTGAAACATGGGGAAAAGGTTACGCTACAGAATCAGGAAAAGCTTCTTTGGATTATGGTTTTAATGATTTGAAAGCCGAAATAATTTATGCATACGCTCATTCTGAAAATCTGGCCTCAAACCACATTTTAACAAAACTTGGATTTGACAAAACAGGTGAATTTATAGAACCAGACGGAAATTGTTTTTGGTACGAACTTAAAAAAGAAAATTTTAATTCATAAAAATATACAATGCAGACACAAAAAGTAATAGATCATATCGTACAATGGCTGAAAGATTATGCCGAAAAATCAGGAGCAAAAGGTTATGTATTGGGAGTTTCTGGTGGTGTAGATTCCGGAGTGGTTTCTACTTTGGCAGCGATGACCGGATTAAAAACGTTGTTGATCGAAATGCCGATTCGTCAAAAAGAAGATCAGGTAAACCGAGCTTGGGAACACATGAATGATCTAAAATCTAAATTCCCGAATGTTGAAGCAATGTCTGTCAATCTTACGCCAGCTTTTGAAGAACTATACAAAACTTTTGACGTTCACGATGACGAGTTTCCAAACGAAAAATTGGCTTTTGCGAATACAAGATCGCGTTTGAGAATGCTTACTTTATATTATTACGGGCAAATCAATGGCCTTTTGGTTTGTGGAACCGGAAACAAAGTGGAAGATTTCGGAATTGGTTTTTACACCAAATACGGTGATGGCGGTGTTGATGTTTCTCCTATCGCAGACCTTTACAAAACTGAAGTTTACGAATTGGCACGAGCTTTAAATCTTGTGAAAAATATTCAGGAAGCAATTCCTACAGACGGACTTTGGGATGCCGAAAGAACCGATGAAATGCAGATTGGAGCGACCTATCCCGAACTTGAAAAAATTCAGAAAGAATGGGGAACAAAAACAGAAGCCGATTATAGTGGTAGAGATCTCGAAGTTTTTAAAATTTTCAGCAGAATGAATAAAGCTGCACAACATAAGATCAATCCAATTCCGGTGTGTGATATTAATGAGGAATGGAGGAATTAAATTAATGTAACAATTTATCAATGTAACAGTTTACCAATTAATTGTTACATTGATATACTGATAAACTGGTAAATTGAATCATATGAATCCTAAAATCCGTTCTCTTTTCTTTGCCTGTCTCGGACTTCTTTTCGGAATGTCTGTGATGTTTGTTTATAATAATTTTATTGCTGACAAGAAAACAGATTCTACGATTGAAAATAAATTTCAAGCAAAAGAAGGAAGTACAGCTGAAAACAGCAGTGAAATTTATTCAATAACACGAGAAGATGTCGTAATTAATTATGTAAAGCAAAATCATAACCTTCCAGATTATTATATCACAAAAAATGAAGCCAAAAAATTGGGTTGGAATCCGTCACAGGGAAATCTTTGTGACGTTTTACAGGGAAAAGCGATTGGTGGAGATTATTTTGGAAACCGAGAAGGTAAGCTTCCGAAAGGTGCAAAATATTTTGAAGCTGATGTTAATTACAGTTGCGGAAGCAGAAAGAGTGATCGAATTGTTTTTACTAAAAACGGTGAGGTGTATTTAACTAAAGATCATTATAAGAGTTTTGAGAAGAAATAAATATCTATTTATAATTGTCGTGCTTTTATGGTGCTGTTCATGTAGCAAGAAAAAAGATTTAAATATACTAAACGATAAACCGGTCATTATTTTGGTTCAGCCTTTTAAAGATATGAATTCTGAGACAACAAAATTTATAGCCTTTGAAATCAAAAAAATATATCCTCACCTCAAAATTCTTGATGCTATTGATTTACCAAAAGAAAGCTATTGTAAAGAAAGAAATCGATATAGAGCAGATTCCATTATTCAATATTTAAGTAAAAATACCACAAATGGATTTGTAAAAATAGGTTTAACTACAAAAGACATTAGCACAACAAAAGGTGCAATTAAAGATTTTGGGATTATGGGATTAGGTTTTAAACCTGGAAGATCTTGCGTTGCGTCAAGTTTCAGGTTAACTCCCAACAATAAAAATGATCAGTTTTTCAAAGTTGCTATACATGAAATTGGACATACACAAGGCCTCAAACATTGTCCTGTAAAATCTTGCTTTATGAGAGATGCTGAAGGTAAAAATCCTACAGATGAAGAAACTGACTTTTGTAATAATTGTAAAAACTTTTTAAAAACTAAAAATTGGAAGTTTAAGTAACTTTTTTATTCATTTGAGATTACTTCGTCACTTCGTTCATCGCAATGACAAAAAACAACTTTTTAACAATCACTGAAAACTCCTACATTTGCAAATTAGAAATTTAAATAAAAAATGAATACAACATACATCGATTTTGTAGAAATCGGAGACTATGAAGATTTTTATACTCAACTTAAAGAAAAAGTAAAACTTCCGGAACATTTCGGAGATAATCTGGATGCACTTTCAGATGTAATTTCTGGTGAATTGGAAATGCCTTTGCATATCGAGTTTGTTAATATGAGCGTTGATCAGCTTGAGATGTTTGAAGATCTTCTGACAACGCTGGAAGATGCAGAAGAGGAAGTTGAAGACTTTACGTTCAACTATTATCTGGAGCAGTACGAAGATGAGGAAGAGGAAATTGATGAGCAGTAAAAATCTGAGAAAAAATTAAAGATTTTCGGCGATGCTTCGCATCGCCGAAATCCAATAAATAAAGACTCGGGCGCAACAAAGCTGCGCCCGAGTCTTTATTTAAATACCCCAAATATTATTTTCCTAAAACCTCAGTAATCGGATTGCCAACATTTCCGCTTGGAAACTGAATGTGTAACAAAGCCGAAACCGTTGGAGCAATATCCGTCATGTCATATTGTTTATTGCTTTCACCATGCTTAATTCCCCATCCCATAAAAATCAAAGGAATGTGTGCATCGTAAGAATTCCAAACACTATGTGTAGTTCCTGTTTTTGAATATGGAGGAAGCATAGAATCATGAGAAATAAGCTGAATATCACCACTTCTTTGTCTGTTGATCCCGTTGATAATTCTTTGTTTTATCGGTTCTGGAATTGTTGCTTCCTGTACTTCTGTTGTAGAAACAGCATATAAAACTGTAGGATCTTTTTCCAATTCGTGAATCGCAAATTCTTTGATATCTTCAAGCTCAAGTTTATTATCAGCCATTAATTTTCTATCAAAATAAATTTGATAATTATCAACTCCGTTAATTAATTTATCAACTCCAAACTTAGATTTCAGCTTTTCGTTTAAGCTTTTCTCCATTCCTTCACCAAAAAATCCGGTGTTGATCTTATGCTCTTTCAGGAAACCTACAGAATGCGCTCCGCCATGATCTGCAGAAACAAAAACTGTGTATTGATTCTTCCCAACTTTTCCATCCAAATATTTGAAGAATTTAGCTAAATCCTGATCCAACCTTAAATAAACATCTTCCACTTCGATAGAATTTGGTCCAAATTTATGTCCGGCATAATCTGTTGAAGCTAAATTAATCGCTAAAATATCAGTCACGTCATCGGCTCCTAAATTTTCACCTTCCACAGAAGCTTCAGCTAACTTTAAAGTTAACGTGTTTCCAAAAGGTGTATAACGGATGTTATCTTTTTTAATTTTATAATCTTCAGCCAAATTATTATAAGGAAAAACAGGTGTTTTCGAACTTCCTAAAAGCCCTTCCCAAGGCGAATTATCCGGTGCGCTTTCTGTATATTGGTTAATTGGCAATAAAGTATTCCAACCGTTTGAAACCAATTTATCCGGAAGATTTTGAGAATTAAAACTCTTCACCCATTGAGGCAAATCATTCATATACCAGGTACTCGTAATAAAATCTCCGGTAGAATCGTCAAACCAATATGCTCCATTTGGTGTGTGACCAGCCGGAAGAATTGAAGCTCTGTCTTTCAAAGAAACCCCAACTACTTTACCCTGAAAATTCGTCGCCAATCTCAACTCATCTGTAACAGTTGTAGACCAAAGGTTTTTCGGAGAGTGACTTCCTACTTTTACATTGGTTGTACCGACAGGCTGTACGTTTTCATCAGTTGTACAATATACATTTTTACCTGTTTCTTTATCTGTCCAGTCATTTCCGGCAATCCCGTGAATCGCAGGAACCGAGCCTGTATAAATAGAAGTATGTCCCAAAGCCGTCACTGTAGGAACATAAGGAATATGCACATTATTTAAGGAATAACCTTTATTCAAAAGTCTTTTGAAACCGTCATTTCCATACTTGCTGTAGAATCGGTAAAGATAATCCCACCTCATCTGATCGATAACCAAACCTACGACCAGTTTGGGTCTATCAACCTGATTGTTTTTATTTTTCTGAGCATTGATTGTAATTACAGACAGCAATGCAGCTGCAGCAACTGAAATTTTCCTAAACATTGAATAACTTTTTAGTGCGACAAATTTACGGGTTTTGAAAGTTTTGGTGTGTGAAATTTTGATTAAATTTATTGAAACACAAGTCTTATCTGATAAGATTTTTTCGCATTTTTATATTGAAAACTTAATATAGATGTAGTTTCGATACTGATAAAATAAAATTATCAATTTATTGATTTTAATTAATTTACAATTGACAAATATCTGTTATCTTTAAAAATTACTTATTACCATGAAAAAAACGTCAGTTCTTCTTATCTTTTTTTTATTTCAACAATCCGTTTTCGCTCAGAAAGATCAGTATTATGACTTCATCAAAACCTGGAATTTCATTAAATATTATCATCCGGATCTCGCAAGCGGAAAGATAAATGCTGACAGTTTATTTTTGGTCAATGTAAAAAATATCAGCGCTCAGGATGATTTTAATTCTATAACTGAGAAATTAACTTCAAAACTCAATAAAAAATTCGCAGCTTCAGCTCCTGCTGAAATATTACGGGACGTTCTTTCAAAAAATCAGAATTTCGACTGGTTTCAGAAAAACCGAAAAGTAAGTTCTGAAAATAAAGACTTGCTCAATACCATTTACAAGCATCGCTATAATTTTGAAAACCTTCCAAAAGGGAAACTGGTGAGTGATGAAAAAAAATATCCATTTCCTAAAACTGAAAATCTTCCGGTAGAATACCGTTTACTGGCATTGGCAAAAATACAAGGAATTGTAGACTACCTTTTTCCTCACAAATACATTATGGATAAAGGCTTTGACGAGTTTTTTAAAAATAGTTTAGACGAAAATTCAAAAATAAATTCAAGGAAAGATTTTGAAATTTTACTGGCGAAATTTGCTTCAAAATTAAAGGATAGTCATGCTTTCAGTTTTTACAAACAGTTGAATTATAAAAAAGATATTTTTCATGGCAATTATCTTGCGCCATTTGATTTTCAGATTGTTGATGATCATATTCTAGTTACGCATCTCATTTTTCCGGAAATCTGCTCCAAAGCTCAAATTAATATTGGAGATAAGATTACTTCAATTAATGGTAAAAGCATTCCCCAAATCATCAAAGAGAAAGGAGAATTACTATCTACCTCGAATAATGAAAAACTGGTATATGTTCTTTCAAAATACGAAAATAACCTGATCTGGCCCGATGATCTTTCACAAAAGAGTATAGAAGTAAAATCTGGCAAGAGCAATAAGAGATTTTCTACAAAAATTGATATGGTTGACATTTCCAATAAAGAAAAATACGACTTCATTGTTACTTATTTACAGGATAAAATACAGAAGAGAGAAAACCGTAAAATTGTTCATGACGATGTTGCCTACTTTAAAATCAATCATACGTACCAGTTTATTAATAAGGTAAGCAATGACAAGATGGATGCGGTTATGGATAGTATTTTAGTTGATGCTTCAAAGAAAAAAGCGATTGTTTTTGATATGAGAGCCTACCCTGATTGGGGTGGTTTTGTACATCATTATGTTTACAAATATTTCTCTCCTGTCGAAAATTATTTTTATAAATATTATGCTCCAAATCTTAAAAATATAGGCACGTTTTTTTATTTGGAAGATCGAGCTCATTATTTTCCAGAGATTAAAGACAAAAAAACATATCAATATCAGGGGAAAGTATTTATTCTTGTAAATCCCGAATCTCAAAGTGCAAGCGAATGGTATACCATGAGTCTTCAGAATATTTTCCCGCAATCCTTAACGATTGGCCAGCAAAGTGCCGGTGCAGACGGGGACCTCGTTAAAGTAAATTTACCCGGTGATTATCTTCTGGAATTTACAGGAAACGGAATTTTTTATCCTGATAATTCTCAAACCCAACAAACAGGAATCAGAATTAATGAATTGATTAAATATAAAGATCAGGATTTCTTAGATAAAAAAGATTTGGAATTTGAAAGGGTTTTAAAAGACTTAAGATAATTGCTGTTGCGTCTTATCTACAATTTAACATAATTTTAAAATTTCTTCATCTTCTTTAGCATCAATTTTGCTACCACAACAAGGCAGAATTACGCCTCTCAACCTATTGAATTATGAAGAAAATGCTTTTTACGAGTGCTTTGGCAGTGCTTACTTTATGGTCTTGTAATAAGAAAAATGAAGATCCGGCTGTTTCTAAGGAAACAGTAAATGCAAATACAGCTGAGCATGAATATTCATCAGAAGCGATTTCAGACACAGGATACAACATCAGCAAAATCCCTGTTACCGATAAATTCAATGGAGTTTTTCCTTATTTTAAACTTCCTGAAGGATATACTTTCACCGACCCAAATTCTTATCAGGGAAACGGACAAACCAAAGATTTTGATAAAGAATATTTCTACGATCACGGTTCATATACGGTAATGGAAGGTAAAACTTACAAAGCCGAGATCAGAATTTCAACAGAATTTAAAGACAAGAAATTTTCTCCGCTTGAAATTCAGAAAAGTTTTGACGAGCTGATTAAAAATCTTGGTGGCGTTAAAATAAATACAGGCGAACCTTTACGTGACGGCGAAGAAGAACGTATAAAAAAGACAGATCCTGAAGCTTACAATTTGGGCTACATGCATTCTTGTAATAACTGGAAGAACGTAAATACCTACATTATCCGAACTGCTGAGAAAACTGTGTTTGTACAATACAACCTTGGGAAAGAACAAACCAGCATCACCGTTTTGGAAGCTAAACCTTTTGAAAATAAAATGTCGATTGTAGGCGAAAAGCCAAAAGTAGATTCCGGAGACTCAAAGAAAAAGTAACTCTGTAAAATAATTTATAAAGAACCTCTGTAAATTTTGCAGAGGTTTTTTATACACAATCCTTACAAATCCCGGTTAAAATACAGTTGACACTTTCCACTACATAGCCTTTTTCTAACGTAAACTGAACTTCATTTGGCAGACATTCTATCGTTTCGCATTTTGTGCATCGAAAATGAAAATGATAATCTGCCAGTTTTTTTTCGTCACATTTGATGCAGACCGCAAAATACTGTTTACCGTCTTCTGCAACAATTCTATGAAGAACGCCATCTTCACAGAACCGATTGAGAACACGGTAAATTGTTGCTCTATCGATATCGATCTCAACCTTTTTCATGATAGCTTCCTGACTCATCGCTTTTCGGGAGCCTGCTAAAACATTAAAAACGGCATCTTTGGTTGGGGTGCTTCTTCTTATCATTTTTATTAATGCGATTATGTTGCAATAATAAAAATTTATTCTAACTTTGCCAAACTTTCAAGTTAAACATTTTCATTAATTTTTAAAAATCAGAAATTATGAACACCACAGAATACGAAGTAATCATCATCGGAGGAAGTTATTCCGGGCTTTCAGCAGCAATGGCTTTAGGTAGATCATTAAGAAAAACTTTAGTAATAGACAGCGGAAAGCCCTGTAATGAACAAACTCCACATTCTCATAATTTCCTGACACAGGATGGAAAATCACCCAAAGAAATTGCAGAAAGTGCGCAAAAGCAAGTAAGTGAATATGAGACGGTTCATTTTCACAAAGGAAAAGCAACTGATGCCAAAAAATCTGAAAACGGTTTTGAAATCACTACAGAAAAAGGAGAAAAATTTCATTCAAAGAAATTGATTATTGCAACGGGACTTGTAGATGAGGTTCCTGACATCAAAGGTTTTAAAGAATCTTGGGGAATTTCTTTAATTCATTGCCCGTATTGTCACGGATATGAATATAAAGGCAAGAAAACAGGGATTATTGCCAATGGAGATAAAGCGGTGCATATTTCTTCGCTTGTGAAAAACCTAACCGAAGATGTTACAATCCTTACACAAGGAAAAGCCAACTTTACAGAAGAGCAATTAGAAAAACTGAAACGAAACAATATTAAAATTATTGAACATGAAATTTCTGAATTGAAACACGATAATGGAATCGTTGAAAGCATTATTTTTTCAGATCAAACAGAAATGAAATTCGAAGCAGTTTACGGAGCCTTTCCTTTTCATCAGCATTCTGAGATTCCGAAAAATTTAGCTTGTGAATTTACAGAATTTGGTCATATAAAAACAGATCAGTTTCAGAAAACCAACATTCCGGGAGTTTTTGTGTGTGGCGACAATTCTTCAATGATGCGTTCGGTGTCTAGCGCAGTGATGACAGGAAATGTAGCCGGAGCAATGGTGAATATGGAGCTGGTGACGGATTGTTTTTAGAAAAATATAGATTATTGAATCAATTTTGTAGATTTGATGGATATATCAATACAAATGAATAAGATCTTCATAATTCTATTTTTCGTTATTGCTTCAAAAATTAGTGCACAAAATCAAAGATTCATTTATGAATATAAATACATTCCCGATTCTACAAAAGTTGACAGTATTTTAACAGAAAATATGCGTCTCACTATTTTTAAAGATCATTCTGAATTTCTGAGCGAAATGAAAGCGAAAAGAGATTCTGCAATTCTAAAATCATCACAGAAAGGTAATAGAGAAATCGGGACTGATCTTTCTTCAGGAAATATACGTTCGATGGTTTGGAAAAACAAAAATAATCTAAAAAATTATTTAACAGAATTCATTGGAATGGAATCTTACAAAGTAATCGATGAAACAGATTTAAATTGGGAATTAATCGATGAAACGAAAAAAATTCAGAATTACAATTGCCAGAAAGCAATGTTAAAATTTGGCGACAGAGAATGGACGGCTTGGTTTACAACAGAATTGCCATTTCAGGACGGTCCGCATTTATTCAGGAAACTTCCGGGTTTAATTGTGGCTATTGAAGATTCTAGAAAGCATCACTCTTTTCAGCTCATCGCCAATTATAAAACCAATGAGGGAACTTCCGTTATCAAACCGTTTCATTTATTGAAAGACTATGAAGTAAACAGGAAGCAGTTTAATAAAAAATGGAATGACTTCAGGAAAAACCCGATTAGTTCAAATGAACAGTTTTTATTAATGAATCCACAGATTATTAGTTTTAAATCCTATGACGAAAACGGGAATGAAATAGATGCAAATACTTTTAAAAGAGCAGGGATAGAAAAGGCAAGAAAAAATTTAGTAAAAAATAATAACTTTCTTGATCTTGACTTGTACAAATAATTAATATTTTCCAAAACTAAAATTACTTATCTTTAAGTTCAACATTCAAAAACATGATGAATAAAGATCTTTGGGAAAAAATTGAGCTGTTTGATTTTGATCATCCACCAAGTGAATATGATTTTACATTGCGGTTGGCTCATGAAAATTATTGGACTCAAAATTTTACAAAACATGCGATTTTAGAATACAAAAAATTCATGTATCTAGCTGCAGTTTCAGACATGATGGTTTCACCTTCAGATATTGTAGATACGGTTTGGCATCAACATCTTATTTTCACCAAATCTTATTCAGAATTTTAACCTTTTAATATATGAAAAAGACAGTTCCATTATACTACATGGCATTATCATTAGCAATATTTTCCTGTAAATCGGAGAATAAAGAAACCGAACAACAAATAACAGCGACAGAACAAATCACTCAGCCGAAAACCGAAAAACCAGCCGACAAAAAGGAAATTCAGGAAATCTATTTATCAGAATACAGCAAACTTGCTCCGATTGAACTGAAGGAAGCTAAAAGTAAAGATGTTTTCAAAAAATACGGAACAGAATTTAGCGGAAACTGTTATGCATGTGATTTAGCAATATTTAAACTCAACAAGAAAAATTTTGATATTGTAAATGTTTGTGATGATAATGATTTTCAAAGATTCGAAGACTTTAAATATGAAAAATCTGGCAATATCTTGAAAATCACAACCTCAGAAACAACTTTTATCTTTACTAAAGTTGAAAACGAACCTATTTATCAACTGACATTTGAAGGTAAAAAACCTGACTTTAAAAATAAAAGAATTTCAGAATTCTACACTCCAGAAACTTTGATTGAAAAATTTGAAGAACATGATTGTGGAGATTTCCAAGGGTGAAAAACATGAATCAAATTCTTAAAACCCATATCCGGAAAACAGTTGATCTTTCGGAAATAGAATTGGAAAAAGCCTGTTCTTTTTTTGAAGAACAACATTTCAAAAAACGTGAAATGATCATTAATGCGAATGATCAGGTAAACCATGTGTATTTTATTGTTTCCGGGCTTTTGAAACTTTTTTATACCGACAGTGATGCAAAAGAGCACATTATTTCATTTTCTATGGAAGATTGGTGGGAAAGTGATTATGCTGCATTTTATACCCAAACAAAAGCAACTCAGTCATTACAATGCCTGGAAGACACTATAGTTTTAAAACTTTCATTTGATAATTATCAACAACTGTTGACTGAAGTTCCTAAAATGATCGATTTCTTTCTGAAAAAAGCTATTGGAGGACATATTACCAGCCAAAGAAGAATACTTTCACTAATGACGATGAGTGCAAAGGAGCGCTACGAACAGTTTCTGAAATACTACCCTTCGCTTTTACAGAGAATACCAAAAATAGTCTTAGCTTCCTATCTTGGGGTTTCGCGCGAAACACTGAGCCGCTTTTTTGAATCAAAATAAATTGTGACACACGTCACACAATAACATTCTCTGATCTGCCGAACTTTGTTCCATTGTTTAACTAAAATATTTCAACATGGAAAAAAGAATCATTAACCCGTGGGCATGGCAGAACGACAGAAACTATGCACAAGCTGTGGAAGTTAAAAATGTTCAAAGCACGCTTTACGTTTCGGGGCAAACGGCGATCGACGACAACGGAATTACAAGCGATGCCGACATGAGAACGCAGATAAGTAAGACATTCGAAAATCTTGAAAAAGTAATTCGACAGGCAGATTTTGAACTTAAAAACATTGTTCGTCTCAATGTTTATACGACAGACCATCCCGCCTTTTTTGAAAATTTTGATATCTGGCAAAGCTGGATTGCAAAACATAACATTCAGCAGGCAAGTAATGTTATTGAAGTAAAAACATTATTTGAAACGTTGAAAGTGGAAATGGAGGCTACTGTTGTAAAGTAATTTTCTTAAAAAAAAGAGATTCTAACGCATCGTCAGTTCGAATAGCGAAGCGTATCGAGAACTTTTATCTTAAACACTTATTAAATTAATTCCAAGAATAAGTTTGGCTAAAGCCAATTTGAAATCTTAATTGGGGTCGGGCTAAAGCCCGACCCTATTGATAAAAAAATCTAAAATCTTTTTCAATAAATAAAAACAAAGTACAAAAATCGTTTATGAAGATAAGATCAATGCAAAACAGCGCACTCAAAGAGTGCGCTGTTCATTTATATAAAGTTTAGATTAAAACTTCAAATCACCATTTACTTCTCTTACCGCTTGTGCAGCTTCAGCAAATTTAGCTTTCTCTTCTTCAGTTAAAGTAATGTTTACGATGCTTTCAACACCGTTTTTCCCGATAATTGCAGGAACACCAAGACAGATATCGCTTTCGCCATATTCTCCGTCAAGCATTAATGAACATGGGATCATTTTCTTTTGGTCACAAGCGATTGCCTGAACCATTACAGAAACTGCCGCACCCGGTGCATACCAAGCCGAAGTGCCTAATAATTTAGTTAGTGTAGCACCACCAACTTTAGTTTCCTCGATTACATATTTTTGTTTTGCTTCGTCAAGGAACTCAGTTACAGGAACTCCGTTTCTTGTTGCTTTGCTCAATAAAGGAAGCATTCCTGTATCACTGTGAGCAGCGATTACCATACCGTCAACATCAGAGATTGGAGCTTCTAAAGCTTCAGCCAATCTGTATTTGAATCTTGCAGAATCTAAAGCACCACCCATACCGATGATTTTGTGCTTAGGAAGACCTGAAGTTTTGTGTACCAAATAAGCCATTGTATCCATTGGGTTAGAAACCACGATGATGATTACTTCCGGAGAATTTTTCACTAAGTTTTCAGTAACTTCTTTTACGATTCCCGCATTGATACCAATTAATTCTTCTCTGGTCATTCCCGGTTTTCTTGGGATACCAGAAGTAATTACTGCTACATGAGAACCTGCTGTTTTGCTGTAATCTCCTGTTGTACCGGTAATTTTTGTATCAAATCCGTTCAAAGATGCAGTCTGCATCAAGTCCATTGCTTTTCCTTCAGCAAAACCTTCTTTGATATCTACTAAAACTACTTCTGAACAGAAGTCTTTCATTGCGATGTATTCTGCACAACTTGCACCTACAGCGCCTGCACCTACTACAGTTACTTTCATAATATATTGATTTATTGTTTTTAATTGGCATTATGGAACTTTATAGTTTCATAATATTTTTTTATTATTTATTTTGTTAGTTTAATTTTTGCTTCCCAAATGTACAAATTCCCGAAAAATTGAGCAATCTTTCGGGAATTTTAATTATTATTTAAGGAAATTAATTAACGTTTAGTAAAAACGTATATAATTTTTTGGCTCCGGATAATACTTTATTGTAGTTTTCTTCGGTAACTTCAGTATCCAGAACTTCTTTAAAGTTTTTCCACATCGGGCCTGTATTTTCCTGATAGCATCCGAAAAAGTTGAAAGTTACCTCATCAAAACCTTCAGTTTTAGAAAGCTGTTTTGCAATCACATTTCCACCTAAAGTAGATCCTTCAATTACATACATTGCTCCTAAAGCTTCATGCTCATTGGTAAAATCAAGCGTATGAGTTGGCTTCTGATTTTCTAAAGCCAGACTTGCCAGATCTTTTTCAATTAATGGAAGTTTTACTCTTTTGTTTAACTGAAGTTTTTCAGAAAAATTTTCAGAAAGATTATTGAATATTTTGTCTTCGCTGTGAAGAAGCATCAGATAATTGGTATTGATAATTTTTTTATAATCTTCTAAGCTGAAAGTTTTATTAAAAATTTTCTCAGAATTAAAAAGCTTTCCAGCTGCATCGTGATACTCCGCCGTATTTTTTTTTAGATATTCAGATACCATATTTTTGTTTTAAAGTTTCACAAATTTAGGTTTTTGAAACGTTAAAATAAAGCAAGTACCATCTTTAGTGCTTTCATAATCTACATTTCCGCCGAGTCTGTTCATTATCCTGTGAACGATCGAAAGGCCTACTCCATTTCCTTTAAACTTTTTGGCATTATCCATACGGTTGAAAATTTTGAACATTTTATGTTTATTTTCTTCCGGAATTCCGATGCCGTTGTCTTTTATACGGTAGATAATTTTATCGCCGGCTTCTGTACCTTCTATTTCGATAATAGGCTGTTCCTGATCCGATGAATATTTTACAGCATTATTGATGATATTCAAAAATACCTGATGTAGCATTGTTTTATCAGCCAGAACTTCCGGGCATTCTTTAATTACCACCATACTTTTACGGCTGTCGTACATAATCTTTGCATTTTCCGTAATTTTCTGAATGGTCTCATTGGTTTCGATGGTCTCAAGCTTTATTTCGCTGTGTTTTGCACGACTCAGCTGAAGCACATTCTGCATCATCTCTGCCATATTATCGATCTCGCCAATGATAGATTTTATTTTATTTTTATCTTTCTCATCTATATCTCCCAAGCTGTTGAGCAGCATCTGCGCATTGAGTTTCATCACAGTAAGCGGAGTTCCCAAATCGTGTGAAATGGTGTACGAAAAACTGTCTAGTTCTTCATTCACTTTTTTCAGCTGATCATTTAGCTTTTTTATGGTAATATACTGTTTGTGAGAAGTTTCAAAAATAAGATCCCGAATAAGATGTACAGCAATTTGGTTTTTGGAACTCCATCTTTTTGATTTTCCTTTTATATTTTCAATAAAAACATTAAAAGATTCTCTTGGCGAAACCGTTGTCATCTCTTCCCCGTTTTTTGAGAAAGTATTAACCTTTTTTTCGGGATTTCCTGCCCAGCTGATGTGTTCATCAAACTCTTTTCTGAACCAGATTAAAATCTCTTTTTTACTTTTTTCAATAAAATATATAATAATTCCTGCTGCATCAGAATTCAGACCCAGCTCTTCGCCGTAATCTTTCAGAAAACGATTGCTTATAAAGACATTATCTGAGGTATTTTCATAGGCCCATCCTACAATTTTGTTGATGATTTCCCGATCTGGTGCAGCTCCGTCGGTTACAATATCATTGTCTGAAATAATTGCCAATCCGTCAGCTTTTGGCATAAGTCTAAGCTGCGATTTATTAAAATCCAAAGAATCGAATAAAGTGCCGTGTTCCAAAAATTCAGATTTTAGAGCAGATAATCTTTCGTTCAAATCTATTCTATATTCTAATTCTTTTTTAGATTTAAAAGACGAATAAGCGTTAGATGCCAAAACAGTGAAAATGCCTGCCTGCACACGATCTTCAAGGTCTATATGTTTCGGTTCAGAATTTTGGCAGGTCACCAATCCCCACAATTGATCATCAATGATAATCGAAATGCTGAAACTTGATGAAGCTCCTGAATTTTTGATGTATTGCCCATGTATAGGCGACATTGCTCTGCAAGCTGCAAAGGTAAGATCTATATTTCTTTCTTCGCGACTGAGAATACGAACAGGCTCGGTATGAACATTAGAAAATATTCTTTTTCTTTTCTTTTTGTAGAGTTCACGGGCTTGTCTCGGAATGTCGTGTTCGGGATAATGAAGTCCTAAATAGCTTTCCAGATGACTGTTTGTTTTTTCTGAAATTACTTTTCCGGAACCATCATTCATAAATTTATAGACCATGATCCGGTCATAATTTATAATATTGAAAATCGTATTGAGGAGTTGATCCCAAATCCCCTGTTCGTTATCAATGATATAAAAATTATCATATTTGTTGGTAATACGCTTAAGAGGGTTTTCAATAACCGCCTCAAACTCCAGAAAAATATAATCATTTGCTCTGAAAACCGAAAAGTGATATTGTTTGTCGTTGATTACAATTTTGTCGAAATAAGTTTCATTTTCTCTTTTTGAAAGAAATCCTGCATCTTTAAAAATATCAGAATCGATCACGGTTTGAAAAACCTCAGGAAACTGCGAAAGTTTTTTTCCAAAAAGATCTTCACTGCGTTCTACTTTGAAAACATCTGCGATATTTTCGCTGAAGAAGGTAATGGTAAGGGAAGTTGTCTCGATGCCAATTAAATATCCAAAACTTTGTATATAGCCAGGAATATGAATGGGCTCATCATGACATTCAACAAAATTCATAATATGCTAATAAAGATCAAAGATAACTAAATAATATCCTATATAACATCGGTGTGGTATGTAAGGTTAAACTTCTCCTTAATAATTAACAAGAATTATGATTTATTAAAATAAAAATAGAATTTAATTAATTAAAATCTAATCATAACTCATAATTATTAACAAATTAATTAACATTACAAAAATAATTTATAATATATATCATTTATTTCGCCTCTTTTACTTCTGTCTTAGACCATTGGTTTTCAAGAGATAAACATGTTTTTGTTTTAGGGAATCGAGCATATTAATCTGTGAAATATTCTTTCAGACAATTTAAATTTTTTATCGGAACAATTGTCGGAGATTGTTACACCATTCGTTGGCTTTACAGGAAAGAGGATTCAATTTACTATCATTATTGATGTTTAATGTTCAATAATTCCGTCGCTAATTCCCGGTTCAAAAAACTCCATTGTTTTACAGGACGGCAAAGTTCGTCCCGACTTTTTTCATAAACTGATCGAAATTTATCTTAAGCTAATCTCTATACTTCTTTATCGAAATAAAGCATATAAAATTTCCCTTTCTCATCCTGCCCTTGCTCAAGCATTTTTCGATCTCCATGAATGTAGATGTGAAAATTTTTATCTAATTTAATTATACTTTTGAAATGTCGCTGCGTCTTTTTCACCGCCGCTTCACTGATCGGGAATTCTTCGGCAATATTGATCTGCATTTCCTGTTCGTAATCGGTTTTATAATTGTTAAAACTTTCGATTACATGTTCGTCTTTTAAGACTTCAGCAGCAAACTCATCCAGCTTAAATTCTTCTTTCTCTTTGAAAAAATTAATAGACTGGTTCAAAAAGTCAGCCTGATCTGCTCTTGAAACCTCAAATTCCTGAGGAAGCTGTTTTGTGATATAGTCTTTGTAAACCATTAAAGCTTCCTGCGTGTGGAAATACTCATCATCACGCTGTTTTACCTTTAAAAAATCTTCAAACCAGTAATACATATCTCCGTTTTTGTTGTTATCAACCACGGAAAGTACATATCCACTTTCTTTATTGTTATTGTAAATTAAAGCGGCTTTATCAATTTTAGACAAACTGATTCCCTGATCTTTTTCAATCTCAAAAGTTTCATTTTTGGGGAATATTTTTAAGAAAGAATCTCTTTTTTCGGTTTTAAAGATTCCGATTTTATCTACTCTTTCTTCGCTTTCTCTTTCGTCTTCAAAGAAAACGATAAACAATTCTCCGCCCTGAACTCTTGGATTTTCTGCAGCTTCGAAAAGATGCTTAGCAATATTTTCTGCCTCCCAAAGAAACTTGGCTTTATCATCAAAAATCTCAGACACGGAACTGAAAACCGGATTGTTTACCAAATAAGAATCGCTGTAGAATTGGTAGGTTTCTTCAGTTTTAAAAGAGCCTAAAAAATAATTCTCCAGCAGCTCTACCGTACCTTCATCGAGCTGAAGCTCTTCCTGTGAAAGTATAAGTGATTCTCCGTTGATTTTATTTCCGACTCTGTGGACTACTATTTTTGTAAACATCTCTGATTTTTATGGACTGCAAATATATTTATTCTCAAAATTAAAACGGAATAAATCTCTCTTTTCTTTAATTCTGAAAAATAAAATTACGACTCGTTAAGCAATGACATTTGACTTCGTCGAATATTCGATTTCATTTAGCAAAGAAATACAAAAAACATAAATGATCAGTCAATTGAAGATATATGCAAAATACAGAATGGGTAAATTATAAAAATTTAAAATAAATTTCAGCATCATCATTTAAATGATTCATTACAAAACAATAAAAACCAATCTCAATTAATTACATTAAAAATCAACTCGTTACATTTTTAATCACTAAACAAAGAAATAAAAAACACATGAAACAAGCATCAATAAATGATTTGTTAATAGATAAACATTAAAATAAAATTCATACAAAAAGCAATTTTTTAATATTACACCGAAGAAATTGGTACAGTTTTGGCTAATACAAGAATGTTTTGAAAAATATTTAAAATGAAGAATATTGAGAAGAAAGTAATTAATGAAGATGGAGCAATTGAGCATTTAAAAGTATTCTATCCTACATTACAACAAGAAATAGTGCAACTTTCAGCACAGAATAATTTTGCAGGAGCAATTCAGGCAACTATTAATCATATGAAAAACCTTTTGCAGGAATCGAAGATTAATATTGTAAACCACAACATCAAAATGATGGGCTGGCTATATATAAACGGGACACAAACCGTAAAACAAATTATTGAGAATCTTTTCGTAAGATCTTTCACAAGCTTTAAAAAGCAAACCGACACTCACCAATGGAATATATTATATCAATATATGCCGGTAAGCTTTCAAAGAATTTATGTAAAGCAGGTAAAAATGGATGAAATCCTATTCAAGAGACACTAAATCACATCATATATCACGAAAAATCCCGGGGCACATTGCTTCGGGATTTTCTATTTTTATGGAATTGATGCTGATGATATTCATATTTAAAAAAGCTTGTGAATATCATCAAATTATATTAATTATACCTTTTAAGGATTCTGATCATATCCTGCAACCTGAATCTGAGACAAAGGAATCTGATACAGATAATCGTTGGTAGTAATGGTAAAATTATAATTAAGCTGTGCTGCAGCTTGATTGATAACCGATACTCCGGCATTCCAACGTACCAAATCATGCCAGTAAACACCTTCCCCGGCGAACTCTACTCTTCTCTCTTTGCGAAGCGCAGTCGTAAAATCATTAGCTGATATCGATGTGGAAACCCCAGCAAGGCCTGCTCTCTGGCGAATTCTGTTTAAATACGGAACTGCTGCCGCCGTATTTCCCTGACTGTTTAAAATCTCAGCATACATCAACAGAACGTCTGCATAACGTATAATCGGGAAGTTGATCGGCCAGTCATAACGATTGGTCAAAACAATTCCTTTTTCACGGAATTTTACGAAAAATTTAGCCTGATCCGGCTGTCCGTTTTGTGCGATGAAGCTTGTTTTAATTGTTAACGGAAGTCTTAAATCTCCTGGTTCATACGTGTCAATTAATGATTGCGAAACACCCAATTCCGCAGAACTGAATAAACTTCCTTGTGGATTATAAAAAGGATCTGCCACTCCGAAATTAGGCGAAACATAACTCGGCAAGTACGAACCTTGTGACAAACCGCCGCTGATGTGTTGAATTTCGAAAATATGGTATTTATTGTCATTAGCACTTTTAAATAAATCTGCATAATTCGGAGCAAATGTAACAAACTGACCTTCTCCCTGAATCACTGTAAATAAATGATCTTTCGCTTTTGCTACATACGCACCGTTATTGAGCGGATAACCGGAACCTGTAAGATAAATCCTCCCTAACATTGCATGAGCCGCCGATTTTGTTATTCTTCCTTTATTAGCCGCATCGTAGACATTTTTTAGACCTCCAATAGATGATTCAATTTCTGAAGTAATGAAATTATAAAGCGTTGCCAAATCTGTTCTTGGAATGGTAGCCGCCTCTTCCGGGCTTACCGGATGATCAATTAAAGGGACTTTCCCAAAACTGCGCATCAGCTCAAAATAAGCGTACGCTCTCAAAAAACGAGCTTCAGAACGATATTGTTCTTTTGTTGCAGGATCTGCAAAAGGCACAGCATCTATTCTCGATAAAAGCATATTGGCATACGAAATCTGTTGATAGGCATCTTCCCAAAGAATTTCCATCTCTTCGGTAGAAGAAGTATCCTGAAAACGGTTGATGGCGTAGTAATCTCTATTTCCGTTTTGAGAAATTGCATTAAAATTATTAGAACGGACTTCTGATGCCAATAAATAAAAATTAACATCATACCCGCCTCTTGATGAGGCATTAATCATTGCAGAATATACTCCCGACAATGCCTGCTGAATTTGTAATTCTGTGGTGTAAAAAGAGTTTTGGGTAATATTATTTTCCGGCTCGAGCCTTAGATCATCTTCACAGCTAACCGTACCTAATGCTAAGGCTCCAAAAATTAAGGCTTTACCTAAAGTTCTGACGTTAAATTGTAGAAAGGGTGTATTTTTTTTATAAGTAATTTTCATTTTTTTAAATTTAGAAGTTAAAGTTTAAGCCCATCATATATACCTTCGCATTGGGATATGCTCCGTAATCGGTACCGTCTGACTGTACAGATTCTGGGTTGTAGCCACCATAATAATGGTCTTTTCTCCAAACATTTTCTAAACTGACATAAACTCTCAGATTAGAAATTTTTAATTTTCGGGCTAATTCCTCCTCAAAATTATATCCTAAAGTAACGTTCTTTAATTGGATGTAAGTGGCATCATACAACCATCTTGTATCTAAAAGACTTCCTGTAGTACCATCTAATCTTGGTGTTTTTCCGTCTCCCGGATCTGCATCAGAACGCCAACGATTGGCCCAGTTCCCCATCACGTTTGTCGTAGTTCCCATTCCTGTACGATCGATTGCACGCCCAAGTAATGCATAACTATATCCTCCTTTCTGGCCTTGAAAAAACACAGAAAGATCAAAGTTTTTGTAAGAAAACGTATTGGTAAAACCCCAATAATAATCAGGAGTAGGGCTTCCGATGATATGACGGTCATTTTCGTCAATTTTTCCATCCCCATTAAAATCTTTGTATTTAACGTCTCCGGCAATAGCACCATTTGTTTTTGCCACACCTGTATTATTGATATCTGCTGTTGACAAAACACCAATCGCTTCGTACAAATAAAATGAATTGAGCTCTTCGCCTACTTTAATAATATTGGTACTGCTGCTAAAACCCGTATATATAGGTGCATTGTCGCTTCCTAACTGCAAAACTTTATTATTATTGAATGCAATATTTGCCGAAGTGTTCCATTTGAATGCTCCCGTTAAATTTTTTGTGCTAAGATCGAATTCTAAACCTTTATTCTGAACTGAGCCTACATTCTTCCACATGATATTATAACCGGTTACGTAAGGAATTGGTTGCTGCAAAAGAAGATCATTGGTCTTTTTGACGTAATAATCTGCCGTAAAATCTATTCTGTTGAATAATCCTAATTCAAAACCAAAATCTGAAGACTGTGTTTTCTCCCACGTCAAATTCGGATTGGGAATTGTATTGGATATCAGACCATTTGACAAACCTCCACCAAATGAATAATTTCCTCCTGCAAGTGTACCAAAAGCCCGGTAATCTCCGATGTTATCGTTTCCGTTTTCTCCCCAGCTGTATCTTAATTTTAAGTTGCTCAGCCAGGTTTTATCTTTAAGAAATTCTTCTTCATCCATTTTCCATGCTCCACCAAATGCTGCGAAAGTTCCATAAAGATTATTCCATCCAAATCTGGAAGAACCGTCTCTACGTATACTTGCAAATAGCATATATTTCTTTTGGTAATCATAGTTTACACGTCCGAATAATGAGATCAGCATACGCTCTGAAGCTGTATATTCTGAATTTAGCACTGATGCAGACTGTGTGAAATTAAACGTTTTCAAATCATCATTAGCGAAACCTTTGTTACGATTGTATTGTGAAGTCGTTCTGTAATTTTCGGCACTATACCCTGCAAGAGCGGCGATACTATGACTTCCGAAGGTCTTTTTATAATTTAATAAAGCTTCACCTAAATATCGGTTATAATTAACCGTTCTTCTGCTCGCAATACTTACCTGCCCCGGAATATTTGTAACTAAATTGAAAGTTGGTATATAACCGGTATTGATGTTATAATTATTAGTAGCACCTCCTGAAATTTTAAAATTTAATCCCGGTAAAATATCATAAGACATGTACATGCTAGACAATAACCTGAATTCATTGGTATCATTGGTTGTGTTTTCTAAAGTTCCAATCGGGCTTACTGTAGAACCCGCCCATCTGTATCTTGTATTTTTCCAGAAATTGGTATAAAGACCGGCTGATAATTCTGCTACTGGAACCATAGAAAGCATTTTGTGTGCTTCATTATCTTTCCCGTCTACCGCAGCTCCGTAACTTTGAGAATAACTTGGGCGTAAAGTAATTCCGGCCTTCCATTTATCAGAAATATTTACATCAATAACTGCACTTAAATTAAATCTATTAAAACCTGTATTAAGCGCCATACCTTCCTGATCAAAATACGCAGCCGAGATTGCATATTTTACATTCTGGCTTCCCCCTCTCACCGATAACTGATAATTCTGAATGGCGGCCGGGCGGTAAAACGCATCCTGCCAGTCGATATTTGCTACCTGATTGGTTCCCCATCTTGGATCGACCATATAGGTGATATTTGCCAGATTATAATCAGTAGTATTTGCCAGATTAAAATAATTTGCTCTCACTGCATAGCTGTCAGAAGCTGAATTCCCTGGAGATAAAGCAACCCATCTTTTATTAATAGACTCGGTTGCATAGTCAATCCATTCTGCGCTGTTCATGATGTCAAGCTTTTTCTCGATGGTTTGAACACCATAATACTGAGAAAATGAGAATGATGGCTTACCTGAAACTCCTTTTTTAGTCGTTACAATCACGATCCCATTAGAGCCTCTCGATCCGTACATTGCCGTTGATGCAGCATCCTTTAGTACTTCAATCGATTGCACATCATCTGGAGAAACATTGGCCATGTCATCTACTACCATTCCATCAACTACATAAAGAGGAGAATTGCTTGCTGAGATAGAAGCTGAACCACGCACTCGAATTTCTAAGGGTTCTCCCGGTTTTCCTGAAGTAGCACGGGTTTTAACACCCGCAATCTGACCCGTTAATGCCTGATCAACTCGTGCAATAGGACGATCTTTGAAACTCGCCGTACTCACCTTTCCGACAGATCCGGTGACCTCTCCTTTTTTTTGTGTACCGTAAGCGATAACGACTACTTCCTCAATATCCTTCGTTTTATTATTGGATTTTGTACTATCCGAGGCCTTACCTGTGGTTTCTTTTTCCTGTGCGAAGATAAAACTTGTGGTACTTAGTAAAATACCAAGAGTTATTATAGATTTCTTCATTTTGTGGCTGGTGATTAATAATTATTACTTTTATACTTTCATTTAAATTAAAGCATGAGAAAAGTTAAATCTGAAAGACATGATATTTCTCATATTTTTATTTTTATAAAAGTATACTTATCGAAAATTTCAGCTATCCTGCTGTTACCTGCCCAAATCTCATCGTATAGAAATACACACAAACCACTCATTATCAACAACATTATTTAATTAAAAAAAATTCAGGAATAGAAAAAATTAAAAACAATTACTCAAATAAAGAAATATCTTAAGCGTATGCTCACCAATTTCATCTTCATAAACTTTGAATTTTCATTCTATATTATGATAAATTATTTTAGCAAGATCTCAATGTTGGCTTTGTTTTTGCCAAGCAAGATGTATGAAAACAATTTTTATCGTAGAAGATGAGACAGGCATCAGAGATGCATTACAATTGCTCCTGTCATTCGAAAATTATGACGTCCGTTCATTTGCTACTGTTGATGCCTTCAACAATAGAGATCAATCGGTTGTTCCGGATGTTTTTATATTGGATGTAAGATTACCTGATGGTTCGGGTACCGATCTTTGCAATCAAATAAAAGAAGATGAAGCTACTTCAAAAATTCCGGTAATGATTATCAGTGCTCATGCAAAAGCTGAAAATGTAATCAATGCATGCAACGCTGATGAATTTATTTCTAAACCGTTTGACATCGATGATGTTCTTGTAAAAATTGAAAAGCTAACTGCATAATATTTTAACAACTATACTTTAAATAAAAACACTCTGAAGCATCTGTTTCAGAGTGTTTTATTTAGAGTGAAAAATTTGAAATAGCTGCGTTATTTTGACAATATAGACAATGTTTTCATTCAAAATCAATATTTTTCAATACTTTTGTCTTGCGCTTTAGGGGTATTCTGAAAAGAATTGAGAGAGTCCCTTTGAACCTGATACGGCTTACACCGACGTAGGGAAAAGCAATATGTCATATTCTAAATGATGACTGTTGTTCCGGATTTTATCCTAAAGCTTTTATTGATAAAAATATTAGAATGGAAAACAATCTTTGGAACAGCATCCTTCACGTACGAAACAATTCTCCCCTCGTTCATAGTATCACCAATTATGTTGTGATGAACAACACTGCTAATGCACTTCTGGCGATTGGCGCATCACCTATAATGGCTCATGCAAAATCTGAAGTAGAAGAAATGGTAAACATTTCAAATTCATTGGTCATTAATATTGGTACACTTGATGAATATTGGGAAGAAGCAATGCTTTTGGCAGCAAAAAAAGCGAATGAATTACACAAACCTTGGATTTTAGATCCTGTAGGAGCCGGAGCAACATCTTATCGTGATTCGGTTTTAAGCAAGATTCTTTCTTTAAATCCAACAGTGATCAGAGGAAATGCTTCTGAAATTATTGCCCTTTCAAAAACCAGTAAAACGATCACAAAAGGAGTCGACAGCACTGCCAAAAGTAATGAAGCTGTAGAAGCTGCCAAAATATTGGTCAAAAATCACAAATCGACAGTTTGTATTTCAGGTGAAACCGATATTATCATTAGTGAAAATCAAGAAATCCATTTAAAAAACGGCGATCCAATGATGACCAAAGTTACCGGATTAGGCTGCACAGCAACTGCATTGATTGGTTCTTTTATCGGAGTTATTGAAAACAAAACAGAAGCTGTTATTGCAGCAATGAGTTTATTGGGTATCGCAGGAGAAATAGCAGCTCAACAAAGTGCCGGTCCCGGAAGTTTACAGCTCAACATCATTGATAAACTTTACAATATTACAGAAGAAGAATTTTCGGCTCATCTAAAAATGATAAAGCAATGATCTTAAAACCTTCATTTCCTTATCAGCTGTATTTGGTTATTTCTGAGAAAGATTGTTTGGGGAAAGATTTTCTTGAAGTTGCAGAAAAATCAATTTTGGGTGGCGTTGATATTATTCAGCTTCGTGAAAAAAATACCTCAACAGAAGATTTTCTTCGGAAAGCATTCACATTAAAAGAGATTACCTATAAATATAATATTCCACTCATTATTAATGACAATTTTGAGGTTGCTGAAAAAATTGGTTCGGCAGGAATTCATGTCGGGAATAACGATAAATCTCCGTCAAGCCTAAGAAATGAATTGTTTTTTAAAGATAAAATAATTGGATATTCTATTGAATATTTAAGCCAACTTGAAAATGTAAATACAGAATTGTCAGATTATCTTGGCATCAGTCCAATATTTAATACCGACACCAAAAAAGACACCGTGACTGAATGGGGATTGGAAGGTTTATCAAAAATAAGATCTCTTACAGACAAGCCACTCGTTGCCATCGGCAATATCAATTCTTCAAACGCGGCCTCCATTATAAAAGCAGGAGCAGATGCATTAGCTGTTGTATCTGCAATTTGCAGTGCCGAAAATCCTGAAAAAGCAGCTTTCGAAATTAAAAATAAAATATTGAAATGAAAAAATATTCTTATCCTACCGTTCTTACGATTGCCGGTTTTGATGGCAGTGGCGGCGCAGGCATACAGGCAGATATCAAAACATTTTCAGCTTTGGGATGTTATGCAACATCTGTGCTTACCGCACTTCCGGTTCAAAATACAATGGGCGTAAGAAAAATATATCCCGTTTCAATGGAGGCTGTTGCAGATCAAATAGAAGCTGTACTCGACGACATTTTCCCGGATGCCATTAAAATTGGAATGGTGCATAATTCTCAATTGGTTGAAACCATCGTAAATACTCTAGCTAGATATCCAAAAATTCCAATTGTATTTGACCCTGTTATGGTTGCCACAAGCGGACATCAATTGATTGAAGAAGAAACCATTCAAACCATCGTTGAAAAATTATTTCCCATTGCAGAAATTATTACCCCAAATATGGATGAGGCTTCGATATTGGCACAAATGGAGGTGAAAACCTTAGAAGATATGCAGATTGCGGGCGAAAAGATTTTAAGATCAGGCTGCAAAAATATCCTTCTCAAAGGCGGACATCAGGAATTACCTACCGTCACTTCGTTATTTTTTGAAGAAAATGGCGAGCAATTAACTTTTGAAACTGAAAAATTTAACACCAAAAATACTCACGGTTCCGGCTGTACGCTTTCTTCGGCAATTGCTGCTTTTATAGCAAGAGGTGAAGAGTTGTCTAAGTCAGTTGAATTAGCGCAGGAATATGTTTTTGAAGCTATTAAAAACGGAAAAGATGTTGTCGTCGGAAAAGGAAATGGTCCTCTTAATCACTTTTTTAATCCCCATAAAATAATTAAAAATGAATTGGTCTGAATTAACCTGGAAACAAACTGAAGAACGGTATCAAGCTATTCTTACTATGCCTTTTGTTGCCCAATTGGCAGATGGAAGTCTTCCCAAAGAAAAATTTCAGTTTTACATGGCTCAGGATTCTTTATATCTCGAGCATTTCGGAAGAGCATTGGCGTTGATCGCAGCAAGAGCACATGATATTAGCAACACCTTACAATATCTGAAATATGCAGAAAACGCAATTATAGTCGAAAACGCACTTCATGAATCTTATTTTAAAGATTTTGGCTTAAAAGATAAAGGTACAATGCAGCCTGTCTGTCATCATTATGTACATTTTCTTAAGAGTACCGCTGCGCTCGATTCTGTTGAAATAGCTATGGCAGCAGTATTGCCCTGTTTTTGGATTTATAAAAAAGTAGGAGACCACATTTACAATACCATAAAGTCTGAAAATAATCCTTACCAAAAATGGATTGAAACGTATGGCGGTGAAGAATTTGCAGATGCAGTGCAACAGGCGATTAACATATGTGATGAGGTGGCGGCTTCTACAACTCCTGCCATTAGAGAAAAAATGACAGAAGCATTTTTAACCTCATCCAGAATGGAATATTATTTCTGGGAAGCAGCGTATGATAATAAAATCTGGATTTAAATAAGGAGATAAAGATTTCTGCATTAACTGTGAAAAAGCTGCTTATTGATTTTAAAATATTTTTATTTACCGCAAAAGCATCAAAAGAAATGATTGAAAAAAGAGAAATTCAAAGCTTGCAAAACTAAACATGATTAACATCTATTTTGTAAACTTTTGATTGCCTACAACAATCTATCATCTTTTGTTTCTTTTGCGGTTAAAATTATTATATATAAAAAAATAATTTACTCAGATTTACAGCGTTTACAAACAAATAAAAGCTTGGTTTCAACCATTCTTATTATTCATAAAAATTTGGAAATATGAATGTGGTATCTATTGGCAATTCATTTATATTTACAGCACAAAAAACTATAATCCAAAAGAAATCTGGTGAATGGATAATTTATTAAATATTGTAACGGGCATCTCAATGTTCATTTCATTTTTTTTGGCGTTTTTTATGCTCGTCGTTAAAACAAAGCACAAAATCAGCAACCGTCTCTTTGCTTTTTTTCTAATTATTTCCGCTGTCGATATTAGCGAACCATTTATTAGCCAAATTTCAGAAGGCCCTTCAAATCTGGGAATGTTCAGAACCACATTGGCTTTTTTGCAAATTCCGATTTTTTACCTTTATGTTTTATCGGTTTGCTATTCCGATTTTAAACTGAAACCCAAATATCTCATTCATTTACTGCCATTTTTGGTTTCAAATATTGCTCTTATTCCCCGATTTTACAGTGTAGATGTTGCTTCGAAGCTCGACTTCATCATCAATCGCCAAAATATGATTGAGTTGCAGTTAACTCATTGGTTGTTTCATATTCAGGTTGTGGTTTATTTTACGGCAGTTTTTCTATTGTTGAGAAAAGCAAAAAAACTTTATCTGGAGAATAATTCAGGAGGAAATCTTAATGCTTATCAATGGTTGTTTCAGCTTACGGGAGTTTTGGCAACTCTTTATCTGATTGTTATTTTCAAAAATATTTTCAAATTTTCTGATTACCCATACATTTCTGATTGGATTAAGATAGGAATTCTCTTGCTGCAACCTTTTATCACTTGTTGGTATCTGTATAAAGCACTTAATTATCCGGGACTTTTCAGAAATATTGATTCAAAAATGAAGCTCGTTTCCGATTTGGTTTTGGAAGACAAAGCAATAGAACCGGAAACACTGAATGAAGATTTATTGAAACTCAAGCAATATATGGCTAATGAAAAACCGTTTCTTAATCCGGATTTAAAGATTCAGGATATTTCAAAAGAAATCAATGTTCCGGTTCGTGAATTATCCGTTTTAATCAATCATCAATTAGGGCAGCATTTTTATGATTTCGTGAATACGTACCGAATTGAAAATGCAATGCAAATTCTGAAAGATTCATCAAAATCTAAGGTTACCATTCTTGAAATTTTGTATGAAGTTGGTTTTAATTCGAAATCTTCCTTCAATACAGCTTTTAAAAAACAAACCGGAAACACGCCGACAGCTTATCGTAAAGCGTTATAAAACAACAGTTTGTAATTACTCGTACTTTCTAATTTATTACTCTTACCAATTTTTCTCTCGAAATAAGGCCGAATACATTTATTCGGTCGCATAAGATTCTGCACTTCCACATCTTTGTATCGAAATATTTATCAAACCTTAAATAACGATACAATGAAAACAATTTCTTACATCAGCTTTTTTCTATTATTCTTTGCAGGCTTTCAGGTTTTTGCTCAGAAAAAAGATTACAGTTTTCTTACCGACAGTTTGAAAATTGAAGGACAGTTAGAAAAGTACAAACTTCCCGGATTTAGCGTGGTTGTTTTTGAAAACTATAAAATTATTTACTCTAAACAATTTGGTCAGAAGTCGGCAAATTCTCCAGAAAAAATAGATGAAAATACAGCATTTTCTACCGCATCTATTTCCAAACCAATCACTGCACTTCTTTGTTTTATTTTAGAAGAAAAAGGTTTAATTAATCTAAATGAACCGATTGACAAATCTTTGAAAAGATGGCATCTACCCAAAAGTAAATTCACAGAAAACAATGCTCCGACTTGGAAACAATTTCTGAATCATACCTCAGGAACTACCCAAAGTGGTTTCGAAGACCATTATGAAGGCGAAAAAATCCCAACGATAAAAGAAAGTCTTTTAGGAAAAATCCCGAGATACGATAAGGAAATTGAGTTTACTTTTGAGCCGGGAACCGATTGGCAATACAGCGGTGGTGGTTACACAATTATTCAAATGGCATTGGAAGATACTTTCAATAAATTGATTGCAGAGCTTGTAAAAGAATATATCTTTTCTCCGCTTGGATTAAAAAATACAACAATGATTCAACCAAATGAAAAAGGATTTCTAACAAATGTAGCTTTGGTTCACGATAAAGACGGAAAAGTAATCAAAACAGGGTTGCCGATTACGCCACAAGTTGGCCCTTCAGGATTATGGTCTACCCCAACTGATTTAGCCAAAATTGCTATTGAGATGCAAAATGCTTTGCGCAATAAAAACAATAAAGTGATTTCTCACAATGTGGCAAAAAAAATGACAAAAGTAACCGCTTTAAAAAATGCAGTTAGCGGATGGAGTTACGGTTGGCAAAAATCTTTTGGATACAATAATTATGATTGGTTTGCCTGCAATGGCTCAAACACAGGAGTTGGCGGAAATGTGATGGGTACAATGAAAGATGGAAATGGTTTTGCATTTCTTGCCAATGGTGAAAAGCCAAATCGTTTTCCTGTGATGGGAGCAACACAAAGAAAAATTCTTTCACTAATGAACTGGAACGGCAATTTCCACAATGAAAAAACTCAGGAAATACCTGCAAATCTGAAAAAACAACTCATCGGAACCTATGATGATTTTCTTTACGGACAAGGAATGGAAACCAAAATAGTAGAAAAAAACAATCGTCTTTACGTAGAATCTGAGCTTTTGGAACATTTTAAAGGAAAAAATGATAATGAGTTGGTGTATCTAAAAAATGGATTATTCGAAATAACAGATTATCCAAACCTTTTAAAATTCGATTTCAAAGATGAAAAACCAAGTTTTGTTACTCTAAAAAGAGATGGTTTAACAGCCACAACTCAAATGATTAATAAAACAAATTAACCTTTAATAGAAATAAAAAAACGGATGTTTACAGTGATAAACATCCGTTTTTAGTTGTAAATATTTTCTAAATTTTAAAACAGCAATCGCCTTATCATTAAATTATATCAAAAATCTTCAGAAATAATATGCTCTATACAATATTCTGCCAACGCAGTAATCGTTAAAAACGGATTAACGCCAATCGTTCCTGGAATTAAAGATCCATCAATGATATAAAGATTTTCAGATCCTTTAAGTCTGCCCATCATATCTGTCGCCTTTCCCAATACGGCACCACCCAATGGATGATAACAAATATCTGCACCAAAACCATTATTGAAAAGTAAATGCGCTCTTGTTCCTCCGTTTACTTTATTCATTTTTTTTATAAAATATTCAGCATTCGTTCTTGCGAGCGCCACATTCTCTGCAGACCACTGTAAATCAATTTTTTTAGAAATCGGATTAAAGAACACAGAACCTTTTTTGGGCACCGGATTAATCATTAAATAAAGTGAAGTTGCTACATCCATTCCCATTGGAAGCGGCGCGATTTCGGAAAAAAACGGGTGTTCCTTATCATCCCAATTATCAATTCCACCTACAGGAATCGTAGAATGGTTTACACCAGTTCCACCGGAAAATGTTTTGACAAAATTTCTACCGGTCATGAAATTTCCATTATTGCCCCAGTTTTGTCCTACTTCAGAATTTAAAGTCAATTTATTATCATTTGATGATTTTAAAAGCAATTCTAAAGTTCCCATTGTACCGGCGCATAAAAACAGTTTTTTACAAACAATTTTCTTTTTTGCAACCGTCTCACCAAGAGTATTTGTCTGGATAACTTCCAAAATGTAGGTATTATCTGAACCTTTTGTGATACTTTCAACTTTATTCAGATCATGAATATGAACTTTACATGTTTCCTGAGCTTTTTTAAGATAGGTTTTGTCTAAAGATTTTTTACCGTAATTGTTTCCGTAAATCACTTCACCAGCCAAAGCCGAACGAGGAACTTTATTTTCATATTCATCTTCCATATATTTAAAATCATAAACATTCGGAACACGAACGGTTTTAAATCCTGCTTTATGAGCTTCTTGTTCGCCGACTTTATTGAATTTATAAAAACTGCAGTTTTCTAGAAAACTTTCATCCGCAGAATTAACTTCAAGCTCCTTCTCCGCCAAAGGGAAATATTTTTTATAAAACTCTTCAGTATTCAGTTCTGGAAATAGTTCGCCGAAATAATCTTTCTTGGGCAAGACGGCCATTCCTCCGTTAACAAGAGATCCGCCTCCAACCCCTCTTCCCATCCAGATTTTGATATTGCTAAAATCCCATCGATCAAGCGTTCCTGTATATTTTTTGGTGTTGAAAATATTAAAAAATGGGGCAATCGTTTTAGTTCTCAGCCAAGCTGCAGATTTCCCGGGACTAATCATAGGAGAAAATTTTTCACCACACTTTTCCCAATTAAGACCCATTTCAAGAATTGTTACTTCATGTCCGGATTGTGCCAAACGCAAAGCAGCAACAGCTCCACCGTAACCGGAGCCAATAATAACATTGTCAATTTCTACAATTTCTGTTTCGAAATTCAATTCGTTTTCTTTTCCAAATAAAACTGATGAAAAGCTTGTAAAATACAATGCTCCAACTCCTAAAAGTGAATGTCTTAGAAATTCTTTACGGTTCATAAAATGGTCTTTTGGTTTATCATAATGTAAAAGGAAGTTAGTTGTATCTTCAGCCATTACTTCTTTTTGCAAAATCAAGACCACTCCGGGAAAATTACTTATGTACACTTCATATTTTAGTATTTAAAGCATAAAAAACCGCTTTAGAAAATATCTAAAGCGGTTTATAATATGTAGCGATTATTGCTAATCAATAATTATTTTACTTCTTCGAAAATAACTATATATGAATATCAAAGAGTTATAATTTTATGGTACAAATATGATACTGATTAATATGTATTTTTATTACTGAAAATATGTAATCCACTAATAATCATACCTTTTTATATTTTAATCGATTTTATTAAGGAATCATTGATATAATCTACAGTTTGCAGTGGTGTTGGCTTTACAGATTCAACAGGTTTTCTATTTAACTGCGTGTCGAGGCTCTCGACAAAAATACGTTTCCGTTTTTCCAACAGTTTTATAAAGATATTTCATCGCACAGTTGCAGGGCCTCGTTGACATCTTTGCTCGGAAGTTCAACTGTAGATACTTTGAAATTCTTAAATTCTTCTGCATATTTCTTGACCGCTTTCTTTCCTGCATCATCGTTATCAAAACAGAAGATGATTTCCTCAAGTTCCTTTAAATGGCTGCTGGCTTCGGCTATCTTGTCGGTAAGTCCTTTCGTTCCAAAACAGCTTATCATGCTGTAATTGTCGCTGATTCTTGCATTTGGAGCAGGCTTTCACGTCTTTCAGATAGTAATGCTTGTACTTGTCATCGTTAAAGATGTAACGGAAGTACAGCCCTGTAACTTGGTTCTTCCGATTTCTAAGCGCAAAGCAGAGACACCATTTCGCAGAGGGGCTGTAGCCCTTTTCTCCGGTTCTGCTGTTGATGAGTCCCTTGTCTTGCAATATACCAACTTCTAAAACTTGTTTTAATAACTCTTCAGTTTTTCGTTCACCGTGATGGAATTGGGCAGAGTTGTAGCCGATTTCTGTTCTCGTAAAATCAAGCCCTCTTTTATCCAATATTCCTTGGCAGGTTTTGAGTTGTTGATGGCATTTCTAAAATAAGTGAAGATATTCGTTAAAAATTGTTCTCTGCTTACTGTTAGATTTCCGGAATTCGTGTTTAAAATCTCTTGAGCTTTTTTTATCGCTTCGTGCTTGCTCAGATTTTCCCTATGCATTATAAAATCTATCACATTGATACTTTTTGTAAATTTGCTTAGTAAATGCGAAAACGTAAAGTACAGGCGAAAATTTGCAAACTAAATGCGAATGCAAATTTGATTAGAATTATGCTATTGCATCTGGTTTTTAATCCTACAAGTCATTTTTATAAACGTTCTTTTTTTAATAAACAAATTCTTTTCTATTTGGAGCTGAAAAATTAAGCACAAAGTAAATATGATTTGTCCATTATATTTTGAAGAGAATATTCTGAATTTTGGTGTAACAAATAGTATGTTTGAGATCTTTGAAATTATTTAAGATGTGTTTACCTGAAGATACCGAAGAAATGGCCTTGACTGTAAATCGTCAGCAAAAAGTGGACATTAGACATTAAAAATTTAAGGAGTGTTTTCATAAAAAGAGTAATTTTAATTATGGCAACACCGAAAAAAATAGAATTGCAATACACAAGGGGAATTACAAGCCTTATGTCTATACCACCATTACGGAACATTTAGCCAGCACCCACAAATTTGTAGCCGGATGGAGTGCGGCAAGGTTCCTTGAATGGGCAGGCAGTATTGATGATGCAGTCAATGAGTACATCATGCAAATTATTGAAAACAGGAATCATCCTGAACAAGCCTACAAAAGCTGTTTAGGAATTTTGAACTTCGAAAAAAAAGTAGGCAGAGAGCGATTGATCAATGCCTGCAAACGGGCATTGGATTTTAAAATCTACAGAAAATCTTAGAGAACAATCTAGATCAAATGATCGATCCTGAAAAAGGAGAACAGGAGCAGGAACTCCCTGATCACGGCAACATCCGAGGAAACTGCAAATAGGTCTGAACATAAAAAAAATTAGAGAGCAAAGAGGTTTGCTCCAAAAGGTAGTAGCATTAGCAGCTGGTCTGCATCCTGCCAATTACAATAAAACGGAAAAAGGGGAACGAGAACTTTCTATTGAAGCTCTTGACAAAATCGCCAAACTTTTCTCAATGACTATCGACCAAATTGTAAATTATGAGGGCGATATCCCAACCGAAGTAACGATTGAGAACAAAGATTTGAACGAACGCTTAAAAATGATTGACCAGCTGGAAGAGGAAGATAAAAACGCAATCTATCGCATTATCGACGGGATGCTCACTAAATCTAAATTTAAAGACTTTTTTAATAAAAATGTGGCGGCATTATAAACCATAAACCCTCGCTTTTGCGAGGGTTTGTTGTTTTTATTTTTTTGTTGGCGGTGGTGGAATTCTTCCTTTTCCAATACCTGTTTTTTGAGAATAAAACTTTAATGAATCCTCAGAAGGAAAATCATTTGTTACTTTCGTGAAATTCTTACTTGTAAAACTCTGCTTCAAATAGACTTCTAAAACAAAAGATAGTAATTGTATTCTAGAAGGCAAGGCATTTAAATCTCCATAAACCAATTTACTTTTATTTTTATTCTTCAATATTATTATCATTTCGGACTTATCATCTGCTGATTTTGTCCCATAAAATTCATCCCACTTATTGAAGTCTTTTAAAGTATAATAAACCCAATCTTCGAATGGTTTCGTCATTATTAAAGACATTTCTTGATTTCCCTCGTAACCATAAACTTTAACTGATACTTGACCATTTGAAGATATATTCATATCATAATTAAAATTAAAAGGGCTATCAATTATATTTTTAAAAGATATATATATAGTATCATAATTAATTGCACTAATATCTCCAAGATCTAATTTATGATATTTTACAAGCTCATTCTCATATTTCAAGTATAATGTATCTTTTTTTAATATATGATTAGTTGAATCTTTTTTTATCGGGAAGTTTAAATTATTGTTAATAATAAAATTATATTTTGAATGATTTTTACTGTTCTCTTGAACGAAAATAACATTTTCATCACGTTTTGAACAACTAAATAAAGAAAGAAAAATTCCTATGAAATAAATTTTGTTATTAATCTCCATAACTCATATCTTTTTTTATATCAGCATCACTCTTTTTTATATTATTCTTTTGATTGAAAGATTTAATAATAGGTACTCCTATTTTTAGCCTTTTATCGTCTCTTCTTTCCTGATAATGGTCATAATATCTTTTAGAATAATTGTTTTTCTTTCCAAAGTTTACTAAATCTTTATCATAACCCGCTGACTGATCTAATTTTTTGTTGTCAGAATAATCAATTGCACTTTTTTCAGCATGAATTACTGTTTCATGTATAATAGTTTCTAAATTTGAATATGCACTACCAGAACCTAATATATCAACAGTTATATCAACACCATCTTGAGTTATCTTATCAACAGTCATTCCGCTTGCCGGTAAAAGATTTTTAGAATTATAATCCTTTGTAAGTCCGAAATCTCCAACAATTAAATCAACACCTTTATTATGATATTCTCCTCCATCTTTTCTGTATTGAACACCCGCTACTTTCTGATTAGGAGCCGCATATTTTGAGAGAAAAGCAATTCCTTCTTTAGATGTCGCATAGTGATTCCATGCTTTAACTAAACCAGGGTTTTTATAAGAGCCATCTTTATTCTTTGCAAAAATCTTACTTGGATCAATATGCTCAGGTTCTCTTCCATCTGGATCTGTATAACGCACAGGATTATTGAATGTGTATACATACGGCGACCAGCTCGGCATCTTCTCTGCCAGTGGGTCAACACTATTCCAAAAACTCAATCTTGGGTTATAATATCTTGCACCATAGTAATACAATCCTGTCTCACTATCCAATTCCTTGGCATTAAATTTATACGGATTATCATAAACACCAGTCATCTGCTCTGCCATGGTTTCTCCGAATGGTAAATTTAGGAAAAATTGAGTAGTTTCAGCAGCTGAATTTGTTATATATGTTGAAGAACCGAGATGATCACCATGGTAATAATATACATCAGCTACTGCGGATTGGTTTTTAGCATATTCGTTTTCCAATTTCGAAGTATCATAACCTGCTTTTTTCAAATATAAGTAAAAATCAGCTTCTGCATCAACGGAATCAGAAGACTTCTCTTTACCTGCTTGACGATTCTGCTGGACAAACTGTCCTGCTCCATCCAGAAGACGACTTGCCACTCTTTGAGAACCCGCATAATAATGTTTAGAATAAATTGATGCATGGGTTAACACCACATATGGGTTAGGATAAATCTTATAATTATTCAGTATCATATTTCCGTCTATCAAAGCTCCATTTTGATAGAGCTCTGCTCCTGTCTGAAGATCATACTTGATTACTCGTTCTCCCTTATCGTCGTAAACATAATACTGATAGACGCCGGTATCGGTGTCATTATAAGCTTTAAGTCTATCACTTTCATCCCAGAACATTCTTATTAAATTGTTTGGGGTCTGATGCTCAGTAATATTACCATTAGAATCATACACGAAACTTTCTGTATTACCGGTCTGCATATCATCAATCCCATTTATTTTGTGAGTTCCGCTTATATAATGATATATATTTTCGTAAGTATTCAATGGATTAATGTTTGAATCCTGGATGTGCTGTTGCTGTTTTTTCTGAATAGATCCGGAAGAATTATAGGTCATATTAAGATTAAAGGATGCATTTGATACTGCATAGTTTACCTGAGGACTTGTCAATTCTCCGCTTGCATAAGAAAGCCTGTTCATCTGATCATACTGGTAGAGGTACTGATAAGCTCCGGCCATATTATTCGGCGATTTCGGTGCTGTATTATTGACAGATGTAATATTATCAACGTAATCATATGAATACGAATTATTGAGTAATTGATTGTTAACATTATTCTTCAATATATGATTATCCAAATTTCGACTGGTCGGAATATAAGTATAGTCAGATCTTGTATCATTCCCATATAAAATGGAAGTTCTCTGATCATAATGGTCATATTCGATATCTTTTATGTACTCATAATTTTTACTATTAACCATTCTTTTAAGGTTTCCTCCTAAGTTATATTCATAGAGTAAAGCCTCTCCATCAGGGTAGACAATACTTCTGATCCTGTTCCAGCTATCATACTCAAATTTCGTCATAAAATTCATGGTCGGAATCTGAAAGCCTGTAACATTTCGATTCTCACTGATAACTTCGCCCATCATTCCATATTCAAAACTAACGTCTCCAGAATTATCACTTTTATAAATAATTCTTCCTGTATTATTTCCAGAATTGTTAGGAGCATATTTGTAATATGCATTCGATGGGTTAGAACCTGTCGGAAGATCAGGAAACGAAATCTCTGTTAAGCGGTTATAATCATAAATGTATTTTATCTCTGCACCATTTGCAGTATTAACTTGTGTCAGATTGCTTGCAGAGTCATAAGTAAATTCAGATATTCCACGATCAGGATGATTTACTGAAACTTTTCTTCCTGCCAAATCATAATCATAGTAAGTCACTGTTCCTTCAGGATCTGTGACAGTTTTCAATTCTCCAATGTTATTGTATGTATACATAGTCTGCAAAGCAGTCCCTCCAATGTAAGAACTCGTATTGATTGCTCTGCCATCTGCGTCTTTTATTGACTCTGACTGCAGTTGTGTTATAGCATTTTGCATTTGAGTTGCAATTGTTTTATAAGTATTGTTATCAATCAAATAACTCATGTTTGCAACATGACCATCTTCATCTACAGATGTTAAAGGACGATCATAAACATCGTAGGTAGTAGAGGAATAATAAGATGAGGGATTAGGATTTATAGCACAGTTTGCACATCCATATCCATATGGGTCTTTATCTTCAACTACCGGATGGTATTGTTGAATTGCTCTTCCCAAAGAATCATACATGATTATACCAGAAACTGAAACTTTTTCTGACCCAGCAATCTCAATATCTTTTTTCACCTGCACAGTACGATTCAGACCATCTACTATTGAAAAAGTTTCAATAGGGTTGGAAGGGTTTTGAGGATCAAAATTCTCTGTTCTGGCATAATAAATCATTGGATTGTTCGACGAGTTATTGTAATTTTCACCCAGAGAACTCCAAAAGCCATATGAATATTTAACAGTATAAGGACTAACACCATTCTCATAAGGCGCTAATATTGATGACATCCTTCCTTTTGCATCATAAGTGTATTCAATACTGTTCCCTCCTGTATCAATAGTTTTTGTAGGAACATCAAATCTTGGGTCATATTCTGCAAAAGATTCAATACCAAAACTGTCACGTACTTTTACCGGATATTTATAAGGAGCCGCATTATAATCGTAACTTACAACATATCGTTGGGAATTTTCATTAGAAGGATTCGTAACTTCTATAATATTACCATAAACATCGTATATGTATTTGCTTACGGCATTCTCATAACTATTAAGTTGTATCGATATCGATTGGATATCGCCAGTATTTGGATAAACTCTACAGTCACGCTGTCTCATCATCGTGGAAGTGGTGGTTCCACTGTAAACTTTTATATTTTTTGGTACATTTAGTATATTGTTATTTAAAACATGATAAGTTATTTCCGAATTGTAACTGGAAGAAGGGCTTATGTATTGATAATTGACCAACTGTTGTTGGTTATTATATGTAAAGTTCACGTCGGTACTTACCATACCACCAGTGTCATAATTTGTGATTGTCTTACGGTCAAGTAATACTGTGGCCATCTTTCTTCCTTCAGTGCCCCCATTATCGAATGTATATGATAAAGAATTCAGGTCAATTACAGTATTGTTATTGATAAATTTATGCAGTGTATACCTATTGATAGTCCTCGACAACATAGTAGATCCCGTTCCGTTATAAGCTTCACTGCGTAAAACAAGTCCATTTAAGAAATAATTATTGTTATTATATGTATCCTCATTACGTCTGTAAACTACAGAAGAATTCATTTGCTCAGAGATTACTTTTTCGAAACCAAAATATTCTCTCTCTCTTCTGTTATATTGCGAATTTTGATATCTAAATCTTGTTACCATATCTTTTCCCGGAGTAGAAACAAGATGATATAGAGACATAGCATCAGGATTAAGATAATTTACCTCTTTCATCACCAATCTTCCGTTAGGGTCGTTATAAGTTGGCTTATTGAATTCGTAATCTATTGTGAAAATACTGGTTGGTTTCAGATCGTTATTTACACCGGCATTTCTTATCACTGTTTTCAGTTTGTTTGTTTTTCCAACTAGGGAATAGTTTACAACAAAACCATCATTCTGAGAGATAACGAGATCCGCAAAACCATCCCCATTCATATCTTTAAATGATTTATCAACTTCAGCAATTGATAGCCCTACATTAGCAGAGGCATCACCACCTATTTTAAGATAAATGATTGGGAAAGGAAACAATGGCCACCATACGATTGGTATCGTCTTGTAGTACCCCCCACCAATATTAATACCACCTCTATACGTCTTGGCTTCATTATTATAATCAATCCCACTGCCAGTTTTTGACAGTACGACGGGTGATGAAAATTTATTCCCTAAATTGTATTTAACGCTGGTCTGATTGGAACCAATAAGTAAAATATCTGTCAAACCATCTCCGTTAATATCTTCAAAAGTAGATTTAGATGATCCCAATGCATACGAAGCAGATAAGCCTATATTTACTGGTAGGGAAGTAAGACCCGAAAAATCAAAATTAAATCCTAAGCCGAAAGAAGAAACAGGACCTGAAGAATAGGTTTCAGCATTATTGAAACTATGGCCTCCATCCAGACTATTTCCTAAATTAAGATAAAATTTCATTGCCGACGTTCCGCCGCCTGTAACTCTGTCGGGCATTCCATCGCCATTTATATCCAGCCAGAAGGATTCACCGGAATCATTGGCATCATAATTTGTATTTATGCTTACAGAAAAAGATGAATTACTTTCATTACCACTCTGCATAGCATCACTTGGAATATAATCATAAGCTGATGACGAACTTATGATTTCTCCATTCTTTAGTGCAGAAGCAGCTGCAGCAATCGTTCCAGTGGAAAATTGTGCGCCGTTCGTATTCATGTAACTATTTGTATTTGAAATATATGCATTTACCAATGGTCCATGTATTGGACGGTGTCCACCCGTTGCATTTGTTGTCTGCATTGCATCTTTATACACTGCATCAGGATAACCATCTCCGTTAAGATCCATAAAATCCTGAAGAGTAATATTTCCATCACCCACTAAATTTGAGTTAACATTACTTAATCCTGCACCGGCAAGACTTCCACTTAAGGTATTTGTTCTGGTTTTACTGTAATATTTTTTATTGATTCCATACATTTTTGTATCTACATCACCCTGAATAATAAAAGTGTCTGGGAGATCGGGATTAGCAGTCTGAGGATTAAAAAATGTGCTGACTGATTCATCATCTCTGAACCCATCAGCCGATGAGTATTGTTCAGGTCCAACTCCAATCCATTTTTCAAAATATCCTATGGCTTGTCCTCCATTGGGCGCAGTTATTCTGCCACTTATTAGGTAAGGATCCATTGGTTTAATAGGTTCAGGATTAAAATTGGCAGGATTCTGATAATAACCTGAGTTGTTAATCTGCTGAACAATACATTCTGCGGTTTCCTGTTGAGTCGGTAAATTTTCACATGCCGGAAAACTCATAGAAATCGGCGGTTCTACACCTTTTAAAGATGCGAGATTAATTAATCTTCCATATTCATCAGATGGTGTTGCAGGATTCAATATAAAGCCATCAGCATTTGTTGAAGTGATCACATCCGCATATTCATTGTAAAGGAATTGACTCCAATTATGATAGAACTGTCCTACTTTTTCGAGAGCGGAAGAATTTACCGAGGTGTGATTTACTGAACCAAAGACGGTATTGGAAGAACCATAAAATAGATTAAAAGGTTTGTTCTGATATAAATTACTGTATTCCTTATAAAACTTGTAGTCAGATTCAGAAAGGCAATATATCTGGACGCTGATTCTGCCATCTCCAGGTGCAGCAGTTGCAGCATTTCCTGTAAAGAAACTAATTGGGCTCAGTCCATTGACTATCTGATTAGAAGTTATGTCCAACTCCACACATGTTGTGGAATTCATAGGGTTAATTATTCTTCGTTTAGCCAAAGTTTGATTACCTCTTTTTACAATGTAATAGAATGTTCCTTTTGTTAATCCCGCATTGGAAAAATTACTTTTATTTAATTCAATTTTGTATTCCTGAATTCCTACTGGAGGCGTAGATTGGCTTTCTGTTACACTAATTTGTTTATTTAGTTCTGTTATATAAAACGAAGGGTATTCTGCAACAGGATAAAGTAACTTTTGAAAACTTCCTGTTGGGGTATAGTGGACCGAAATCTTATTCCAGTTACTATCTTTAAAAGAGGTATGCGAATCTGTTTCTACCACAAATCTGATCACCGAAGGGACATCATTACCACCAAAATTAAGGTTTGTTACATTTGGAATGTTGTTAGCTAATGGTGTGGTAGTAAAAGAACTATTACTCTGCGGGTAAGTTTGGTTATATAAAATAGTTTCATTACCAGCAGGATCGGTCTTTACAATTTTAAACTTTATGTCATCTGTGGAAAATGGGAAATTAACGCTGGGTACACTAATCAGAACATTTCCGGGTGAATCAATTTGCAATGGTTTTGTGTGATTGTTCAAAAAATAATTATCTGAATAATACCCACTGTTCATATCATAACCATCCTGTTGATAAAAAGGCATTTCTACAGCAGAAATATCTGTATTGACATACCTTATTTTAGGGTTTGATAAAACTTTATAGTTTGCATTCTCATTGTAGTGCAACCTGACAAAAATTTTCTCTCCTGATTTAACCTTTAAATAGTTTCCATTATTTATTGCCAAATGGTTATTTGAATTAGGCGGGGACAGAACTTGGATTGCTGAGAAATAATCATTATACTTTGAAATCAAAATGTTTTCAGAGGCCATTCCAGCGTTCAGAGTTTTAAGGTAAATCCTTACATTTTTTGTAGGGTCATCAGGATTTAGCATTTCTACAGAATAGTCAGATTTTGCACCTGAAGTATTTTGAATATTTACAACATCACTGAATTCAACAAACCCATCACGCGGAGCTACCCACACTTTGACTACATCGTTTGATACTACGTCCTGCCATTGACCTTCAAGAGGTGTATTGTGCTGTGTAAGTGCATCTGCAACTATGACCATATTTTCAGTCGTATCACTGAACTGGGTCATTTCGACATTTCCATTAGAATGATTTCTTCGGCCAAAGAGTACTTGCCCATCTTTAACAACATCCATTACGCCATCCGAATTGGCATCCAGAATAAATGATTGTGTATCACTTTTACTAGTTGACCACATCTGTGAATAATTAAATCCAAGGCTGAAAACACGTATTCCCGCATCCCATCCAATATTGTTTGTTTTGGTTTTCGTCAGTGAAAAATTGCTGTTTAGATTTTCAATATTCTTGTCAGAACCAAAAGTAATGTTTGAACCGCTTAAACTTCCAGGGCGAAACCTAAGCCCTGCATTTCTTTTTCTATAAATAAGATCAGGAATTCCATCTCCATCAAAGTCCATAAGCTCCTGCGACTTTTTAGCTTCTGCCTCAGAATGACCTATATTAAAAGATGCCATGATATGACCATATGTCCTAAAAGGACCAGGAAGAAGAATGTCCAGTCCAACACCAGGGACACGACCATGTATTCCCCATTCAAACATATTATTTGCTCCTATTTTTGAAGGCTTTAATCCACTTGGAAGAAGAGGAAATGCATCATGACCTCCACCACCGTCAATATTTGTATCTGCTCCGAAATTTGCTCCGTTTTCAGCTAAGTCATTATAATACTCAAAACGGTGTTGATTAGTAAATTCATCTTTGCTGTCATATTCGATGATATCATGCAAAAGTGTTTTGAAAAATTCACCGGATGTATATTGTAAATTATATCTCCTGATTACTTCATCATCATATTTAATAACAATATTTTCAAGCCTGTAAGGTTCTACGATTTTTCTCCCTGATTTTGCATGCATCGAAATATCTGGTCTTACAATAGAGTTTTCTCTTTGAAAATTTACTGAGTAATTTCCATCGCTTCCGGCATGTCCAGTATAAATAATCTTTTTAATATGGAAATACACACCATTATTGAGATTTTCATTTTCTCCAGACTGGTTAGATAATACAAAATTCTCATATTCGAACTTTATATTATTTTGGTACACATCTTCTATTTTTAATACACTCCACTTTATAATATTACCACTTCCATCTTTGATTACAGTTTCATTAACTACCCCATTTTCATCACCTCCATAATATGTTTTCGTACCATTCGTAGAGGTTACAATCCACCTATAAAGCTTCGGATTTGAACCGTATCTTTCTATTTTAGTAAAATCGTGATTTTTTCTTAAAAAGAATACTTTTTTATCATTAGTTAGCAAGGCAGTTCTCTCCTGTTGATTTGTAGTGTATACTGTACTTGTTTCATTGATGTTGTTATGACGATGCGGAAGATAGTTACCATCGTATACAAGCATTTCCCCATCCATTGAATATAGTTCAGTTTCAAAAGTTGGGTTAAATTTTGGACTTCCCCAACGTGTATCTATTGTAATAGAAGAAATTCCGTTTACGTCCCAACCTTCACCAAGCCAGCTGTTACCCGCAGAGCTGCTGTAACCAACTGAAAGGGATGGTTGCATTCCTCTTCTGCCAGAAGGAATTATAATAGGGTGCGAAACATTAGCATCTCCTTTGTGATTAGGAACAGGGGAGTTGATAGATGAGATTGCTGCTGTAGGATTTCCTGCTTTAAGACCACTAATTCCCGTAGGATTAGCGGCATTCAGTTGGGGAGACTCAGGAGCAGACACAATACCGTTGATATAATCACCTTCTCCATTTCCTTCAAAAGTTACCATCTTAGTCTTAACATCAACAACCGTAGATGTTTCAGTCTTCCATTGTTTCCTATCATAGTCAAAAGAAAAAACCTTTATATCCTTTGGAGAAGTTAGTCCAAGCTTTTTTTCATCATAGGGAATACTGATCTTTAAATTCTTTTTAAGGTTACCTGTTCTTGATAATCTGTAACCGGAATTATTTTGAGTAACATTTCTTAATCCTCCTGACACAGCCGGAAGATCTTTAGTTCGTAATTTTAAAATATCAACAGAGGCAGATTCAGCAGTTTCTTTATCTGCCTTTAGGTTGATATCCTCATAATTTATATCAATCTGCTGGTCGTTGGTAAAATGAACTGTTTTGTAACTGTAAATATTATTATTAATTATTTTAAAGGATTTTTGATCTTCAGGAATATTATAATATTTAGTAATATTTTCTCTGGTAACAGAAAACTTTCCCGATCTTAATTCGGTATCAGTTAATTGAAGTATTCTCTCAAACTCACCGGCATTTGAACCAACCATATTTCCATTAACATATGCATGCCCATCACTTAAACCTTTTACGTATAGCATATTTCCAGATAATAATGCAGTGATTTCACTTTCTGCATCCATCAATCTTTTGGTTTCATAAGAAATTTTTAGATTTCTGACTTTGTATTTCACACCTGAAGCTGGCGATGTAAATAGGATGCTGTTTAGACCGCTTTTAAGTATGGAATGGCTTAATTCTTCCTTTTGATGGCTCCATCCGGAAGATGGAATTATAATTTCACCTCCTGTCGCCAAATGATGATTTACAGATCTTGAAGCAGAATGATATGAAGCCAATCCGAATAATTCATATTCAAGAAAAATCCGGGAATTCATATTTGGATTAGCAGAAATATTTACCGTAAAAAAATTATCTTTTACCCAGTCTTCTTCTCCTTCTGTTAAAACTCCGATTAATCCCTCTTTTTCAAATGCTGAATACTCAATGCTTTTACTGAGAACATTTTCTGAATTATTATTACTAATGGGTTTAATATTAAAATCCCTATCGTTTATATTGTAGTCTCGGAAAACATTATTTTCAGTACTCATGAAAGATTTACTGACATCAGCTAAATGGGATAAAAGAGGAAAATCAGAAGACCTATCATTATTTTCTGCTTTTGTTCCATTCCATTTTTCTTTCCATTCTCTGACACGTTGTCTGTCTTCCTTCGTGAAACTTGCAAAAAGGAACATGATAGCAAAAAAGCATACCAAAAGAACTGACTTCTTTGTGAAAGGAAGTTTTATTGATTTTATTTTCATGATTTGGTTTTTAGTCAACAATTAATTTGAATGTTTTAATTACTTTTCCATTCTGGATTAAAGTGATTAGATAAGAACTTTGAATGATTAATGAGCTGCTGTAAAATTTTGAATGATAATCTATTTTTTCCAATTTGACCAGTCTTCCTCCACCATCATAGATACCTATAGATAAGTTTTCCATTTCAGGAAATTTTATGGTGAAGTTTTGACCTTTTTTAACAGGATTTGGATAAAGAATAATTTGACTAAAATCCAATGAAAGTAAATTTTGATCATCTGATGACTCTCCCAAATTCGATTCATTTTCTTTAGTAGATCCTCTTAATGGACTTACTGCAAACGTAAAATATTGATAATTTTCACCTTCTTTAGCCTCGCTAAAGTCAACCTTATTGAAATCTACATAATTTTCATTTTCCACACCTTGCAGCTTCTTAATTTCGCCGGCTGAATTCTTTAAAAACATCCAGTAAACAATAGGTAGTGAATCAGGATTGATTACTTTTTTATCTATCCTGATTTTATACTCATTTTTAGGAATTGTAGAGCCAATAAAATTAATTTTCCAGTTCCTTTCAAGAATCTTGAAATTACCTTCAGCTTTTGTATTCATAGCTTTGTCATCATCAGACCAGATCACGAAATTATTGTGATCAAAAAGACTTGTGTTTTCAGTATTAGTTTTCTTAATATCCGTTTTTCCAATTGTTAAAAATTGATCTTCAACATTAGATGATTGTTTTTGATAGAGTTCATTTCCGTCATCTCTTCCCAAGCCGGTAGGTCTATGTTTGAACTCTTTATGTTTTTCAGGATCCCAAATCACTTTCGCATCACTGCCATAATATTTTCCTCTCTGCAAAGAAATCCCATATTTAATAGACAGGTAAGAGTGAATCTTATTTAAATCCATCGCTTTTGCCTTTCTAGGGATGAAAATCATTTCGTACAGATTCTGATCTTCAAACCTAATCTTCAGGCTATCTGATTTTCCGTCCGATTTTTCAGCGTTACCAATAAAAGAAAATATGCTCGGTCTCTTCTGTATCTTTACAGTCTTTATAGACTCTTTACGTTCATATTTATCATTACTCAAGGATATTCTTTGATCATCATTTTCCCATATTTTTTCATCCTCCTTGAAAGTATGAACAAGACTCAAAGTATGACTTTTATTTTTACTGTGTTTTATATATTTTTTTAGTAACCTGTCTTTAATTCCATAATGAAAGTTGAGCAGGTTTTCATCTTTAGGATTAGCAACTTCGCGAGGAGCTAGAGTAGATTTCTCCCAGATTTGAGCATCAGATCCGACAAGTTGTGAGAAAACATTCGATGAACACATGAGTATGAGTATCAACGTCGTTTTTAAACATAAAAGTTTTGACATAATAGTGATTATGTATTAATATTATTATATGGGATTTTTTAGTAAAAAAGAAGAGAATTCCTAAAAGTTAGGGAAATATTGTATGTTTTGGCTTCATATTATGGTGATTTAGTTATTAGTGTTGCAAAAGTAATAAAATAATTAAGGTAAAGTAATAAAAATATTAAAATATGTTAAATGTAATTTTTTCAGGGTAATTATCGTGTAAAAATAATAGTCTAAAGCGACATAACTTGACGTATTTTTTTCTACACATAATGTATTGTACAATTAAATGGTTGTATTTTGAGAAATTTCCGGTACAACAAAAAACCGTCCGGAGCTCGATAAGATGATTGAACAGTTTAGGAAAGGTGACGAACTTTATGTGTGGCGATTGGACAGATTGGGTAGAAGTTTGAAAAATATTTTGATCTTGTCTTAAGTTTCAGTGATAAAGGCATTATAATAAAAGGTCTTGTAGATGGTGTAGATACTTCAACGATTAATGGTCGTCTGTTTTTAAACCTTATGGCATCTCTTGCCGAGTACGGAAGGGAGTTGATAAGAGATAGAACCTATGCAGGATTGCAATCTGAAAGAGCAAGAGGGAGAACTGGCGAAATACCGAAGGAATACCCTGCAAAAACACTTTCAAAGCCAATCCTTCTGCGTTCAATTTATAAACATCCAACAATGCGTCTGGAAGATATCTATAAACCCTTAGGATTGACCAGGGCAACATTTTATAGGTATGCTAAAATTCTTGATCATCATACTGATCAAGAAATAAAAAAATGGGAATTAAAAAATTATTACTTTTGAAATATTTAATTTTAGAAATGTTTACTATTTGTAACATTTTTCGCATTCAGATTTTATTTATTTGTTATTTTTACAGTCAATATAAATAAAAGCCTGAAACAGTAAATAATATGAGTGACTTTCTAATAGGTATTGGAAAAAGACTAAAAGATATTCGAAAGAAAAACAATCTTACTATAAACGATCTTGCTACTAGAGCAAGTGTCAGCAATGGTTTGGTTTCCAGAATTGAGAATGGACGTACGATTCCCTCATTGCCGGTTTTGCTTGAACTAATCCAGTCTCTTGACATTGATGCCAGTTATTTTTTTGAAGGTGTTGAAAAAAAATCCAATGCAAAATTTATTTTTGTACCTAAAGAAAATCAGCAGGTTATAGAAAAAGAAGTGGAAGCTGAAGGTTTTAAATATATGCATATTTTTAGTAAAAGCCTCCATTCATTAGGGTTTGAAGCAGTATTACTCACCTTGCAACCCAACTCCAAAAGAGATAAAGTAATTACGGATGCCTGGGAATTTAAGTACATTCTTAAAGGTAAAGTGAAATATATTATTGATAATGAAGAAATTGAACTGCAAGAAGGTGATTCACTTTATTTCAATGGAAAATTGCCACACGTTCCGGTCAGTATTTCAGATGAAGATTGTATGATGCTGGTGCTTTACTTTTACTCAGATAAAAGCTAAAAAAACATATAGTTTTCTATTATTTTAAGAAAAAAGTTTACAAATAGTAAAATTCATTCTTTCATATATTTAAGACTGTTCACATAAATTCCATATCCAAAGATCAAACAAAATGAACTGCTCACTGGCAGTTCATTTTTCATTTATTAATACAAACCCATAATAATCAACGTTTTAAATCAGTTAAACATAAAAATTTTAATACAATTTGCGTCTTGAATCCGTAAGATTGAGTTAACAATCATTCATTATTTATTAAATATAAATTAATATCTAAAATTTACATATATTAAAATTATTGAGTTGTTTTGCAATAGAAATTTAATATATGTAAACAATGGGAGCAATTATAAAAAATTCTTTATTTCCTCTTTTTGCCTGCTGTACGATATTCGTATCGGCACAAAAACAAATCGTCACGGGAACAGTTTCAGATAATAACCAGCCACTTCCCGGTGCGACCGTTAAGATCAATGGCAGTTCGAAAATTGTCATTACGGATGTAGACGGAAAATTCTCTGTCAGTGATCTTAAACCAGGCCATTACGATCTGCAATTTACATACATTGGCTACGAACCTCAAAATATAACGGTTGACCTGATCTCAGATCAGTCACTGGATTTGGGAATTATTTCGATGTTTCAGAAACAGAAAAATATTGATGAAGTTGTAGTAATTGGTTCTTTGAAAAACAGTGAAGCCCGTGCACTGAATATGCAGAAAAATGCAATCAATATTTCAAACGTCATTGCTTCAGACGGCATAGGAAAACTACCGGACAGAAATGCAGCAGAAACTGTACAGAGAGTTCAGGGTGTGTCCATCGAGCGTGATCAGGGAGAGGGAAGATTTGTTTCTCTAAGAGGACTTCCGCCATTTTGGGCTTCCACAACCATTAATGGAAACAGACTTCCGACCGCAGAAGAAGAAACCACTTCAAGAGCTACCGCATTCGATTTTTTCCCTACTGAATTGATTTCTTATGTACACGTGAATAAATCGTTCACTCCTGATATGGAAGCAGACGGAATTGGCGGCGGTGTTAATTTTATCACCAAAACTCCTCCGATGAAAACCGAGTTCAGAGGAACTCTAGGAACAGGTTACAATGCAAAATCTGATAAAGGAGTTTATAATCTTGGATTGCTTTACGGAGGAAGAACAAAAGATAAAAAATTCGGATATCTTGTAAATTTTTCACACTTCATCAGAAACTGGTCAACAGATAATTTTGAAGCAAGAAGAAGTGGTGACGAAGGAGTCTTCAGAATGGAACTTCGTGATTACAATGGGGTAAGAAAAACTACAGGAGCCAATGCTGCTTTAGAATATGTATTATCTCCCAAAAGCACGTTATACCTGAAAGGAATGTACGGAACTCTTTCTGATGATGAAACTCATTACAAACATAGAGTAAGGTTTGATAAATTCAGCGCTGCCAACAATACGGCAAGAGTTGAACTTCAGAATATCCATAATTTACTGATCACAGAACTGACTTCGGTTTCTTTGGGCGGAGTTCACCAACTGAACAAAAGCAAAATTGACTGGGATATTTCCTACTATAACAACCTTTTTAAATACGGCAACATTCCGGATAAACAAAATAATTCTTATTATGTGATCAAATACACTCAAAGCGGTGTAGGTATCAATCCGGATTATATTTCAGATAAGGGAAACGGCCCGAGAGCTTATTGGAAGGCAGATGGCGGAAAACTAGATTACAAAGATCCAGATGCCTCATTTGGTTTTTACAGCAACCCCAATTTTAAGATGGATGCTTCTCAGATGAGGTTTACAGATTTGGAGTTTTATAAAGTGTACGTTCAGGAAAAAGATAAAATCGTAGCTGGTTTCAACCACGAAATAAATGTCTCAGATCAATTAACTTTAAAATACGGATTAAAATACCGTGATAAGGAACGTAACGCCCGCTTCTCTGATATTTTTTATAACTGGTCAAACGGAACTGCACCATTATTATCAGATTTCGGTCAGCATATCACAACTCAACCCGGTGCCACGAAATATTTGAGCGAAATGAATGCAAATATAGGAAACACGTTTGGTCCGGTACTTTCAACAGGTGGGATGGATCAGTTCTGGTTCCAGAATCAGGGAAATTTAGCCATCAACAAAACAGATTCTGAAGCGCTTGAATATAATAAGGCATTAGGAAGAAATTTTTTTGTTTTTGAAAAACATGCCGATGCGTACGGCATGGGAACGTATAAAATTAATGACAAAATAACGATTTTAGGAGGATTGAGATTATCGAATACCCATACCAAAGTAAAAGGTTACAATGTTGTTGACGATGTATTGATACCTGTAGAAAATGTCAAAAACTATCTTGCGGTTTTGCCAATGTTGCATCTTAAATACATGATCAACGACAAGACCAATCTACGATTTGCAGCGACACGTACTTTTTCAAGACCCAATTTCGGGGATCTTACTCCGGGTGGAACATACATTGAAGCAGATAATGAGTTTAAAGGCGGAAATCCAAACCTGAACCCCACCTACTCTATCAATCTGGATTTAATGGGCGAATATTATTTCTCTAATGTCGGGATTTTAAGCGGTGGCGTTTTCTATAAATCAATCACAGATCCTATTTTCCAGGATTCTTTTATTGGAAATTATAATGGAATTAATGGTGTACAATTCAGTGCTCCCAACAACGGTAAAGCGGCGTGGTTAGGCGGAATCGAATTGGGGATAAACAGAAGATTTGACTTTCTACCGGGATTCCTGCAATATTTCGGAACACAACTGAATGCAACTTTTATGACTTCTGAAATGGAAAAACCCAGTGGAAGAATGGTGAAACTCCCCTACCAGGCGAAAGAACTGTATAATATCCAGTTGTTCTTCGAGAAAAAAGGATTTAATGCACGACTGGCATACAATCACAAAGGAAAATTTGCGGTAGAATACGCCGAAGAAGATCTTTACGATTCTTATTATGGGAAATACAGTAATCTTGACTTCGGAACTTCTTACCAAATCAATAAAAACATCACCGTTTTTGCAGATGTAAACAACATTCTGAACAAACCTTTGATTTATCATTTTGGAAAAGATGAGCAAAGACCTGAACAGGTGGAATATTACGGTGTAAGAGGAAACATTGGGTTAAAGCTTAATTTCTAAAACTATGATGACTTCTCCATCAAAAAACAATACACTGAGTGTAACTCTGAAAGCGGCCATCGCTGCTTTCGGAGTCTACTTCTGCATGTATGCGTTCAGAAAACCTTTTGCAGTGGCTTCATTCAGTAATCTGGATTTTTTTGGTTTCGATTATAAAATACTGATCATTATTGCACAAGCGGTTGGTTATTTTATCTCAAAATTTATCGGAATTAAATTCATTTCAGAACTGAAACCTCAGAAAAGAATTCTTTTTCTTTTAATTTTTATCGGAGTTGCCGAGCTTGCTTTGTTGGGCTTTGCAGTCGTTCCTGCGCCATACAATATTTTGTTCATGTTCATCAACGGAATTCCTTTGGGAATGATATGGGGAATTGTTTTCTCATATATTGAAGGAAGAAAAACCACCGAAATTATCGGATTATTTCTTTGTTCAAGCTTTGTAGTTTCCTCAGGTGTAGTAAAATCTGCCGGAAAATTTTTGATGGACAGCTTTGGAATCTCGGAATTCTGGATGCCTTTTGTAACAGGTTTACTTTTCATTATTCCACTGATTATTTTTGCCTTTTTGTTGAATAAAATTCCAGCTCCGAATGAAGAAGATATCGCTCTGAAAAAAGAGAGAAAACCTTTGAGTGAAGAAGAAAGAATGTCTCTGGTGAAAAAGTTTTTCCTTCCTTTGGTCAGCATTACGATTCTTTACATTTGCCTGACTGTTTTAAGGGATTTTCGTGATAATTTCAGCCGTGAAATTTGGGATGAGATGAGCGGTTCTGCAGACAGTTCGGTTTTCACTTTGACCGAAGTTCCGATTTCGATTATGGTTTTACTGATTCTCGGTTTTATGGTGAAGGTCAAAAACAACAGAAAAGCCTTTGCTTACTATCACTACATTCTTTTTGGCGGGATTATTTTGGTGGCGCTTTCCACCATTTTATTTCAAAGCAACATTATTTCTCCTTTTTTATGGATGACGATTTCAGGTTTTGGGATGTATCTCTGCTATATTCCATTTAACGGAATTTATTTTGACCGAATGATTGCAGCATTTAAAATTAAAGGAAACGTTGGGTTTTTCATCTATTTCGTCGATGCGTTTGGATATCTGGGAAGCGTTTCGGTACTGTTCCTGAAAAACGTAGGTTCTCAAGACCGATCATGGCTTCACTTTTATATCAATCTCAATTATATCATCGCAGCCACAGTTTTAATTTTTTCAATTATTGCTTTTTTAGCATTCCAAAAAAAACCAAGGTCAAAATCAAATGCTGAGGACGAAGAAACATCACAGGTAATTCGTTTTGACGCTTTTAAAATTTAAAATAATACATATGAATACTCAATATGATTTAATCGTTGTGGGTGGTGGAATTTTAGGAACATTCCACGCTTACCACGCCTTACAGAAAAACCTGAAGGTGGCAATTCTGGAAAGAAATTCAGTTCCACAAGGTGCTACCGTAAGAAATTTCGGACAGGTCGTACCATCCGGAATGGATATCAAATGGCAGAATTTCGGAAAGGAAAGTTTAAACATTTATAAAGATTTACAGTCTAAAGCAGATCTTACCGTAAGACAGAACGGTTCGGTGTATATCGCTTCTAATGAAGAAGAGCTGCAACTGATTGAAGAACTGGCTCAAATCAATAAAAACAACGATTACGAATCTGTAATTCTTTCAAAAAGCGAATGTATTCAAAAGTTCGACGGACTTAGATCTGATTACTGCAAAGGCGGATTGTTCTTTCCGCGGGAGATTTCAGTCGATTCCAGTGAGATGATTATAAAGCTTCATCAATATCTGAAAAGTCAGGAAGGTCTTGATATTTTCTACAATACCACTGTCGTTGAAACAACCGAAAACAATTACCAATGTACCGTTGTAACCGCAGAAGGAAAGAAATTGAATACCTCAAAGATCATTATCTGTGGCGGACACGAGTTTAAGACATTGTATCCCGAAGTTTTTAATGAAAGTGATCTTGAGGTCAGCAAACTGCAGATGCTTCAGACCAAACCACAGGGAATTTATTCGCTGCCGGGAAATATTCTTACCGGACTTTCCATCAGAAGATATGAATCATTTAATGAATGTGAATCTTTTGCTAAAATAAAAAGTAGGGAAGATAAAAATTCATTCGAAAAGAAATTCGGAATTCATATTTTATTTAAACAGGCTTTGGATGGTTCAGTAATCATTGGTGATTCACATGAATATGCAGATGCAAAAAATGCTGATGATCTTGGTTATGATTTAAATATGGAGATCGACGAATTTATGATTAATGAAGCTAAAAAAATAATCGATTTGCCGACCTACGAAATTAAAAGAAGATGGTTCGGAATTTATTCTCAGTGCAAAACAAAAGATATTTTCGAGCACAATGTTTCGCCCCACATTCATATTGTGACGGGAATTGGTGGAAAAGGAATGACCGGAAGCGGCGGTTATTCAAAATTTAATATCAATACAATTTTTTCTTAAAAAATGAACATACAATTATTAGTTCTGGATATGGCCGGAACAACGATCGATGAAGATAATGTGGTGTATAAAACGCTTACAAAAGCCGTTAACGACTATGGCTACGAAGTGACTTTAAATAAAGTGCTTGAAATCTGTGCCGGAATGGAAAAAGCAGAAGCGATTAAAAATTTACTTGAAAATATCGGTGGAAATACGGATGATACTGAAGCCATATTCGAAAACTTTTCAGATGAACTGGCTGTTGCTTATAATGATCTCAACGTAAAACCTATCGATGGGGTTGAAGAATTTATGCTGAAAGTAAAATCTAAAGGGAAAAAAGTGGTTTTAAACACAGGATATACTCAGAAAACTGCACAACAATTACTTTCAAAACTCAACTGGAAGATTGATGTTCACTACGATGCCTTAATCACTGCAGATGACGTTTCTGAAAGCAGGCCAAATCCTGAAATGATTATTCTTGCAATGAAAAAATTCGGAATTACGGATCCGAAAGATGTCCTGAAAGCAGGAGATTCTACTATTGATATTCAGGAAGGAAAAAATGCGGGCTGCGGAATGACTATTGCAGTCCTGAGCGGTGCACAAACCAGAGAACAACTTAAAAAAGCATTGCCCGATCATATTTTAAATAACCTTTCGGAGGCTGAACATATTCTTCTTTAATTACTTCAAAAAAACTGATTACAGAAGGAATTCTGTAGTCAGTTTTAACTCCATTTCAAAATTAAATCTTTAAAATAGTTATTATGAAAACAAAACTTCTTTCTCTATTGGTCATAACCAGCGCATTGATGAGTGCTCAGACCAAAAAAGTCCTGTTCATCGGGATTGATGGTTGCAGACCTGATGTGATGATGTCATCCAACACCCCTAACATCAAGGGATTATTGCCGACATCAATTTACTCTTTAGATGCCATTACCCTGGCTCCGACATGGAGTGGAAACGGCTGGAGTACGATGCTTTCAGGAGTATTACATAATAAACATAATGTACAGGATAACAATTTTTCGGCTCCCAATTTTACAGCTTATCCCGATTTTCTTTCAAGGATTGAAACCTACAATTCAAATTTAAAAACCATCTCCCTGGCACACTGGGCGCCTATCAACAATACAATTATTCAGAATGCAGATGTAAAAACCAACTTCTCAACTGATCTTGCAGTTAAAAATGCAGCGGTTAATGCCCTGCAAAATGATAATCCTGATGTGCTTTTTGTAGATTTTGATGATGTGGATCATGCAGGCCATTCGTACGGCTTTTCTTCGGCTGTACCTCAATATGTAAATTCTATTCAGCTAACAGATACTTATATCGGTGAAATCCTGACGGCAATGAAAAACAGAAGTACGTACAACAACGAAAACTGGTTGGTAGTAGTTACCACCGATCATGGGGCTACAGATACTGCCCACGGTGGAGCCAACCTTTCGGAGAGAGATATTTTTTCCATTTACTCCAATCCATCATTTACGTCTCAGCAAATCAGCAAAACTCAAAGTCAGAATACACCAACCTATAACCGTCTGAATTTTCCTGCAGGAACGTTTGCAAAACCTATAGTTCAAACGGCCTTTAATTTCGGAACCAATCAGGACTTTACGATAGAATTTTGGGTGAAGCCAAATGCCAATTACAGCAGTGATCCAGTATTGATTGGTAATAAAAATTGGAACAGTGGAACTAACAAAGGCTTTGTCATTTCAGGATATTCGGGGCAGACCTTTAAAATGAATATTGGTGACGGAAGTAACAGATTGGATTTAATTGGTGGAAAACTTGTGACGAATCAGTGGAAACATATCGCTGTAACATTCGACAGAGATGGTCTGGCAACAATGTATGACGACGGAGTCCCCGTAACTGTTGGGAAAATGAATACCATAGGGGACATCACTTCAAATTTACCGCTGACCATTAATCAGGATGGAACCAATACATATGGTGTTAATCTCGCTGCCTCATACAAGGACGTAAGAATTTGGAATGCTAAACTATCGAATGAAGCAATTGTTCAGTGGGCAAATCAGGATGTTACAAGCTCGCATCCTTTTTACTCTAATCTTTTAGCAAATTATAAAATGACTGAGGCAACAGGAAATACCTTAACAGATTCAGGACCATTGGGCAATAATGCAACGATTACCGGTTCTCCGACAAGAGATCTTCAGACTTCAGAAACATTTACCATTCAGAATTATCTGAACACACCTAGACAAACCGACCACTTTCCTACTGTACTCAACTGGCTTTGTATCCAGGTAATGACTGCCTGGGGAATTGACGGAACCAACAGAATTCCGACGTGTGATCTTGGAAGCTTAGCCGTAAATGAAGCAGTAAAAAGCAATTCAGAGCTGAAAATCTATCCCAATCCTGCTAAGAACGAGGTAACGGTGAAATTTAAATCAACTGAAAATAAAATCAATCTGCAGATTATTGATTTTTCAGGTAAGACTTTTTTAAATAAAGATGTACAGTCATCCACAGGTGATTACAATGAAAAACTAAACATTTCAGCTCTTCCCAATGCGACCTATTTTGTTGTCGTGAAAGAAGGTACTAAAAGGACACAGAAAACATTGATCAAAAACTAATAGTTAGAATAATTAATTTTTGGAGTACAGACTAGATTTTCGGTCTGTACTTTTTATTTAGGCTAATAAAAAACTTTAGTCTTATATTGATGATTATGATATTTCAATATTATAGATTAATATTTATTTAGATAATTAACTATCCGTGATAATTTTTCAATTGAATCTAATTATCTTTACTTACCAAAATTATTATATGTAAAAATCTATTTTAAATCCAGCTGTTGCATGCGTGATGTTGATTACTTTAACATATTGCAGCAAAACACCGGAGAAGCCAGTAAAAAATATACCCTATTCGAATGTAACGGCAGATACTATAAAGACAAATGCATACTCAACGGATATGGCTGCGTTTATGACCTCCTCCCCGCACTAAAACTATCCCTTATCAACTGATGTACATCCGACAATTTATAATACAGTTTACCACTAATGGTATAATACGGTAATTTTTTGTTAGATCTATAACGTTGTAATGATCTTGAACTGATCTTAAGCAATTGTAAGACATCCTGATTATCGAGCAGTTGCTCTCCATCAATACTGTTCAATTCATTTTCATTATCCTTTAATTTCTCACTCAGGATGTCAAATCTTGTCATGATTCTTTCCATCCATGAAATAAATTCAGCTCTGTCAATATTCATAATACTTTGTTTATTGGTTATAACAAAGTTTTAGAAATAGGGTGAGAATCTTTCGTTAGTTTTTCGTACTACCGAACGATTTAATCATCATGCAAAATTTACAGAAAAGAGATTCCTTAATAATATCTCATTCTTCCTCTAAATTTCGATCGAGATTTTCAGTGAGTAAGTGAAGAAATTTTGTTTTCTCATTTTTGCGATTCTTTATTTCAGATATCGTTTTATAGAAGTTACCGAGGTCAATTTTCAAACTTTTCTCCACAGACTTTACAATTTCACTGAGTTCAATATTCCCGCCGTTAAATGCGTGAGTAAGATGAAGCGAATATAGTAGTTCAACAAGGGAAGATTTGGAAGCAGTCCAGATAAGAGGATCTTTCTTCATGCTTAAGTTTTCGGCTCTGCGATCATCCAATTCTTCGATTTTTTGGAGAAGAAATACTTCGAGTCGATCATTTGCTATAATTTGTGATACGAGATGATCATGAGAAGTTCTAAACTTTTCATCGAGATCATATAATGAGGATTCAATTTTGGTTTTGACATCAAATTGATTTCTGACGAAATATTTAAAGTCTAAATATGCTGCCCTTCTTCGGTAATATTCATAAAATTCTCTGTTATGCTCATAAAAATTTTTCAGAGACAAGATCTCATAATCGTAGTATTCCTTAAGCGCAACTTTACCTGCATTAGGTTTTGCTACCTCAACCGAAAGTAATCTGGTGTGATAAATAAACTGAGAGATAAATAACGGTTTTAACTCTTTAAAGAAATAAACTTCATCCGCCAGACTGGCAAACTTAAAACGTATCGCTCTTGATTTCAATTTTCTAACTGCCTCATCAATTTCGATCAGCGATCTTTCATGCATCGCAATTGGATCTGTTTTATAACTGAATTCCAATTCTGTTAACACTTTTTGAAGATCTGTATAAAGCTCGTCACACTCGCTGAAAAACAATTTTGCATCCATATATCTGAAATATAATCCAAATTAGAAATAAATTTGGTAATAGATCAGCAGCAGGTGAAAAATATTTAATTTTCGTTGGTATTGGATACATCCTTATACTGTAGGATAAAGTCGTTAGGAGAAACACCTTTTATTTCTGTAAAAATTTTAGAAAAATTAGAACGATTGGTAAAACCACATTCAGAGGCAATTGTTTCCACGGAATAACTGCGCCAAACTTTGCTTTCAGCAATCATTTTTGCCGCAAATTCTATTCTTAATGTATTTAAGTAGGTATTAAAATTATTTCCTTTATACTCATTAATGATTGCCGAAAGATAGGTTGTATTAGTTTTAAACTTTTTTGCCAATTTGTTCAGGGTGAATCCTTTTTCCAGAAAGAAACGATGTTCTTCCATGGCCTGGAGCTTGGCTAAAATATCCTGAACAAGTTGTTCAGATAATTTTGGATATACTTTCTCTGGAATACTGTGTTCATTTGTTGAATCTACAATGATCTCTTCGTCACCATCATTCGACTTATCAAGAGTTGGAAGATCTCTACTTTTTTTTCTTTTCAGATAAATGATGTTGCCAATTATAATCAAAGAAAGCAATACAGATCCAACCGTTATATATCCGTAAAAAATCGACTCTTCCAGTTTTTCTTTTGATTCGATAAGATCTTTGGTATCAAATTCTTTAAAAATTTTCCCTGCAAGATATTTAAAGTCTGACGCAATGATTTTGTCAACTTTAAGAAGTTGATTTGTGTAATACAGTTCCTTTTTAATATCGCCCTCTGCACTAGATTTCGCAATCAGTATTTCATATGCTGGTCTGACCTCAGGTAGCACAAACGCGTGAGTAACAAAAACAGAATCAATCCTTTGAAAATTTCGGTACGCTTGTTCAGACTTATTAATTTTCAGTAAGCTTTTCCCTTTGTAAAAATAAATGAGAGAAGCCGATGCAAAATCATTTTTCTTCTCTATACCTGAAAGCGCATTTCTAAAACTTGCGATGGACTCGTTATATTTTCCCTGATGGTATTCAGCAACTCCTTTAGTTTTAAACAAATAACTTCTTTCCAAATAGAAATTAAGATCACCTTCCACTTCTGCCAATCCGCTGTTGATCTTTTTAATGGCTTCATCGTACCTTTTCAATTCATTCAGGCAAATTATACTCTGGTGTAAACTGTTCAGATAACCTTTCTTTAAATTGTATTTTTCATTTGCATACGCAGTATGTTGTTTCCCGCCATAAAACTGTATGCATTTTTCAAAAATTACCAAAGATTGTACATAGTAGCCAAGATATCTTTTTACAACCCCTATGTGATACAAATTTTTAAAATGAAGATATTTATCCTCTGAATGCTCCAAAAATTTCCAGGCTTTGAGATACTCGTCCAGTGCAGGTGAAAATTTTTTATAGTTGAAATAATATACCGTTCCCTTGGTAAGATATGCGCTTCCTAAAATATCGGGATCAGACGTTTGTTCTGCAGCAGTAATTGCACTGTCTGCATAAGCAATTTTATCGTTTTTAGAAAAACTAACCGCATCCCTGTAAGCTTGCGTTAGTTCTCTGTAATTCTTTTCCTTTTTTGCTTGTGAAATATAGAGATTAAGAAATTTGAATGCCCGCTCATCATTTTCCTCATAGTTATCGTATTGAAGTCTGTAATCAGGAAAATTCTGTCCATTATATAAAAGACTACAAAAAGTAAAAATAAAGAAAAGAATCTTCAACATATCAAGACTTATTACAAAGAGTGGATGAATAATTTGGTGTATGATTCAAAATTACACAAATTGAATGTAAAGCAAAATATTATACAGAGCTATCAATTGTCACTTACAATAAGAAACACACAACATATTAATTTACAAAACCTTACAGATCTAATTCAATTGACTTGATTTATAAATTGTCCATGAAAATTTTATAAATCAGGCCAGCATTGGCTTTCAATGACGTCATTTGGCTGCTAAATTCGCTTCAGAATTCTAACACAACAATACACCCGGCCGGGATTCAAACCATTAAATCCCAACATTATGAAAGTTTACAAAATAATTTTAATCCTGATAAGTACGATAACATGTATCATGGCCACTTCCTGTGTGGAAAGAGATTCCGACATCACCAATGAAGCTGATCTCCCGTTTGAAAATCCCAGCCTTATGACAAAATGTGATTCTGCGGACAGTATCGAAATTATTGTTCAGGATCCTCCGCCGAAAGACCGTGATAACTGGAGACTCAACCATAACAACCTTTAAAAACTTCCTATGGCAAAGACCGTTGAATCAGGAAAAATCTGCCCATACAGTGGCATTTGGAAAGTAATGGGAAAACTGACAACAACAGTTCCCATAGCCTCAGGTACTTTAATGCCTGAATACTGTGAAAAAAAAGTACGTTGGATGTTGATCTATGCATGTTAAAGAAATGAAAAATATACTAAAATATCTGCCGAAGGCTGCTGCCTGTTTTTTTATCCTCCTATTTGCTTATGCAGCAATAAGCAAAACATTGGATTTTGAAAATTTCCAGGTTCAGCTTGCCCAATCCCCATTGGTAAGCGCTTACGCCGGTTTCATATCTTACAGTGTAATAGTCATAGAGCTTATTATTGCGGGTTTACTCCTTAGTGAAAGAACCCGGAAAATCGGTCTATATTTATCATTGGGTATGATGGTTTCCTTTAGCATCTATATTTATTTAATTTTAAATTACAGTGATTTTATACCCTGTTCCTGCGGTGGAATTCTGGAAAAAATGTCATGGAATCAACATCTATTGTTTAACCTAGGTTGCGTGATCTTATGCATCATATCTTTATACGCAAACAATGGACTCATAAACCATAGCAGGAAATCGATCAGTTTTAAAATAGGACTAATTTCAATCTTTTCAGCTGGAATTGTCATCTTTCTTTTTCTAGCCTCTGAGCATATTATCAAAAAGGAAAATAACTTTATCCGAAGATTTCCGCACCATGTGATTAGGGAAGATCTAAGCTATGATTTAAAGGTCAACTCGTATTATTTTGCAGGGGCTGTTGATGATACTGTTTATTTGGGAAATACAACATCGCCATTTCTACTTACCAAGATTGATGAAAAGTTGAATTCGACCAAAACAACGTACATCAATCCCAATAAAAAACTTAAATACAGTGCACCCAAAATAACTGTCAGCGGTCAGTCATTTTACCTTACGGACGGCTATGTACCTGTAATTTTCAGAGGACTTATTCATGATCCAAAAGGTTATGCATATCAGATTACTTCCGAAACTCCCTTTTTTGACCAAATAAAGATTATTGATTCTTCAACAATGGTCGTCAGATCACAGAGCAGCATTAACAGTGAAAATATTTTGGGATTAATAAAGCTAAGTTCTCCGGCTGATATCATATTAAAAGATGATGCACTCGAAAAACAAGAGGACGGTATTTTCGATACGGACGGACAAATTCTGTATGACGACAGTGAGAAGAGTATCTATTACTTCTACTATTACAAAAATGAGATTGTAAAATTCGATACTGGATTAAACAGGATTGGCAGGCAAAAAACTATTGCTCAAAATACATCGCACACTCCCGAAATCCACACCCTAAAGGATGGTACCAAGAAAATTGGAGTTCCCTCCCTCCCCAGCAATCAAAATATGATAGCCTATAATGGATTGGTGTTGACAGAATCTAATTTGATGGGAAAATTTGAGCAGGCATCGCAATGGCGCAAAAACAATATTATAGACGTCTACGACCTACGAAAGAATGAATACTGGGGCAGCTTTTACTTACCCAACCCAAAGAAAGAAAAACTACATCAGATGTTGATTCATAAAAACCATCTGTATGTTTTGATAGGAAAAAAAATTGTGAAGTACCGTATTGCGCAGACGTTACTGGATCAATTTAATCAGGGGAAGCCGAAAACCTGAACTTAGAGTAGGCAACCATCATAAATATTTCACACAATGAAAATTTTAAAAACATCATTGCTGCCAGTAGTCCTATTATTCATAGGAGCTGGAAGCGCTTTTGCCACTAATCTGTCAAAAGAAGGAAAAAAAGCTCTTGTACAAGGTCATGTCATCAGAGCCGACCAACCACAACAGCCTTGTCAGGAGGCAGACATCGAATGCCAGGAAGATGGTACGGTCATCTGTACTGTTGATGTAGGTATGGGATCAGAGCCCGTATTCGAAAAAGCAGGTACTTCTTGCGGGAACAACCTGTATTTTAACTAGACATTAACCATTTAACAAGAAGGGATGCAAAACATGCATCCCTTTATTGTTTTATAAAAATTTTCTACCGCTCCTCATACATTTTATCAATCCAGTCGGTTTTTATTTCTTTTAAATGATAATCCATCCAGTCGCTGACCCGCTTAAAAATATCAAGCTTTGAAGGAGCTTTCTGAAATCCATGAGCTTCTTCCGGATAGAACAGAGCAATGACTTTTTTGTCATTCCTTTTTAAGCCGAGGTAAAATTCCATAGTCTGTTCCCAATAAATATTTTGATCTTTCATTCCTGCCCAAAGTAAAATGGGAGCATTCACCTGTTCTGCAAAGTAAATTGGGCTGTTACGGATGTACAATTCTTTAGCATCTTTAAACGGCTTATTTATTTTATATTGACCATTTTCAAACTGAAAATTAAAGGGTTTTCTAAAATTATAGTTAAAAGAAAAATAAGAACGCATTAAATCGCTGTTTCCGCCACCCGCTAAGTATGTTTTAAAAAGTTTTGACTGTGTAGCAATGAAGTTTGTTTCATACCCACCGTGCGAAAACCCTATTAATGCCAGCTTATCAAAATCAACAGCAGTATTCGTTCGTAGCGCTTCTACTCCACTTTCAACGGCATCCAAAGCAGACCATCCTGTTCCCCTCGCATCGAATATGATATCCGGCAGAAATACAAAATATCCTCTTTTAAGATAATAACGAATATTAAAAGCATCCGTAGAGCCTGCGAAACCGTCCATCAGGAACTGATTTCTTAATTTGCTTTGATTTTCATAAATATTAACGATCATTGGATATTTCTTCGTCTCATCAAAATCAACAGGATAAATAAGTACTCCATGCAAAGTTTTTCCTTCAGCATTATGGTACGTGTAGATCTCCGACCGTATCTTTCTTGCAATAGGGTCTGACAAATTACTGTCATAGGTAATTTTAGCAGCTTTTGAAAGATTATACACTCTCAACTGAGACGGCAGATTAAGATCTTCAACAGTGTACGCTAATTGCGATACATCCTTATTCCATTTTACGGTATTAATCCGTTGCGGTATTTTTCTTTCTATCTCTATAATTTTATTACGATATAAAACAGATAACCCTGTAGAATAATTTTCAGGATGTGTCAATTTAATGACAACAGGCTTTTGCAAATTTACCGTGGACTTTTTAAGATGGATATTCCCTCCAAAATTACTTCTGCTAGCATTGACTATTTCAGTACTATAGCCATTCCCCGTCGGTAAAGATCTCATTTGGCTTTTAGCTATATCATATATTTTGATATGCCCAAGCTCTTCAAACAGGATCGATTTGGAATCTTCAGAAAATACAGCATCATCAGCTTGAGATCCCATGATTTCTTTTACTTCTCCATTATGCAAATCATAAAGCTCCCAGACGGACGATTTTTTAGCCAAAATATACTGCCCTTTTTGATCTGTAAACATTCTGCTGCCAATATCACCAATTTGATGATATTTATTGGTTTTAAGATCATAGCTGAATGCTGCAAAAGGGATATTGGCACCGGTATAATTTTCATATTTAAACTCATCAAGACATAGTAGTTTGGGATTATTCCCTAAAGCAAAAAATGCAGTGCATTTATCTGTCTTTAGCTCTATAGCAGAGTTTTCTTTAATATCCCATACCACGACTGCCTGTATTACGCTTTTGTCATAATGTTTTGTCCTTAAATCTTTTGCATTTCCATACCAGATATCTATAAATTCTTTTTTATAGTTCTCATTGGGAATCACTGTTTTTAAAAGAATCTTTTCAGAATCATCAACGAAAAATGTTTCCACCTGATCTACCTGATGTTTCCATTGATCGGATAACGAAATCTTTTTTTTACTTGCCTTATCGACATACGAAATATCACTCTTTTTGTCACCTAAGTCCTCTTTAAAAAGTACGCCTTTGTCGCTTACATTTAAAAGGTAGATAATTTTATTTTGATTATGATATAAAACCTTATTCTGACGGTTTACATATTCGGTCAAAACATAAGTTCCAGCAGATTCTGAAGTAACCAGGATGCGGTTATCAAAAACTTTAAAATTCTGACCCTTATCAATCTTTTCAAGCAACTTTCCTTTCTCATCAATAATAAGCACTGCAGAGTTTTGTGATGTTTTTTGAAGAAGCACAAAAATCCTTTCCTGTTCGAGATATTGCCATTGTATAATATCCTTCCAAGATTCAGAAGTTTTGGACTGTACATCATAACTTATAATTTCGTTTTTCTTCTGATAAAATAGAATATTGTTTGACGTAAAATAGAAATTGCTTACCGGCCCTTCCTGCCAGATTACCGCATTCCGATGGGTCGCATCAATGAGAACGAGTGTATCATTATTTTTTTCATATACCTTTTTAAAAGCTGCAAACTTCCCATTCGCCGACCTCTGCTGAAACATAATCTTGTACAACTTATTTTTAAAATTCTCCGGTGTTTCATTTTCAACAGCCTGCGCATTTAATGCATTAAAATTATAGAAGACAAAAAATAGAGCAAAGATCTTTTTTATATTAATATCCATTATTCTGAGGATTTAGATTAGGATTCAGTATGATTTCATTCTGCGGTAGTGGCCAAAGCTGATGATATGGCTGCCAACTCGGTTTAATCACAGCTAAATTCTGCAATACATTATTTCGTTTAAGATCGAAGAAACGAAGTCCCTGTTCTGCAAAAAACTCCCTTCTTTTCTCCTTCAGCAATTCAGTGATAAAAGCTTGCGGTGTCAATGTATTTGAAAAGGCTGATACCCCTGATCTGGCTCTAATTGTGTTAATGTAGGTAGCCGCTTCGGATACTTTATTTTGTTTAGCCAGCGCTTCACCTAAAATAAAATACACCTCTTCAATACGCATGACAACAGAGTACTCGTCAACGTTGGTTACAAAATTCCTGTATTTATCATTTCTATAAAAAGTGACTCCTCCCGCAGATAAAGGCGTTGTCCACTTCTGCTTCCTAAGATCTGTATTTTCGAATGAACTCATCAGATTTGAAGACAACGCGTAGGCGATCGGTGGTGCAGAAGAAAAAAAGTAAATTCCTGTTTCCGGCACTGACTGATTGGCGTTAACCGGTTTCAGTTGCCACACAATATTGGTACTGTTTTTTTTAAAAACTTTGGTCACATCATGCTGGATGGCGTATAAGGGACTTGCCAGAATATTCTTGCACACTACTTCAGCCTCACTGTATTTTCCGGCATTGAGTAATATATTTGCCTGTACCAGCTGTGCAGCCTTTTTATTTAGGTAAATACGTTCAGCATTCCTATAACTGTCTTCCAGTAAACTCACCGCAAGATTGATATCCTGCTCAAGTTTCATTAACAATTCAGCAGAAGGCAATCTTGAAAGGTTTCTGTTGATCTCATAATCGGTAACGGTTGTATAAGGAACATCTCCAAAGATTCTCTGAAGGTCAAAATAAACCATTGTCCGTACCAATATCGCTTCCCCTTTAATTCTTCTTTTATCAGAATCAGCAATTCCCGTCGAGTGATCAGTCCCTTCAATAATGGCATTGGCGGTATAAATTTCCTTATAGGCATTATTCCAAACCGATAAGACCGCAGAATTGGTAGGAAGCACCTGATTAAGATGGATGTTCAGATTGTCCATTGAGGAAGGCGGAAAATAGGCATTTAGATCATCGGCATACGTTCCTAATAACGCACCTGCACCTCTGTTACTACCCGAAAATAAAGAGTTAGCCTGTAATTCCAGATAGAGATTATTGAGTGCTGCATTCGCAGTATTAACATCGGAAAAAACCTGTTGAGTAGAGATTTGATTGATCGGATCTTCCACCTCAATCATTTTTTCACATGAATTCAGTATTGAAAAAGCCATCAGTACTGACATTATATAGGTTGATTGTATTGTATTCATATCATTAAAATTTTACTTGTACTCCAAATGAATAAGTTTTTAGAGGCGGCAGATAGCCACTCAGTATAAATTCAGGATCCAAACCGAAATAATTGGTGATGGTCAAAAGATTCTGTCCCTGCACAAAAAATGTTGCTTCTTTTACAAAGCTTCCCTGTAAAGGAATGCTGTAATTCAGCTGAACATTTTTCAGTCTGATAAATGAGGCGTCACTGACAGCCGCCGTGCTGCTTTTAAAATTACTGTTAAGCGTATTCACAACCGCTGTTGTACCGGGGTCATAAGGCATAATAATTCCTCCCGGATTATCAGCAGACCAGACATTGGTAAACGCTGCGGGACTATTAAGGAGAACTCCGGGGTTCGGCATATTTCGGTAATAATTAAAGTTATTCTGTTTCACAAACTGAAATAGAAACGAGAGGCTTACATTTTTAAACCTCAGATCATTTTGCCATCCTCCGAAATATTTTGTTCCAAGCTCCCTCACAGCCTGCAGATCGTTTGGAGACGTAATTTTACCGTCTTTATTGTAATCTGTAAAAACATACTGTCCTGTAGCCTGATTAATCCCTTCGTAATTGTATAGTTTAACAATATTGGTCGGCATTCCCACTACGAAGGTATTGGCATAGGTAGAACCTTCCAGTCCCTGGAAAGAGATCAATTCACTTTTCGGAAAACTGATGTTAAAAGAAGTCTGCCATTTCCAATCCGTCGATTTGATCGGAGAAGCGCTCAGCTGAAATTCCCAGCCCCTGTTTTCTACCATTGCATCAAGATTGGCCTGAATTGAAGTAAATCCTGTCGTTCCAGGCAGTGGAATTCCGACCAGCTGATTGGATGAACGGTTTGTGTAATAGGCTGAGGTTAAAAAAATACGGTCACGAAGAAACCCTAATTCAAGAGCAGCTTCCAGCTTGGTAGTCTTTTCCCAGCTGAAATTAGGATTATACAGCCTAGACGGATATAAACCTGCACTTCCATTGTACGGGTTATTGCTGATGGTGTAAGTATCAAGATACTGATAATCGCCAATAAAATCACTTCCTGTGGTGCCGATGCTACCTCTTAACTTTCCAAAGCTCAACCATTTTTGAGCCTTTAAGAAGTTCTCTTTACTGAACAGCCATGCAGCACCGATTGCTCCAAAATCTGCAAATCTGTTATTGACGCCAAATCTGCTGGAACCGTCCCGTCTCCCTGTGATATTGATAATATATCTATTCCTATACTGATAATTTATCCTCCCGAATATTGATGCATATCGGTATTCATTTCGAATATCAGCTGGAATATTCTTATTCGTTGCTGCTGCAAGATTTTCAAGAAGTGCATTGCTGGCAAACCCTGTTCCGGTAATGGATGATGTTTTATTTAAGGTTTGCTGAAAAGAAGTTCCCACCAAAACATTCAGTTCATGATCACCCCAGGACTTCAGCCAGTTTAGCTGAGGTTCCACGATATAAGTAAAAATATCATTTTTACTTTTTGATGAAGATGAGTCGTTAGAAGTTCTGCCCAATGAAGGATTAAAGATGGTGTGTGGTTTCAGCAAGAACTCCTCCAGCGTCTGGTAGTTGATCCCGGCATTTAATTTCAGTGAGAAGCCAGTAAAAAACTCATAGCCCAGATTCAGATTCTGGTTGAACTGATAGGTTTTATTTTTATAACTACCATTGAGACTGGCCAACGGATTGGTAAACGTATTGTCTTCCCAGTTCAGGTCACCGGACGGTGTAAATAAAGCAGGAGCAACCGGACTTAAATTTAATGCCAAGTTCGTTAAATCGGACTGCACGACATTATTGGTCAGTGCCGAAAAAGAATTTGAGCTGGTCAGACTGAACTTTTTATTTTCAGATTCAAAGGTAAAATTGGAATTAAAAAGATTGGTCTTGTAACCAAAATCTGCAGGAAACACCGTTGACTGGTCACTGTTCTGTGCACTGATCAGAAAACTGCTTCGCTCTCCTCCTCCACTGACACTCAACTGCACCGTCCGCTGATCTGCCCAATTCCCTATTAATTCCTTCTGCCAATCCGTATATCTGCTTTGATCCCATTTGCCATTAACATCATAAGCGTTGACGGGATAGGAAGTAATCCCTGCATTCGCAAATGCCTGTCTCCGCATACTCAAATATTGCTCCCTGTCCATCATTTCCAAACGACGGGCTACCTTGCTCATTCCGTAAGTAGCATTCAGCAAAACGGTAGGATTTCCGCGCTTCCCTTTTTTGGTAGTGACCAAAATAACTCCGTTGGCACCTCTGGAACCATAAATCGCAGTAGCATCGGCATCTTTAAGAATTTCAATACTTTCGATATCATTAGGATTAATATTGTTCAGAGGATTAATGCTCTTAAAAGGAATAACAGCGGCTGAAAAATTGGCATTCACGGCACTGCCTATCGGCACACCATCAATAACATACAGCGGCTGATTCCCATCTGATCCACTGTTCTGTAAAGTTCGCAAACTGTTACGACCACGAATCTGAATATCATAGCCACCACCGGCAACCCCTGAGTTTTGGGTTATATTCACCCCTGTCATCCTCCCCTGTATAGCAGAAAGCACATTATTAACCGGCTGATTTCCTATATCCTTAGCAATCACCTTCTCAATACTGCCTGTATTCTCCCTGTCTTTTACTTTATAATAACCCGCATTAACAACGACCTCTTCAATTCCCTGCACCTTTACCTTTGTAGTAAAGCTAACATCCACAACAGTTCTGCCCCCTACCTCTACACGCTGTTCCGCATATTCAGGATGCCTAAAAACAAGAACAACGTTCCCACTTTCATTCCCATCCCTCGTCGCATCATCTCCAGAAATCGCCAACCGATAAACCCCTTGAGCATTGGTAACAGCGGTCTGATCACTTCCCATTTGAGAAACACTAACTCCCGAAAGAGGCAATGCTATATTATCACCTTCCCTAACGGTAGCTTTTCCCGTAATGGTCTTGGTCTGAGCCTGAATTGAACCACAAACAACGGTTAACATCAAGGCAAAGCCCATACTTCCTATATTATTATAGGATTTTTTCATAGTTTTGTAAAGTTTTAATTAAACGATTCAATAATCATTGCTCCTCCCAAACGTTTTAGTCAGCTTATGGGAAGGGGCTTTTTTTATTGAATACCTATCTTCTCAGGTGTAGCCTGTCGAAGTGCTATTTCATTTTTTCTATATTATCACTACCGAATTCATGTATTTGAAAACAAAACTTTCCTAAGTGCCTTTCATTACAAAAAAAGACATGGTGAGGTCTTTGAACAGTGACCAAAAGACACCGGAAAGCATTAATTAATATGAATGAAAATTTGTCCCGTGTAAGCTTTAAAAGCCGCAATAGGTTGTACACCCTATTGTATCATGTCAAGATACTCTATGTGGTGAAGCGGGCTTAGATTGTTTTGTAGAAAAAGCGGACAGCATGAAAATAAAACGGCATGGAACTCTACAATATCAGAACTGAGGTACTGGTATACCATGCAACAGATAAGAGAGCCCACGCCTAGGTCGTGAGCTTAATACTTATCCTCTCGTTGCTTTAAATTACCAGTTTTCAGTTCGAGATTCTAAGCAATAGCTTCTAATATTTCTTTGAAGTATCGCAAAATTACTTTTTTTAGTAATCTTTTCCAAATATAATAAATTTTATTAAATACAGGACTATAGTCCTTAGTTTTTTATTGTGAATTTGCATCAATTTGTATTTATGCACGATTCACTAGACGAGATTGAACGTTACGTTATTACGAAAGTTAAGGATATTAGGGAACAAAGAGGTATAAGTCAAACTTCTTTATCCTTAGCTATTGGAAAGAGCACAAGTTACATTTCTGATATAGAAGCACATTCGAAAACAGCAAAATACAACATCAAAAGTTTAAATCTGATTGCAATTGCTTTGGGATGTTCTATTAAAGATTTTTTACCTGATGAGCCTATTCGTGAAAAGAAATATGATTTTATAAAAGAGATTGAAATAAAGAATAAATCTTAACCAGAGTTGGGATTTTTTGTTTTTGATAAGACTAAAAAATAATAGTTTAATCTTTTGAATTTAAAAAGACAGTTTTACTGATAATCTTATTCAGATCCACCTCATAAGTTACTTCGACATAGAATCCAAATAATTTGTATAACACAAACTTAAATTCTCCGAGTGTTCTATCGCTAACATAAACTCCTTTAGTAAATAAAATATCATATTGTGATTCATCACGTAAGTTTGTGTAATTGTAAAAACTGTCTTCCATGCTACTATTTTTCTTTTTCAAGTTTTCTATATTCCCAAGGTGAAATGGCATTTTTATCTTGTCATAAACCAATTTTATTTTGTCTAGCTTCCTCCTCTAGTCTTCCTTAAGACTTATCTTTTGAATAGTAGAAGCACTACCATATCTGTCCGTATCAGTTTCTATAAAAGTTATTTGTTTTCCAAATATTTGATCTCATGTAAATTGTTTTGCATTCTTTCCAAACGGCTGACCACTTTTCAAGGCAGTCTACTTCTGCGAGGCGGAGTTTTTTCGATGTTTTATCTTCTAGTGAAACTGTGATAGAACCGCATCAGAGGTGACTATTACTTTCGCAGTTTTAGGACGAAAAGAATAACTGGAAAGCTTTTCAAATCTCTTACAAGAAGGATAATTTTGTATATTTGAAAAAACTAAAGCAGTGAGTATAAAAAGTATTAGAATTGAAAATTTATTCGATTCATTTAATCATGAAATAAATTTCTCTCAAGAATCTAATATAACAATGATTCTAGGAAGAAATGGATTAGGAAAGACTGTTATATTAAAAATTATAAAAGCCATCCTCAATAGGGATATATTTCAACTTGAAAATATTGAATTTTCAAAAATAATTATTGAAATTAATAATGAAGAGAGCTGGTGTTTTATTAAAGATCTCAAGGAAGATAATGAGAATATTGAGCAAAACTTAAGCCTAATTCAGTTAAAAAACGGGCTAGAAGTCGACAGAATTAGCTTTTCATCAATTGAAGAAAATTTAAAGCAAAGTAGAAGAACTCTTGCTAGATATATTCCTCCCGCTTTCAGACCAATTGACGGCGACGATTGGATTGACAGAAGATCAGATTTACGATTTTCCACAACAGACATTATAGAAAAGTTTAGAAATGTTATTCCTGAAAATGTTTTTAATGACTATCTAATATTTCCTCAATGGTACTCAGATTTCACCACTCACTTAAATGTATCTTTAATTGAAACTCAGAGATTACTAAGTTTTGCACCAGAAAGCGAAGAGTATAATTATAGAGAAAGGGGACAAATAGCTTATAAAAATACGGTTGAAAAGTATTCAGAAGATCTTGTTAAACAAATTCATGCTCAATTAGCAAAATCGTCTGAGCTATCAACTAAACTTGACAGAACATACCCTAATAGATTAATAAAAAAACTAAAAGAAACTACTAATGTAAGCCAAGAAGATCTGAATCAAAGTTTGAGCAACCTTGAAAAGAAACGTGAGAGATTACAAGAAGTTGGTCTATTAGACTTGCAAAACCAGCCACACATAGATATTATTGATGAAGACCAAGATGACAAAATTATTGATGTATTACAAGTCTACATAGAAGATAGTAGACAAAAACTCGATGTTTATGACGAACTTGCAGATAGAATAGAACTGTTTTTAAGAATTATAAATGAAAGATTTTTAAAGAAAAAGCTTACAATCTCACGAACTGAAGGTTTTCATTTTGAGTCTACTAAGAATGATAAACCCATACCTTTAAAAAGTTTATCCTCAGGTGAGCAGCACATTTTAGTTTTATATTACGAGTTATTATTTAAAATTAAAAAAGGAACATTATTATTAATGGATGAGCCAGAAATCTCATTGCATATTGCGTGGCAAAAAAGAATAATAGGTGATCTTGAACAAATTTTAAAGCTAAACCCTATGCAAATTATTATTGCTACACACTCTCCTGCCGTAATTGGAAGTAATTGGCACCTAACAACAGAATTGGACGCAGAAGATTAAAATATGAGTATAAGGGAGGATATTGATGGAAATTTTTTGGCCAATAGTATTATGATGGATTCATTTTTTGGATATCACATTTTAGTTGAAGGTCAAACTGACGAACTGTTTTATTCAAAATTTTTGAGTAGCGAATACACAAATATTATGATTTGTCATGGAAAGGAAAAAGTGATTGAAGCAGTACAAATTCTTGATAGAATGAAAACTTCTGCAAGATACATAGCGATTATCGATAAGGACTACGATTTTTTGGATAGTAATATTATAATTTCTAACAATCTATTAAGAACAGATGTTCATGATGTTGAAACCATGTGCATACAATCTTTATGTTTTGATGATTTTAGTAGAGAATATATTCAAAAGACAAAGGTCAATAAAATAGAAGATTTAAAAACAAGAACTTTACGCGAGCATATTTTTGAGATTGCAATTCCGATCGCAAAAGCTCGAATTTTAAGCTTGAAAAATAGCTATTCTTTAAAATTTAAACCAGTCGGGAAAGAAATTAAGGAATTAGATTACACAAAATTTGTTTGTAAAAACTCCTTTAGTTTTTTAGGAAATGTCGAAATGTTAAATACTTTAAAATTATACTTTAATCAAGGGCTTCCTAAAACTATTGAAGACATGGAGAAAGAGATAGAATCTTTAAATCTTGAAAATTTTAATATTCATGATGTTGTTCATGGGCATGATTTAACTAATATTTTAGTCATAGGAATTAAAAAATCTATCGGTAGATCATCCTTTTCCAATATAAAGAGAGAAGATGTTGAACGAGCGTTAAGATTGGCCTATTCTAAAGAAGAGTTTACCAAGACACAAATCTACAATCACTTATTAAAACTGTCTCCTGAGATACTAAACTGTTAGTTATTATTAATAAATTGAAAATTTAATTAACCGAAATTTAAGGAATATTTAGAACATTCAGTTTTTTTCAGTCAACTCTTGCACATTATTTACCTTTCGAAACAGCTTTTTGTTGAAGATAAAATAGCTTTTGTTAAATTTGAGCAAACTAAGTATTATATTCAAAATCAAAAAGAGGAGGAGGAGATTAATTTATAAAAGCTTATGCAATTTCACAATTACTGTTTAAGTAAAGCTCAGTCAGAGAAATTAAAGGAAAGACGAGAACAACTAAATCCGAACAGTTACAAGCAAATCCTTAAATTTGACGAAATTTCAAACGAATTCAATAAAGTAAATTATATGTATAAAAATTATTTAGGTCATTTACTTCAATTCTTCTTATCATATACTTAAATTAATTCATTTAATTGAAATATCGACAAAAATTCTTACGTTTCTACTATTAATTATGTAATTTCAAAAGTAGAAAAGATTGTTTTTTTATAGATGATTCCAGAAAAAATAAGTTGATGACTTTCTAACTTTAGCAATTATATATGAATAATTCATTGATATTGATGACATTTTATATATTAATGACATTGTTACACATGAGTTAGCAAATAAACAGAAACATTTAATAATAGTTAACGATAAATTATTTGGAAAAAACTTGAAGCATTACGCATTAATTTATACGCAAATATATACATCATTACTCAGTGTAATCATATATAGCTAATATTGTGTCGTGTATCTTAGGAGAATCTTTTGTTGCCTTATTTTCAAGTTTCCGTTCTATAGTAATCAAATATAATTTATGAAAATTTAGATCATAAGCGCTATCACTAATCAATTTATCAAGATAACCATGATAACTCTGTTTATCATTTGAATCAAACCAAAAATATCCTGTATTGCAATTCACACCGGTGAAATTTCCTATAAGATTGAACTTGTTCGTATCAATTTCACTATCTTGATCGTAAAATGTTTTTATCTTAAAAGCCTCATTGAATGTCAGGTTTTCAATACTAAAAACTTCTTTTTTATATGATTCCATCTTAATATCTATGTTGATCAATTCTTCATAAACAATATTAACAAAATCTAAATAAGATGACATCGTATATGCACTAAATTCAGAAGATATTTCAGTAAATGTCTCAATATTTTTACTCTTTGCAATAAGGTTTAATGCTCTCTCGCAAATAATATCACTTGAGCTATCACCAAATAACCCATCCATATCTGCTTTTGGTTTCAGTATAACATTAAAAGATGCAGCTTCAAAAATCACTACCTCACATTCTAGATTTCCATCACTAACATGCTTGCTTATTTTTTTGGGAATTTTAGTACCACGATTTTTAGAAAAATAATAATCTTTAGCTAAATTCTCATATAACCCTTCAAATCCTATTAAAATTTTCCCTAGTTTGTCAGCATCGATACGTCCATATCCCACCCCCTCACCTTCTCTTAAGTGAATATTTATTAAGTTAGAAAATTGGTTGGAACGCAAATTATAATTTGTATCGTCAATTATACCATATAATTTAAAATAATCATAAACTATTTCTGGGCTTACAAAATCCTCGGATTCTAGAGATAAACCGAATTCAGGAAGATAATCTGCAGGTATCTCATTAAAACGTAGGAGCAGAACATTATGATAATTTGACTCTTCATCAAGATCGATCAAGAAATATGTATTGGAAACAGATCTGCGAATAAATTCTAAATGAGTAATTCTTTTATCTATAAAAGCTTTGAGAAGCTCTCTTGTCGTTTGGTAAAACAAAAATCTATTTACAGACTGATCATCCGTACAATCAACCCATTCTTTAATAAAAGAATTATTATTCTTGTCAGCACAAACAATAGTGGTATAATACTCAGGAAATAACAGAGCAGCTACCTCAGTAGGAAGATCAAATGCCGTCTTATTAAGTATATATGAGTTAATTGTTTCCACCTAAAATTGTTTTGTCTATTGTGAACAGCTTTGAGAAATCAATGCCGTTAAATTCGTGTAAATCAAAATGTCCAGAAATCGATGGATCATCGTTAAGTCCGCAATATGGTAACTTAGCAAAAGCAGCATTTTTTCCAATTAATTTTGGAAAATTTTTCTTATTAGAATTTAATTTTATAAATTTTGCTTTTATAGCATCTGGACTTTCAAACAACGACAATGCAAATCCTGATGATATCGCTTTATTAGTTTTTAAATCTAATTTAAATCGATCTATATTTAGAAGATATACTGGTTTGAAATTGCGGTCATCAGTAATGTCATCAAAAACAAAACGCCAACAATTTATCTCTTGTGCTCTAAAGCCACTTAGATCAGCATGTAGCAATGCTATCTCACATTTATATTTAAGATTATGCGTTCTCATATTAGTTTCATCAAACCTACAAAAAAAAATATAAAATACACAAACATTAAAATTTAAATAGTAATAGATACTATTACCCCCCCTACTAAGTCACTTTTGCTCGATTTCAATTGCGAATGCAAATAAATATTTAATAGGATCATTTAGTTCTTCAAAATCTCCAGTCTTTGGAGTTCGTATACTGTCAGTTATTAAATTTGTAATCAATCTCGAAAAATAAATTTTTGAAATGATGATGATAATATGTTATTGTTCTTTTTTCACTGCTGATCATCTTTCTATGCTTCCTAACTTCAATCAAATTGGAAGGATTGCGGTTATGTTATACTCATAAAACGTAGTGCTATCTGGTTTTTTTCGGTATGCTTAATCATTTAGCATAAGTGAAATATTTTTTACAATTTTAGCTTTACTTCTGCTATTAGCGTAATCTTTCAATATTAAAGCATTTAAACCTTTACTTTTCATTTTGTTAATAAATTTCTTTTTATTTATAAATAATGATGTACTATTTTTATCATAAAATGTAGTTACTGCTACAACACTTCCATCTTTATCATAAAACCTACCATCTATTAATGTACTAATATCCAAAATCTGAGAAAGTTGATAACATGGAACTAAAATTTGCAAATCATCATTTAGAGAAAAATCATTATTCTTTGACCATTTATAAGTTATTCCAGCCAAATAACCTCTGCTATTCCTTATCCCATGAATCGATTTAGATTCATCGCTCCAATGTAATTCACCCAAATAGTAATTACTTTGAGAAGTATTTAGATAAAGAAAATCCCTCCAAATTAATTCATCACTTGTCAAATAATTTAAATAATCAACAGCATAAGAAGAATTAATAATTAAACATTTTTGTACAAACTGTAAATTATTTCTTTTTATAAATCCAGGATTGGCAGAACCTAAGCAGATCCATTCATCAATCAATTCTTCTGAATTAAATGGATAAATTTCGCATGCGTCATTAAAAGAATTTTTCTGCGCCAAACTTCCTGCTAGAAAAATAGTTGGATCAATGTCTGCTTGTAAAAAGTTACAAAGATTTTTATACCTATTATATTTAAATTTTGAAGGGTTTATTTCAGCAATTAGATAATTACTAGATATTATAGATATCCACTTATAAAAAGAAATAAGAATATATTTTTCACCTATTGATTCTTGTAAATTAAAAATATTTTTTTTGTAGAAATTCGAACTTAATATAGGATAATCATGTTCTTTAAAATCATTGTCGTTCCATCCCATAATATTAAAAACATCATTTGAAATGTAATATTGTAAAGTATCAATATTAAACTGTGAATCAGTTATGCCGGCAACTTCACTAAAGAAAGATTTTATATTTAAAACATCATTTGGTTTTAAAGTTTCATAATTAATTAACTGTTCGTAGAGATTTTCTATATCATCATCGATGTTACAATTATCAATCATAGACAGGAATTCGCTATCTGATTTTAATTTAATTAATTTTATAATATCTTCTATAGTTTCGTTATTACCTATATTATTGACAATATTGGTCAACGACTCGAAGTCTAAAGTATAAAAATTCGAAATTCTAAAATTTTCTTTTTTACCAAGAAATTTGTGAATGAAACTATGTTCTCCTGAAATATAGCTAACAAGTGTATCATGACAAATGTTATCTGTATGTCGTTTAAAAAATAATTTAGAATCTAACTTAACTTCAAATAGATCTTTATCACTCGTAACATCGGGTTGTATATAATCATTTTTATCAGATAATCCCTTTGTCGAAGCATAATTAATAATTCCTTGAACATAATTTTCGATTAATAAATGGCGTCGAAATTCTTTTGCAGTAATCATACTATTTACAAACTCCATAATTTCCAAGATAATTTCTTTATCTTTTAACCTTAAAGTGATGCCGTAAAGAACACCGACTAAACGTTCTAGAATATAAATATCATCCACCACTTTAAACTTATTAATCAAATTAATAAGAATGCAATAATCATTCTGAAGCAATTTAGCTAGTGCTCTGGTCGCTTTATCTCTAATTTCACGATTGGTTGAACAAAATAACCATGAAAGAGAAATGGCAAATATATTTTTTGTTTTTGAATGTAGATCAGAAAATGAAGCTATTTCCAATGCCCAATTAACAAGTATTTTTCCGGCTTCAGAGTTATTTACATGAATGGTCCACATCAAATCTATTTCTGTTAGCTTCTTTTGACATAAAAGTGCATCAACAAAATATATATTTAAACGATGATTGGGCTTAATTGACAATTGAAGTAGAGTGTTCACAAATTCGCTTGCCACTGCTTTATCTAGCTCTTTATTTTTATTAATATAATCAATAGTTATATCTTTTATTGTAGACGAGTTACGCCATAGTAAGCTTTTTAGTAACGGCTTTAAAAAAACTGTAGTAGATTTTCTTAATTGAAACAATTCTAAATTATACATTTCGGGCAGTAGTATAGAAATAGCTTCTATAATACCTAAATTAGCTTTGACAGCAATATCATTATTAATTACCTCAAATAGGTTAAATGATTGATCAATGTTATGTTTTCCGGTTTCTACTAAAAGCTTTATTTTTTCAGAGTCTAAATTTAAAAGACTTTTAGCTATTATGTAGTCACCCAACTTTTCATAGGAAAAATAAATTATTTCCTTATTTCCAACAATATTTTCGTTCAATACATTTTCCTTAATCAACTCCGAGAGTATCATCCCTGCATTTGGCAAGGAATATCGATATTTCTCAATTAATATTATATTTGCAAATTCTCTACTCAACTGAGAAGTCTTAAATCTAACCATATCATTTGCAAGCAATGATATGGCTTCAAGGACTAAGTTAAAATTCCGATGATCATAACCTAAACGCTCTGCTAATACTTTGTTAATCTTTTTATAGTAGTAATTATAGATTACAGTTATATTATCATAATCATCCGGAAGCGTATCTAAGTTATTATCTTTTAATCCTATGCAGAATAACTTTAAAAATAATGGATTTTTAAACTCTGGATTAAGAATCGGCACAGGAAGATCATTAATTTTATAAAACTTAAAAAATGTTTTGGTTACTTCAGGCAGATTTCTGAAACCCTCAATTGTATATCTCTCAAAGTCTTTTAGATTACTTTTTGATAAGACATAGTTGATATAGGTACTACGAATCGAAATAATTAGTGCAACATTAGGATAAGATCTGATATCATTAACAAAACCAGAAAGTTGTTCTTTCCAGATCTGCTTTCCTCCTTCGTTAATAGCATCAATTAAAATTGGCACACGACAATTTAAACTCTCTCCTATCGAGTTCAAAATTCCCAAAAATTCTTCCTTCGTACAATTTATTTGTAACTGATTACTTATTTGCAACCATAGATTTTCACTATAAAATTGTTGTCCCAACAATAAAACTGAAGGTATATTTTTATAAATTGTAGTAACAAAATCTGCAAAAAGATGTGATTTTCCGATACCTGCATCTCCGTCAATTAGTAAAAAAGGATTTATAGCTACCTTTTTATCAAAAGAATCTAAAGTGGTTAGAAAATTACTAATTTTTGATGATGTCACTTTATGCTTAGCTTTTACGGTGAGAGTGGCTTTACTGTTAATTCGATTGATTTTTATATCATCATCAGCATATTTCTCGCAGAGTTTTCCTATTAATGAATCCATCTGCATTAAGATTTTATGACTAAGTATTTCTGGTTGTTTTAAGTCAGATATATTATATGAATTCAACAATTTTTTTTTATCTATAAATTTGTCTAGTAACTTGGACAATTCTACATGTAATTCTGGATATTGTTTGGAAAGATTTAAATAGGTTTTAAAATCTAATTCTAATTTCTCATATTTCGAAAATAGATTTTTTTTTAATTTCAAAGGAAAAATCATAGGTTTAAATATTTTCACTGTATCAGATAAAATATTTAATTCTTCACTATATCTTGCACCAAGATCTTTTACTTTCCCTCTATTATTGTCGTTAAACCATTCCTTAGAAAATTCATTTTTACTAAACCAAAAATATGCTTTTCCTACGTTTTCTGGCATTGATAATTTGGTTAACAATTCCGAACTACCTTCATAAACAAAATCCACATCTAATCCTTGGGCTTGTGCCCAATTTTTCCATTTTAGTACAGATTGATTCCATTTATCCAAAAAAGAAGTTTTACCTTCAATTCTTGCATCTGCGCGATCCTGAGGTATAGAAACAATATACTTGCATAGATTGGAATGTTTATCTAAGGCTGTCTTTATAGATTTATCTAATTCACCCCATTGGGTAGATGACAAAGGAGAAGTAAAGAATTTGGCCTGGTAAGCAATTTCTTTAAAATTGCTCAGAACCCAAAAACATTCAACACCTGCATCAGGAGAACCTTTTCTGATAAATGAAACTGCATTTTCGAACCTGTCATTTCTAGCTAATTGACAAACAAGTTCTTCAAAGCTATTCTTTTGGGAATGATTTAGTGGCCTAATATTATTCCAATCAATGTTTTGCATTGTGTTTTATTGTTATTTTATCACTAAAATATGCTAAAGATTTTGATTAACCAATATTTACCATTTTTATGTAAACAACCAATTCATATGCTAATTTAAAAGGCTCATCGTTTTCGATGAGCCTTAACCTTTAAAGAAACATTAGAGTCTAGCACAATGTGAACATAGCGGTTTACCACCAGTTCCGCTACGCTTGTTTACTGTTTCAATGTTGTTACCCTCTGTACACGAAGTATTGTTGTGGTGTACGGTCTGTTTGATGCTGTGAAAAGCTGCTGTTTTTGCCACAATTATTTTATTTATTTTTTACCGTTGTAAAAGTGGCTATTAAATAAATATATCATTTACGGGAATCCTTAGTTAGTTGTATTTTTTTCATTATACTAATTCGAAAATCATCTGTACTTTACATTTTTTTCTTCTACAGTTTAATATATTTGTAAGACATCACCAACCATTGCAGAAAAACACAATTTCAAATCTAAAATCCCAAGCCATCTACATCGACGGCAAAGACATAACCGATGAGATAGAATCTTATTCTTTTGAGGGTGGTAAATGTGTAGTTCTCTATAAGAATACCCGAAAGGTATATCATGAAGTCCCTCCAGAAGTGGAATATGCTGTAAGCGAAACGGGTATGGAGCTGATCCCTTTCATCAAGCATCTGCATAATTGGGGAAATAAGCAATTGAAAAAGGAGGTAGTTTCCTGTGAAAAATAAACGTATTTTGAATACTGAATACGTCAGCATGTATTTACTTTTTATTTAATAACAGATGTCAGAAAAATCAAAATCGATACCCCTGAATACTTTTCCGTCAAACTTTGGTTCAGGTATTATTATTTCGAAATTTAGAGTTACAGACTTGGAATTTGATAAAATAAAAGAAGCTCACCGTGATGATTACCATATCTTCTTCCTGCTTGAAGAGGGAAGCGGAGTATTTGAAATTGATTTTCGCCGTTTTGAGATCAATTCGCAATCCATTACCTATGTTCAACCATATCAGGTTCACAGAGGACTTTCGCTGGAAGAAGGTCTCTTTACCGTACTGCTGATCAGCACTGAAAGTTTACATCCTGAATATCTTAAGTTGTTAAAGGAAATCACACCTGCTAATCCTTTACAATTGGATACTGCTACTTTTTCCATTGCATCAAAAATGGGAGATCTTACATCCATGATCTTCTGTCGACAAGAGGAAAAACTTCATAACATCATACTGAGAGACAGCTGCAACAGCCTGGTAGGATTTATTATTTCACAATTTTTACTTCAGTCTTACACAACTGACAAACCATCAAGAAGCGAAACTATTTCAAAAAACTTTAAACTGTTAGTAGATCAGAATTTTGTTCATACAAAAAGTCCGGCTGAATATGCCGAAAAAATGAATATTTCAACGGTGTATTTGAACGAATGTGTGAAGAGAGCCACCGGACAGACAGTTTCTTACCATATTCATCAGCGTATTGTTTTAGAGGCAAAACGTCTTCTTTTTCATTCAAATAAATCTGTGAAGGAAATTGCTGCTGAACTTGGATATGATGATTATGCTTACTTCTCAAGATTATTTATGAAAGTAACCGGAATGACAGCACTCACATTCCGAAACAAAAACCTTGAATAGTCCAATACTTACCCATCCCTATCCATTTTAAGATCTTGCGTGATGTCATTTCTTTGTACCATAAAATAAAGATATGCCAACAGCCCCAAAATGGATCAATGATGCACTCGAAAAAATAGCACCTTCTATGCTTCGGACGGTCAAAGTAGAAGAGATCTTCTACCTCAATGCAAACATTAAGAAAGTACGTCTAAGAGGTGATTTTTCAGCACTGCATTTTGCACCCGGTTTTACCATCTCATTCAGAGTAAGTCCGACCGAATCAAGACACTACACAATCTCAAATGTTGACGATTCAGCACGAGCGATAGAATTCATTGCCCACATTCACAGTAATGCTGTAGGAGCACAGTACATCAACAGTCTTATTCCCGGAGATGAAAAAATAAAACTGGCCGTATTGGGAAGCGATAAGCAGTATGATCCAAAAGTTGAAAGACAGATTATCTTCGGTGATGAAACATCCTTAAGCCTGATGTCAAGCTTTTTACCCTATCTGCAGCAAAATAATCATCCGTATCAATTTCTGATTGAACTTGATGATGAAAACTGTGATATTCCAGAAAAATTAGGACTGAAAAATTACCGTGTTTATACAAAAAACAATATTTTTCGGGACAAAGATCAGATTCATACAATACCTGAACTTTCAGATGACGTTTGGTGTGATGCGAATATTGTTCTGACAGGAAATGTCCAATCTATACAGAACTTCCGTAAAGTACTGAAAGAAAACAGGCACGAAGGTAAGATCTTTGCAAAAGGTTACTGGCTGGAAGGTAAAAAAGGATTATAACGATTCGCTATGAAATGTATTATCTTAAATAATCAGAGCAAAAATGAAGATGCGCTGCTTTCTGACATCGCTGATTTTTTTTGGAACTCCGGCCATGAAGTTGTGTTGGCAGATGGAAGATCATCTTCTGCAGAGTGTAAACGTGATCTCAATGACTATGATTGCTATATTTCCATAATGAACGATGTTGCTACACCATCTTTTTTCAGGAACCACAGAATTTTACTTGAAAAGACAAAGCACCTTGTGCTAATTTTCTCCTACGAAGGAGTTTTCACCAGTGCAATTCCTTACCCGCATCAAATTTTTAGTTACGAGCAACTTAATCAAAATTCACTGGTAGAATTTTTTGAGTGGTTTAAAAAACTGAATCTCCTCTTTAAAGCATAACTCGATATGAGATTCAAAGAATTTCTTCTTATATAGCTTGTTCTGATCGAGAGTTATAGTCTACAAAATTGAACTGACCGCTAAATTAACCAAGCTCTGTCACCAGCCTAAAAGTCAAATTAATCCTTTCTTTCATTTGCGAAGCAGACTTAGCAATACAATGTTTCCAATGCTCTTGCAAATCTCCTTTTATCATCAGCAAAGATCCGTGAGGAAGCGGAATACTGTGCCTGCTTTGGTGATGATTAAATTTTCTAAAGTCGGATTTTCGGGTCTGCCCGAGACTGGGTGATGCGATGACGGGACGGTCACCATACCTTCTTTCCTTATCCCGATACCATGCGGTCAGACGAGGAGTCAGAACTTTTTTCTCATACATGGTCTGAGTTTTCTATTTCCAAGGAGTATTTTCAAGAAGTTGAGAAAAAAGTAGATCTGATTCTTTCAAAGTTAAAAAATGCTCTATGAACTCCAACAAATCTTTTGGAAAATCATAAAATTCTTCTGTGCTAAATAAACTGAGTTGACCCATTGTTTTATTAACTTTTTTTATTACTTTTGACTATCCCACAATGGGAATTTTTCATCATTTGTGTTTTAAGCTTTCCCAACAGGAAAGCTTTTTACATTATCATGAAACATCAGGCATCCTTTGTTCCAGCTGTTGAATACTCATTTTTAAATTTGCGATAATCTCTTTTAGATGATTAAAATCTTCGGTATAAGGCTTATAGTCCTTTGGCAAAATACCCATTCTGTAATGCCATACTTCCAAAATATCCTCTAATGCGATTTCATAAGGCTCATAAAAGGAATTGTCCGCCAAAACTTTGATGTGCGTTTTCGTTCTTTCTACCAATGTTTTATAAGTGATTCCCTCTTGGGCTACGATAATATATGCACTCTCAGGTTTCATGTCCTCAAGACTTTCAACATATTCACCTATCAATACAGACTGATCAACAAAAGGCGGCATCGAATCTCCTTCCGCACTGAACGCTCTAAATTTTCCGTTTTTAAGAAACGGAAGCTGCATTTTCTGAAGGCTTTTGATAAATCCGATATCATTAAAACCTTTCAGATATCCCATGGAAGCTTTTTGGGGAACTATCTCAATATAGTTATTTCCTGTAGAATCCACTGTAATAGGTACAAGAATTTTATTGCCCGGCAAGTTGATCATCTCTTCGAGCTTATATTTTCTTACATCGACTGTAACAAGCAGGTCGATACTGATATTATAATACTTGGAGATGCGAACAAGTATCTCGATAGGAGGTTCCGATTTCCCATATTCGTAAGAAATATATCTTGATCGGGTTAAAATAAGTTCGTTAGCCAACTCATGTTGGGTCTTATTTTTTTTACCTCTCAAAAACACGATGTTATCTGAAAAAATTGACATTGTCGTAATTTATGACAACAAATATACAAATTTTGTTTCAAAACGTGACTAAGTTTGTACCATGGAAAGAGCGATAGTGCATATGGATCTGGATACGTTTTTTGTTTCCTGTGAACGGTTAAAAAACTCCGAACTGGAGAAAAAGCCTGTGATCATAGGAGGTGGAGACCGTGGTGTGGTAGCATCCTGCTCTTACGAAACAAGATTTTTCGGTGTACGAAGTGCGATGCCGATCAAGATGGCCTTAAGATTATGTCCCGAAGCAAGAGTCATCAAGGGTGACATGGATATGTACTCTAAAATGTCGCATTTGGTAACGGATGTAATCCAGGAAAAAGTACCTGTTTTGGAGAAAGCGAGCATCGATGAATTTTATCTCGATCTTTCAGGGATGGACAAATTTTTTGGTTGTTATCAGTGGACCAATGAAATCGTCGATGCGGTCACCAAAAATACAGGCTTACCGATAAGTTTTGCCCTGTCCACCAATAAAACGGTTGCAAAAATAGGCACCGGAGAATCTAAGCCTACGGGTAGATTTGAAATACAGCAGCAAAATATCAAACCTTTTTTAAATCCTCTTTCCGTTAAAAAGATTCCGATGGTTGGGAATGTTACTTTTCAGCTTTTATCGAGGCTTGGGGTAAGAACTATTCAGACTTTATCAGAAACACCTGTTGAAGTCCTTCATCAACTGATCGGAAAAAACGGAAGTGAACTTTGGAAAAAAGCCAATGGAATTGATGATACTCCGATTGTTCCTTATTCAGAAAGAAAATCAATTTCTACAGAAAATACCTTTTCCCAGGATACGATTGACGTTCAGAACCTGAGAAGTGTTTTATCTGGAATGGTCGAGCAATTGGCTTTTCAGCTTCGTCAGGAAAAATGGTTGACGTCAACCATCTCAGTAAAAATTAGATATTCCAATTTCGATACAGAGACCAAACAGTGCAGAATTCCTTACACTTCGGCAGACCATACTTTGCTCAAGTATGTGCTTGAACTTTTTAAAAAAGTCTATACCCGAAGAATGAGAATACGACTGATCGGTGTCAAGTTTACGGGTCTCGTTCACGGTTGCCATCAGATGGATCTTTTCGAAGACACCGAAGAACTGATTTCATTATACCAGACGATGGATAAAATCAAAAACAGGTTTGGAACCGCAAGCGTGGGCAGAGCGTCCGGGCTGCTACGATAAAAAATAAATATTATGTTTCTCAATTGTCATTCCTATCACAGCCTACGGTATGGAACCATTTCTATTCAGGATCTGGTGCAGCAGGCTGTGGATCAACAGGTGAAAATTTTAGCTCTAACGGATATCAATACCATTACAGGAATCTACGATTTCTTCAAACTCTGCAATGACCATAACATTAAACCTATTGTTGGAGTGGAAATCAGAGTCGAAAGTGAATTCTATTACATTTGCTTAGCTAAAAACCAGAAAAGTGTCGGGGAGATTAACCGATTATTGACCGATTACAATTGTGACGGAATTGAAATTCCAAAACACAATCCAATACTTAAAGATACCATTGTTATTTATCCATTGCATAATATTCCGGAAGTTTTGCAGGAACATGAGTTTGTCGGAATCAGATCTGAAGAATTGAACTATCTCGTGAAGCCTGATTTGAAAAAGCTGATGGATAAAATGGTCATCTTACAGCCTGTTACCTTCACAACCAAACTGGATTATAATCTCCACAAAATTTTAAGGGCGATTGACAATAATACATTGATCAGTAAATTAGGCGATCACGACTATTGCAGAGACACAGAAACATTTATTAATAAAAAAGAACTGCTGGATCAATACCATCACTATCCTCAAATCATACAAAACACAGCATATATTGTTGAACAGTGCAGCTTTGATTTTGATTTTTCAACTCCGAAAAACAAGCAGTATTACACAGACAGCCGCGAGAGCGATTTTAAACTGTTAACCCAACTTGCTTATGAAGGTCTGGAAACGAGATATGGAAAAGATCATCCTGAAGCTAAAGCAAGAGTTGAAAAAGAACTGGGAGTTATTGATCAGTTAAAATTCAGCGGTTACTTTCTGATCACCTGGGATGTTATACAATACAGCAACCGCATGGGTTTTATGCATGTGGGAAGAGGAAGCGGTGCCAACTCCATTGTCAGTTACTGTTTAGGAATTACAGATATCTGTCCTTTGGAACTGGATCTCTATTTTGAAAGGTTCCTTAACCTCAATAGGAAAACCCCTCCTGACTTTGATATCGACTGGAGCTGGCAGACCAGAGATACCATCCTTGAATATATTTTTACTAAATACGGTAAAGAGCACGTTGCTTTTTGTGGTACCAATGTAGAATTTAAGTACCGGTCCATTTTCAGGGAAGTCGGAAAAGCTTTCGGTTTACCGAAGGACGAATTGGATATTTTGGCTACAAAGTCAATGGATCAACATGATGACAATTCGGTGTTTAAATTGGTGCACAAATATGGTAAGCTTTTGGAAAAATTTCCGAATCAGAGAAGCATGCATTCGTGCGGAATTTTAATTTCGGAAGAACCAATTACTAATTTCACAGCATTGGAAATGCCTCCAAAAGGTTTTCCAATTGTCCAGTTCGATATGCATACGGCTGAGGACATCGGATTTGAAAAGTTTGACATTTTGTCCCAAAGAGGTCTTGGAACCATCAAGGATACCGTAGAACTCATTAAAGAAAAAAGAGGGATTACAGTAGATATTAAAGACACAACGATTTCAAAAAACGAAGAGAAATGCAATAGTTACCTCAGCATTGGAAAAACCATCGGCTGTTTTTATATTGAGAGTCCTGCGATGCGGGGATTGCTTAGAAGATTGAAATGTGAAGACTACAAAACACTGGTCGCTGCTTCATCCATTATCCGTCCCGGAGTTGCACAGAGTGGAATGATGAAGGAATATATTTTCCGACATAATAATCCTACAAAGTTCGAATACTTTCACGATGTATTTAAAGAAGAGCTGGGTGAAACCTATGGTATTATGGTGTATCAGGAAGACGTTATCAAAATTGCCCTGCATTTCGGAGGGTTGTCAGCAGCAGATGGTGATGTTTTAAGAAGAGCCATGAGTGGTAAAGGACGTTCACTATCCGCATTGCAGAAAGTAAAAGACCACTTTTTTGAGTCCTGTAGAGAATTGGGACATCCCGAACAACTGTCCAAAGAAGTCTATCGCCAGATCGAATCTTTTGCAGGATATTCCTTCTGTAAGGCGCACTCGGCTTCTTACGCTGTAGAAAGTTATCAGAGTTTATATCTGAAAGTCTACTACCCTATTGAATTCATGGTATGTGCCATCAACAATGGAGGTGGATTTTACAGGACGGAAGTTTACGTCCATGAAGCGAAAATGTCGGGAGCGACCATCAAGAATCCCTGCGTCAATCTCAGCGAATACCAAACCACCGTCTATGGAACTGATGTATATTTAGGTATAATGCATATCGAGAAAGTTGAGAGTAAAATCGCCATGATGATTCCTGAAGAAAGAAAAAATAATGGGGAGTATACTTCGCTGGAGAACTTTGTCAAAAGAATACCGATTGGAATTGAAACCCTGCAGATTCTCATTTTTATTGGAGCATTCAGATTTACCGGCAAACAGAAACATGAACTTCTGATTCAGGCAAGATTCCTGTTTGGAAATGACCAGTCAGCATTCAGACATCCCACTTTATTGGAGGAACCACAAAAAGAATATCAACTTCCAACCATTATCAGAAATCCTTTTGAAGATGCCTTTGATGAAATTGAGATTTTAGGATTTTCTGTATCATACAGTCCTTTTGATCTATTGCAGACCAAATACCGCGGCAGTGTAATGGCTAAAGACCTAGTGAAGCATCATAAGAAGCAGATCAAAATGCTCGCTTACCTTATTTCCAGGAAACATGTTCCTACAAAAAGAGGAGCCATGTTTTTCGGAACCTGGATCGACGCAGAGGGAGAATATTTTGATACGGCACATTTCCCGAACTGCCTTGAAGAATATCCGTTTCAGGGTGGAGGCTGCTATTTATTGTTGGGAACGGTTGAAGTGGATTTTCATTTTCCAACCATCACTATTCATAAAATGGCCAAGATGCCCTTCATTCCCGATCCAAGGTATTCTATGGATAAAGAAAAGTCGCTGGAAGCAGCAAGAACACTTCACGAAGATGTCAGCATGACACAAAGAAAACCTTATCAGCAGGAACATGAAATCGGTCTACCGAGACAGAAAATGATTTAGAATAGAAAATATACTCAAAAATAAAAATCTCTTACATGAAACTCAAAGCTACCATCGTTGATGAAACAAGTCCCGATCATAATTCCGTCATCGTAAGTTTCGAGGGTGATAAAAACAAAAAGCATTTTGAGATCAAATGTTCTTTCAACCCATATGTCCATAAAATGAGAAAGTGGGACAGTTGGGAACTGACGATTACATGGGATAGTGAAATTTACACAGATGAGAAGACAGGTCAAAAATCGTATTTCACCTATCTTCTTTGTGACAAAGCTATCGAAATCAATTCTCCTTACGGTAAAAAAGATTAGGAGATTGTAGTTTAATGCACTACCGTAAGGTATAAACTAACCACGATTAACTCAAATTTATCAGTTCCCCTTTAAGGCCAAATACTTCCCCAAGTTACCATTCTTTTTTTCCTTCATTCAATCCTGCTACATTCGATGTTAAATACATATTTAACATCATGGAAGATATTACAAATACTCAAAACCCCGACCCTTCTTTAATCAATATCCTGCTTGTTTTAAATCCGAAAACCAATAAGATTGAAGCAGTAAAAACTATTGATGACAAGGGAAATTTGAAGACAGTTCCCAATACAGAAAGAAATCAAAATCAATTTTTGAAAATTGATAAGCAAGGCGATCTGTTCTCTAACTTTTTTTCCAACTTTTTAAGTCAACTTAAAAATCCTTCTTTATTCAACTTTTTCAAAATCCCTCTCAACGAGTCGAAAGAAATCGGAAAACAAATTCAACATCACCTTCAAAATCCAAGTACGGAAGGCGAAGAATTTCTAAATACCTATAAAATTCTAAAACAAAATACCAACATTATGAGTACTACCCCATTATCAGAAAAAGAATATCAATATTCTGCTGATCAGATTGACTGGAATATCATGTCCAAATTTGGCTTAACCCAAGAAAAGCTCGAAAAAGTGAATGCATTAGATCCTTTATTAAAAGGATTTAAAACCAATGGTCTCGTTCCAGTAACCATCAAGCTAGGAAATACCGTTACCAGAATCGATGCCCGCCTTTCTCTACAGACCAATGACACCGGTGAAGTACTTGTCAATCTGCACGGAATCAGAAAAGAGCCCAATTTCAACTTTAAATTCTTAGGTCATGAATTTACCGCCGAAGACAAGAAAAACTTGATGGATACCGGAAACATGGGAAGGATTGTAGATCTTGTAAACCCTAAAACAGATGAGATTATCCCCTCCATCATAAGTCGTGATAAATTAACCAATGAGCTCATCGCTTACCGTGCAGAATACATGAAGATTCCTGACGAAATTAAAGGAATAAAACTGGATGATGCTCAAAAGCAAACCTTGCAGGAAGGCAAACCACTTTATCTGGAAGGAATGATTTCTACAAAAGGAGAACCATTTGATGCAACTGTACAGTTTAACGCGGATAAAAAATATGTTGAGTTTTTATTCGATAATAGCGCTCACCATCAACAGCCACAAAGCACTCAGCAAAATCAATCTTCTGAGGTCCCCAGAACATTCAGAGGAAAAGATCTCACTAATGAACAGTACGATCAGTTCAAAGCAGGTCAGACCATTTATATCGATGGGCTTGTTGACAAAAAAGATCAAAAATATCAGGGTTATATCACCTTAAATAAAGAATCAGGCAAAGTTGATTTTTCCTTTCAAAACCCTAATAAAGTTAAAGAACAGGCACAACCGACAGATGCTCACAAAACACAGGTTGCGGTCAATTCAGAAGGGAAAACCAATGAGGCGACAAAGAAAATCAAGGAGCCTCTACAGTCAAGACAGCAAGCACCCAAAAATAAAAAACAGCAGGAAAACCAGGAAAAACCGAAAGTACCTACTAAAACCAGAGGACGAAAAATATAAGAATTCAATCTAAAGTACATTCTAACCATGTTTAAAATAATCAATAAAAATCTATTATGAGACTGGTACTAGCAGAAAAACCAAGCGTTGCAAGGGAAATTGCCCAGCTATTAGGCGCTTCGGAAAAAAGAGAAGGTTATCTTGAAGGCAACGGGCACATGGTAACATGGGCTTTCGGACACTTAGTTGGATTAGGGATGCCTGAAGATTTTGGAATTTCGGGATTTCAAAAAGAAGCTCTTCCGATATTGCCTAAACCCTATATGCTCACTGTTCGTAAGATCAAGAAAGAGAAAGGATACATTAGTGATCCCGCAGCATTAAAACAACTGAAAGTCATCAAGAAACTTTTCGATGTTTGTGACAGCATTATTGTTGCTACAGACGCAGGACGAGAGGGTGAACTGATCTTCCGATATATATATAATTATCTCAAATGCACCAAACCATTTAAACGGTTATGGATCAGTTCACTCACTGAAAATGCGATCAAAAAAGGATTTGAAAACTTAAAACCCGGAAACCAATTTGATAGTTTATTTCAGTCCGCTCAGAGCAGAAGCCGTGCGGACTGGTTGGTGGGGATTAATGCGACGCAGGCTTTAACTTTAGTTGTCGGTGACGGAATGTATTCTTTAGGCAGAGTGCAGACCCCGACATTGGAACTGATTTGCAGACGATATCTGGAAAATAAAAATTTCGAAGTTGAGGAATACTGGCAGATCGAACTATTACACACCAAGGATTTCGTTGAATTTACAAGTATTTCACAAATCAAAGTGAACGGTCAAAAACAGGCCGAAGATATATTAAAAGCTATTGAAAGAAATACCAATACAGCATCTATTACAAAGGTTGAGAGGAAGAACATAACAGAGCAAGCTCCTCTGCTCTTTGATCTTACCGGCCTGCAAAAGGAAGCCAATAAAAAACTGAACTTTTCTGCGGAAGAAACATTAAACATTGTCCAAAGTTTATATGAAAAAAAATTCATCACCTATCCGCGAACAGGCAGCAAATACATTCCTGAAGATGTATGGGATGAGATTCCCGATCTTATCAGAACTTTACAGAAAAAAGAATCTATGACGCAAAAAGTCAGTCAGATAAAATGGGGGACTTTTAACAAGCGTATTGTCAATAACCTTGGAGTTACCGATCACCATGGACTGCTTACTACTGAAAAACTTCCTTCCGCACTATCTGTCAAGGAAAACGCTATATATGACATGATCGCTTGTCGATTACTGGAAGCTGTTTCGCAACCTTGTTTAAAGGAAATCACCGATATTATCCTTCAGGCTTTGCACTACGATTTTGTAATAAAAGGGTGTAAAATTGTAGAAATAGGATGGCGTTCAATTCAGGGAAATTCTTCTGACACTACAGAACACCTTCAGGAACTTCCTGAATTAAAAGAAGGTGCTGAACTTAAAATAAAATCTTCTAAAATATTGGAGAAGCAGACTCAACCTCCGGTTCTTTACACAGAGGCTGGACTACTTTCAGCCATGGAAAGTGCCGGAAAACAACTGGAAAATAAGAAAGAACAACAAGTCTTAAAAAACATTGGAATTGGTACACCGGCGACACGGGCTTCGATCATTGAGACTTTGTTCAGCAGAAATTACATTAAGCGGGAAAAGAAATCACTGATTCCGACTGAAAAGGGATTACAGGTTTATCATCTCATTAAAGATAAAAAAATTGCCAATGTAGCAATGACCGCTGAATGGGAATTGGCCATGCAAAAGATTGAAAGCAATGAGCTCAGTGCTTTAGATTTTCAGAAACAAATAGAGATATATACTGCTTCGATTACCCATGAATTGTTACAGACAACTATTGAAAGGGAAAACCTTCCAAAACTTCAATGTCCAAAATGTAAAAGCCAGCAGCTGACCATCAATGATAAAATCGTTAAATGTCCTGACCAAGTCTGCAATTGGATGCAATTCAGAAATATTTGCGGAATTCAGTTAAATATCATTGATATTGAAAGCCTAATCAACAAAGGTAAAACCTCATTGATTAAAGGAATGAAGAGCAAAAGCGGAAAAAAATTCAATGCTTTCATAGTTCTCGACCATGACAACAAATCCATATTTGAAATAAAAAGTTAGTATTAAGTACTATCTTTTTAATTTTTAAAATATTATCATTCAGCCCCATACTCTGGCATATAGCTATTGGTCAGAATATTATTTACACTTTCATGAAAGTTTTCCGGATAATTGTCGAAAACAAAATCTAAAACATCTCGATTAAGTTTGGAAAAAATTACCTCTCCAAAATCTTTCTGATGAAATTTAGTCATTATTTCATCTTCGTACCAATCCCTGAAATTTTGATAGTTATCTTGGGGACTATCTTCAATTTCATCTAAGATACGTCGCAGAGATTGTTCATTAGCTGCTACATTACGAAATTTTTTAACTAATTTCCTAGCCGAAAAAAGTATACCGGAGTTGTTATATCTTTTATAAAGTTGGAAAACATTAATATTACCATGCTCTGGCGCTAAATCTTGGAAATCTTCATCCCCAATTAATTGCTTCCAAACATAAGAATTTCGATCGGCATGTAATTTTAAAGAGATTGCTTGGACTACTTCTCCAAAAGCATCCATTATAGGTACAAACTTCATATCATTTTTAAATCCTGAGATATATGGATTCAAATGGAGTTCATCCGAAAAATGTATTTCCCCCTTGTTAGCTGAGTTGCAATTATAGTCGGTTGGTACAAGATTAAATACAGACAAAGACAACAATGGATGAGTAGCCTTGTCAAAAAAATGGTCTAATTGATGCTGGTCAGCAATTTTACCAGTTTCATCATTTGTACTGTATAATGCACTAGTCATGTTGCAATAAGGACAATAATTAGTAATGTTCTTTTCGTGAAAAAACTGTCTAATCTTTATTCCGATCTCACTATCATATAAGAAAGCATTTTTTAGGATATTAATATATATTTCTGAGTTTATCCTATAATTATTTAAGAGCGTAGTATTTTTAGTAAATAAATTTTCAGGTGCACAAATTAACAGATCATTCAAAGAATCATTCGTATCATCCAGTAAATAATCGAGAAAAATTAAAAGTGGATCAAGATCTATATGATTAATTCTAAAACCTGTTGTATATGTTAATAATGTATTTTTATATTTCGCTACGACAAGATCATCTATACTAATTTTACTATCTCTGATTAGATCGATAATATGTTTAGTACTGTGTTTGGCTTTAGCCATTTCATTATCATTAATATTATTAGGATCTATTAAATGACTAACCGAATATTTTAAGTATTTTATGCGTTTAATGACATCATCTTTGACCTTTAACAAATAGTCATTCTTGAATTCTTCAATATTACTTATTTGTATTTTGATCATCTTGTCTTTTTTTAAAGTTTTCCAGACTTACTTTTAAAAAGGAGTCACCCACCATTTCAAATATTTGACCATCAATATGATTAGTTTTTTTAACTTTAATATTTTCTATTGACTCAGCAATTTTATTTTCAGCATGTTTACCTATCAATGTACCTTTGAGAAAGAAACTATCCGCAAGCAACTCATTAATATTTGCTGCAAAAGTTTGAGAATCTGGTATTTTAGGAACAGTTCTTTTCTTTTTATCAGAATCCAGCAGCATAATATTATTACTTGGTATATCTGAGAGAATAAAAGGCGAATGGGTAAGTAGAATTATATTTATTGATTCTATACCCCTTTGACCACCAATATAAAAACGTTCAAATTCTTTAAGCAAATCTGCAATGAATCGCCTCTGATAATCCGGGTGAAAATAGAGCTCGATTTCATCGTAGATAATATTAACATTTTTATATTTAAGTCTATCTCCTTTTCCTAGATGTGCTGACTGAATATTGTTGAGGTGGTAAATTACAGATTGAATTGTATGTACCAATTGCTGCTCGCCAGAACTTAAAGCACTAAAGAGGTAATCTGCACCAACCCCATTAGTTAACTTAAAATCGATATCAAATAACGACGGAGGAAGATATTCCATAACATCTCTGCCTTTTATATTACCCATCCATTCCATTAAATCTTGTAAAGTAAGCTCAAATTTTATAATAGATCGTCTATCTACTTGATCTTTCAAAATCTTAAAAGCATTATCAATACCAGTCAGTGATCTTTTGATGAAATTAATGGTTTGCTTTAATTTATATGTTACATGACTTCTATCATTTTTTAGTAATTCGAAAAATTCATCATTTTCTATATGTTTAGTATTGGCTGAAAAATGATATCCTTTTCCAAACCAAGGATATTTCTCTGGTATTGAATCAATTTTCTTAATCAAATAGTTGCTTACAATTTGTTTTAAAGGAAAATCCCCATTAAATGCAATTAGTTCCTCTTCACTTAGGTATGATGCTAAAAAAGTATCCAACATATTTAAATCACGAGCTTTACCAGACATTTTGTTAAGTCTGAATCTCACTCTTTTTGGAACTAAATCAACTTTACGCCAGTCTAAAGTAAAAATAACCTTCTCAATGAAGTGATTTTCTGCAATGTATATTCTATCATTTTTACCGCTTGTGTATTCCTGAAGCTTGTTAGTCAGCAATCGATATTTTGCAAAGTTAATTTCAGAATTTATATTAAAATTTCCATCAGTCCTCATCGGACTTATTACAATAGGAGTTTTATATCCATCATTTTTATGAAATAATGAAATAATCCAATCTCCAATATGTAATGAGTTCAGCGCATAATGCGAGTAGTTGATAGCAATTGTATAAAAAAAATAATCTCCAAAATCATTTGCACTTGGACTCACTTTCTTGCGCTTAGCAGTTAAATTGTTTAAATTGGAAATAGATATAACTGTACATCTTAGTTTACCATTTTTGTCCGAATTTATTTGAAGGCAGTAAAATTGGCTGTCAATCTCATAGAAGATTTCAGCTTTTAACTTTCGACTAATTTCCTTAATTTCATTTTGCTGATTAATAATTGTTTTTAACTGGGAATTAATATTTGTAGTAGCTTCCTCTATATCATTTTCACGTCTGGTAAGATCATTAATCTTTGTTTTTAAGGACTCAAAACCTTTTAAATTAATTCTATCAACACTTTTTATTTCCGTTACTATTTCATTTCTGTATTCAATAACTTTTGAACGTTGCTTATCCTGCTCTAAAAGCTGTTTTTTAAGCTTATCAGAACGGCCTTCTAAACTTTTAACGCTATGATCTAATATGTTGTGGTTTGAGCAATACAGAAAGACAGATACAAAAAAGAGCTCAATCAATGAACTTTTTCCACTTCCATTTTTCCCCGCAATAGCTGAAATATTAACCTCCAGATCATGACCATCAGCAGTTTGAATGTTGTAGATTTCAGGTGGTGCTGGAGTACAAGAGATATACTGAACACTGTCATTTGCAGAATAGTCAATTATTTCTTTTGAAATGCTATGAAACTTGTAGTTATTATAGAGCGGGTAGATTTGACCAGCAGTTAAATTTTTTAAAAATCTTTTATCACAGCCTGTTAATGGTCTAATGGCTATTAATTTAAACTTTGACATCTTTTGTCTATTTTTGAGTAATAATGATAAGGAATATCATTATTGAAAATGGTTATTTTACTTTCAAATGTAATCATATTTTATTTAAAATAACAATAACTATTGTAACAAATGTTGTAAATCAGGATCATTTTTAATACGATCCATTTCACTTTCAATGATGATGACGATGTCCCTTCTAATTTGCTTATAATTTGCTTCAATATCCATTTTCATAGTATCCTCACCTTCTTCATTGACAAACGATACAATATCGGGTATTTTCTGATAGGCTTTTGTTTCAGAAACCACTCTCTCATTATCCACCACAATCTCAGCATGAAACATTTTCTGTTCAATCCTCTCATCAAAATTATCCGACACCGCGCCCACAAAAATTCCCTGTGTCAAAGTAGAAATCTTTGAAGCCGGGATCAGACTATCTAATTGAGTAGATATGGAAGTTGAAGTATCATTTTTATTAATCGTCATACTCTGGCGTTTCTGCAGGACTTTTCCAAATCTTTCTGATAGACTTTTTGCGGTCTCACCAACAACCTGCCCACTAAAAATATTACCTACGGTGTTCTGAATCACTTTACTTTCCTTGTCTCCATAATCTCTAGTCAACTGAGAAAAATCCTGAAATCCCAGACACACTGCTACTTTATTACTCCTTGCGGTTGCAATCAGATTATCCAGTCCTCTGAAATAAATGGTGGGCAACTCATCAATGATCACCGAACTCTTTAATTGTCCTTTCTTATTGATCAGTTTTACAATCCTCGAATTGTATAAACCTAACGCTGCAGAATAAATATTCTGCCTGTCCGGATTGTTGCCCACACACAATATTTTGGGTTCTTTAGGGTTGTTGATATCTAAAGAAAAATCATCACCGGTCATCACCCAGTACAGCTGTGGAGAAATCATTCTCGATAAAGGAATTTTAGCAGAAGCAATCTGTCCCTGTAACTGATCCTGTGCTCCACCCTGCCATGCATCCATAAACGGAGAAAGATAATTTTCCAGATCTGGATACGAAGTCAATATGGTAAATACATCCGAGTACTTTTTGTTCAGCAGTTCGATAGCGTGTGGGAATGTACAGTATTTCCCATTTTCAAAAATCTTTAAAAACCAGATAATAGCAGCTAATAGAATAATCGGTGATTCGACAAAGAAGTCACCCTGCTTCTGGATCCAACTCCGATTCAGATTTAACATTATAGTATATGCTGCTTCATACGCATCAGAAATATCTGTCATAAAATCAGGATTGAGCGGATTACAGCGATGACTTTTTCTCGGATCATCAAAATTAATCACATAGAATTGAGGCTTTACTTTGTATCCATCACTGTGCTTTAGAAGATGATTGTACGCAATTGTTGAAAGATCATCGAACTTAAAATCATAGATGTACATGGAAAATCCTTTTTCAATCTGTTGTTTGATATAATTATTGACAATCGCATAAGACTTCCCAGAGCCGGGTGTTCCTAAAACAATGGTGGCCCTGAACGGATTGACAATATTGATCCAGCCATTATTCCATTTTCCTTTGTAGTAAAACTTTGTCGGCAGATTGACCGAATATTCATTCTCCATCAATTTAGTTTCCTGCATGAAGCTTTCATTCTCGTTATTAAAAACATCTTCCATCAGGTTATTGCTCAAAAGTCTGCTCATCCATAAACCCGCCATGAGTAAGATAATATATCCTACTGAAAGAGAAAAAATATAAAAGAAATGACCGAGAATAGGTGCATGTAGCAGAGGGTAATTGAAAAAATATAAGATGAGACCTATCCCCATAGCCAGATTAATTTTAGACCAGGTAATTTTTTCATTTTTCACACCTTTCGTTCCCAAACAGCTTAAGGCCAGCAAGACCAATGCAAATAACTTCGTATAAATGGGATGAGAAAACAATCCGGCAGTTTTTTGGAAGTTATACAGAATCTTATTGATGATTTCCAGCGTCCATCCCCTATCAAGAAAAAATGCAAAGCAGTACCAATAGAAATGCATCAGAATTATCAATATACTGACTGCTCGCATAAATGCCATGATCTTGGCCAAACCCCTTAAGTCGTCTTCTCCCTGCATAAATTTATTATTTGAATAAGAAATAGAACGAATATAAATCCTCTACGATGTCATTCTTCTAAACAGAAGTTACCGTCTTTAATTGGCTTCATTTGGCACTCATCAGAATGTATATTTTGCAAGCGATGGTATAGATCATTTTAGGAAGATTGATTAAATTTGTTTGTTTAAGAAAAGTATGATGGAACCAATACAAGCTACCTACAATGAACTGCTGAAGACGATCGGATCAACAATTGAGACGGCAAGACAGAATGCTGTCAAAGCCGTTAATCATGAGCTGGTCAAAGCAAATTGGGAAATTGGCAGGCACATCGTAGAGTTTGAACAGTTGGGAGAGGAACGTGCAGAGTATGGAAGTAACCTATTGTCAAACCTTTCCAAAGATTTAAAGCAGCGTTTTGGCAAAGGATTTGGCAGGCGGAACATTCTTGATATGCGCAGATTTTATCTGGCCTATCAAAAATGGCAGGCAGTGCCTGCCAAATTAAGCTGGACTCACATTGTCACTTTGCTGGGGGTTTCAGATGATCATGCAAGAAAATTTTATGAAAAGCAGACCGTTCTAGAAAACTGGGGCTACCGGGAACTGGACCGACAAATTAACTCAGCCCTGTTTGAACGTTTGGCATTGAGTAAAGATAAAGAAGGCGTCCTTCAGCTAGCCGAAAAAGGACATCTTATCACCGACTCTACTGAAGCGATAAAAGATCCCTATATTTTAGATTTTCTTAAACTGCCGCAGAGTCATCAGGTGACAGAAAAGGCTCTGGAGCAAAAAATCATTGACAACTTGCAGATGTTCCTTCTTGAACTGGGAAAAGGTTTTGCCTTTGTGGGAAGACAATACAAAATATCACTTCGCAACAGACATTTTTACATTGATCTTGTTTTCTACCACCGAATTCTCAAATGCTTTGTATTGATCGATTTAAAAATAAAACAGGTTGAACACAATGATATCGGGCAGATGAATCTTTATCTCAATTACTTTAAAGCTGAAGAAAATGTAGAAGATGACAATGAGCCTATCGGCATTATCCTTTCAGCAGAGAAAGATGAAGTATTGGTGGAATATGCTACAGGTGGAATCTCCAACAAAATTTTTGTCTCAAAATACCAATTATATCTGCCTGATAAAAAAGAACTTCAAAACAAAGTCCAGGCAATCTTAGAAAAAGAGGGTTAGCTAAATCTTGTTTGCGGTTTAGCGTTTTCTTTTTCTTCTTTTTTTCATCTGATGAGCAAAATCCTGTTCTTCATAATCTTCTCCAGACGTGAAGGAAAATAAGCCTCCAACTGCAGACAGCAAGCCTTCCTCATATTGAGTAGTAGTTTGACCAGTGTCTAAAAATCCGAACAAATGATGAGGGGGTTCAAAGTATAGATATTTTCCTTGATCTTCATTTGGTTTTTCTGTTTTTTGACTTATAGGTGCTAAATCACTTACTCCTACTTTCTTCTTACTATTACTCCACCTTTCACTAAAAGAATTGGAAGAAAACATTTTTCCAAGACTAGATCCATTCCATACTGTTTTGGAATGATGATCAATAAAAGTAATTCCATACATCAGCCCGCTATTGTTTCGCCTCACTACGGTATTGATTCCCTGACGTTTCAAATAACTTTTAAAATCCTCTTCATTAGTCGTAGACCTCATCGCATTTGATATAGAAGAAATTAATTTGCTTTTAGAGCCATCATCTTTTAAAGCAACCCTGCATTTTTCAAAGTACAACTCAAGAGATTCTAGTCCTGCATTCTTTCCGAACAACGATGCTTTAAAAGGATGGCCTACTTTTTCACGTTCTGTATTTAAAGCAAAATACAATAACCCTTTCTGCATTTTCCCACCTAACTCTCCTTCTACTTTTTCAGCGGTAATATTGAAAAGCGAAAGCAACGCATTGTATTCTCCTAATGACCGAATTCTATAATATTTCGGAAGATGACGGATGACTGCAGCAATTTGACTTTTGACATCACCTATCTGATAGTCAACAGGAGTAAAAATAGTTTTCTTATTATTCACATCTCTATTTATTGCAGGTAGTAGTCCATATTTTTTTTCTAGTGCTCTGCAAACCTCCATCGACCTTCTTCTTTCAAACCGGTCTAAAATCTTTTTCCCATCTTCATCTACGCACACTGAAACAATATGAATATGAGTGCGGTCAATATCGGTATGCTTAAAAACGACGAATGGTTGCTCTCCATATCCCATCTCCTGCATATAATCCTGCGCCAGCTGAATAAATCTTTCATCACTGACCTCATCATTCGGATCAGGATTAAGAGAGATATGCAGCGTATGCTTTTCAGTATTCCGGTTAGCAGCCAAATAAGGTTCAAAAGACTGAGCTAATTGACTTACAGAATATTGACCGGATGGTGTTTCAATGATCTTATTTGTAAACAAAATCTTCCCTTTTTCTTTCCCGATTTTAATATTATTGTAGGCTAATGCTCCATACAAATTACTGCTTCTTCCTAACTTTGCAATCATTGACTTAGTGCTTTTTAATATGCTGTTGATTAAATTTTTCTGTAATCTCAATGATTTTTTTGCATAAAACTGCGAGTTCAGCAGTTTGCTTTTCCAGTTTGTACAGAAATGCAGCAGCTTTACGATCAGAAAACTGGGTGTATAATAATTTTACCACTTGGTTATAATTAACCCCAACAGAACGAAACTGGGAATAAAAAGATGTCAAACGCATGTAAAAATCCACAGCACCCTTGTCAATTTTTACCGTTTTAATTTCTTTCGAAAACAATACGGAGACAATAAATTTCGCTTTATTAGAAAGTCCTGATTCCTCAAAGAGGCGTAATAATTTATCATTTTCCTCATCATTTAACCGAAATACATAACGATGATTGCTGGGATTCAACTTCGGTTTCCTCCCTCCTTTCTTTTTGTAATTATTATTTTGATCGCTCATTACTTTTCCATTTTTTAATTGATAAACCTCGACTTCGGAGAGTGTTTTCCAGCTCCCGGCAGGGCAAGTTGTTTTGAGGCACAAAAAACAGTTATGAGGCACTCAAAACACAACTTGCCGTGTTCCGATGAACACAGAATCCTCCCTTCAGGTCGGATTGGATGCGCAGGATTCAATCTGCATAGAAAAATTTGACTTACTACGGAGTACTTAACAAGACTTACAAAACCACCTTTTCAAACATTCTTTACAAAGTAAGGGAGTGCCCATTTAATGAGAAAAAAATATCAAAAGCCAAGGGCGACCTCTGAATGACAATATCAACCTCAATTTCAAAAGCACTTATATATCTGCATTTCTTTGTCTTCACAAAACGATGTACAGATGCCATCAGCTACTTAGGTAACAACGTTAGTGCAGCAATGTGTAAAAATGGACGCGTATCCTAATGTGCATACATAAATACTTCACTTAGCATACAGGAACTTGATGATGTCAAGATGTAGTAATGTATTTCATTAAGGATTAACAGATTTATTCTTGTGAAATCATAAGTACATAAAAAGCTAAGTAAAGAATTTGTTAAGCAGCTGAATAAATACTGTGTTCTTTAATTACCTGCAGACAAAAGTGCCTAATGTGTTATTTACAAAACAATAAACAGCAATACAAATTTAAATACTTACCCACCTATGGAATCAAAAATCAAAACAAAATTCATTGCCTTCTCTTCCCAAAAAGGAGGTGTCGGAAAAAGCACGTTTACCACTTTAACTGCCAGCATTCTACATTATCGTCTTGGGTATAATGTAGCGGTATTTGATGCGGATTTTCCCCAGCACAGTCTTATGAAAATGAAATCCAGAGACCTCACGATGATTATGGAAAATAATTCATTAAAAAAATTAGCCTACAAACAATTTAGCACCATTAATAAAAAAGCGTATCCTATTGTTCAGATGAGAGCCGATGGTATTTTGGAGACTGCAGAAGAATTTGCTTCGAACTCAGAAATACCTATTGACGTTATCTTCTTTGATCTTCCGGGAACTGTCAATACTCCAGGCATCCTAAAAGCACTGGCCGGAATGCATCATATTTTCACTCCCATTACTGCAGACCGTGTTGTTATGGAAAGCACACTCATTTTTACACAACTATTACAGGATGTGATCATGCAAAAAGGAGAAACTTCGATTGAAACGATCCACTTATTTTGGAATCAGGTCGATGGACGGGAAAGCACACCTTTATATGAAATTTACAATCAGCTTATCAATCAATTAGGATTAAGCTTAATGCAGAGCAAAATCAAGAGCAGTACCCGTTTCAGGAAAGATAGTGAAGTCGAAAGTAAAACCGTCTTCCGTTCTACACTGCTTCCAGCTGACGAAAAATTAATGAAAATCTGTCAGCTTGATTTATTTATCAACGAGTTTCTAAACATTATAAACTTACCTGCAAATGGAAAAAAATAACAGAAAAACAACCCATGATATTGATGAGGAACTAATGATGAATCTGATGGTTGATGGCGTGAAAAAGGAGGGTCTAAGCCTTCCTTCTTCTCAGCAAGACCAGAATGAGAATATCATCAAAGAAGAAGCTTCAAAAGATAAACCAGTCGTTAAAGATAAACCAAGAATAAAAAAAATATCGGAATTGGATTATGAAGATATCTTTTTAAAAAAAAGTGACACGAATGCGCGTGACGGAAAAACCGTTTACATCAGACCCGATTTCCACGACAGGCTTTCCCGTATTGTACAGGTGATCGGCGAAGATAAAATTTCCATCTATGCCTACCTGGATAATCTATTGCAATACCATTTTCAGGAATTTAGCGAGCAGATTATCAAGAGTTATAACAATAAATACAAACCTATTTTATAAACTATGGAAACCGCAATATTAATATGCCTATTGGTTTTAATATGTCTTATTTTATATGATAAAATAGGCACAAAAAACAGATCTAATAAGGTATTGACAGAAAAACAGCATTGCCCTATACCCTCAACGATTATCGGAAAAACTAAACCTGTCGAAAGAAAATCGGTTCCAAGGATTTCCACCGAAAGCCAGAGTGCTGAACCAGCAATCAATCCTACTACTTTAGATATAGAATTTGACAAAAACGAAAATATTCATCAGCAAATTCTGCAGGAAGAACCGGAAAAAAGTTTCAGCAATCAGCCTGATTTTGAAGAAGAGGAAGAAGAATGGAAAAAGTATAGAACACCGGGAGAGAATAACGGTTTAGCCTACGGCGTAAACTTTGAGGAATTAAGTTCTGTAGAATATTTTTTGAAAAACGAAGATCATTCTGAGTCCTTTCAAAAGAAAACAGTTACAACGATAGTTCACAAAATATATGGAACCGAATTATTCAGTCTACTCGAAAATTCTATTGATGGAGCTTCTCAAAAAATAGCAGAGCTGTTAGACAACAGTTTTGATACTGAAACTCAAGACGGTTCTTCCAATTTGCAAAAAGGTGATTTTGATGAATTTGATATTGGAAAATATATCTAAAATTTTAACATAAATATAACTTTATTTAAGGATTAATTGTGTGTTTTTGGTTTGCTTATTGCTTCAAAAAGAAACGATTCTCATGTTTAATTGAGTTTTCATGGTTATTAGTTTTTACCCAGCATTCAGCTGGGTTTTTTTATGCCTTTAATTGAATCTTATAAAGCAGCTAACTTAAGTTTAAAATCGTCTTAAAAAATTCAGTAGAGAAATGTAAAGCCAATGTCTCTCAGATCATTCCATTTTTAGATAAGACTCTTTTACTGCCGATACATTTGTTTCTGAAAGTTGCAAAGCGCAGTTTTCTTTAACTTAAAAATGTATCAATCATGCAAAAACTAAAAAGAAAATTCCTTACAGTTTGTTTGCTTGTAGGAAGTTTTACGCCAATCTTTTCTCAGGGCAACGGCACTGCCGGAATCAACGAAGCCACCCAGATGGTTACTTCTTACTTCGAACCTGCCACCCAGCTCATCTACGCTATCGGAGCCGTCGTCGGACTTATCGGAGGCGTCAAAGTGTACAACAAATTCAGCAGCGGTGATCCTGACACGAGTAAGACTGCAGCCAGCTGGTTCGGAGCGTGTATTTTCTTAATCGTTGCAGCTACTATTCTCCGTTCATTCTTTCTTTAAAAAGCATTGTTATGAATACTTATAACATCAATAAAGGAATCGGAAGGACGGTTGAGTTCAAAGGACTGAAAGCGCAGTACCTCTTCATCTTCGCAGGAGGTTTGCTCGGACTGCTTGTCTTGGTCATGATCCTCTATATGGCCGGAATCAATACCTACATCTGTCTAGCCATTGGAGGACTGACCAGCAGTGTACTTGTCTGGCAGACCTTCTCACTCAACAGAAAATATGGAGAACACGGATTGATGAAATTGGGTGCGAAGAAAAAGCATCCCCAATACATCATCAGCAGAAAGTCAATCTACAGATATCTAAAATCCAACTCCAAAAAAGCTGCAGCATGAGAAATACATCAAAAGCAGCAACCCTGGAAAGTAAATTTCCTTTGCTTGCAGTAGAAGAAAACTGTATTATATCGAAAGATGCTGATGTTACGGTTTGTTTCAAAGTCAACTTACCGGAGCTTTTCACCGTTGCTTCCGCAGAATATGAAGCGATCCATTCCGCATGGTTCAAAGCCATCAAAACTTTACCGGATTACAGCATCGTCCATAAGCAGGATTGGTTTATCAAAGAAAACTACAGTCCCGATCTGTCAAAAGAAGATCAGAGTTTTCTGTCCAAATCTTTTGAAAGACATTTCAATGAAAGACCTTTTCTGAATCATTACTGCTATCTCTTTATTACCAAAACCAGTAAAGAACGAATGAGAATGCAGAGTAATTTCTCCTCCTTATGCAAAGGAAAACTCATTCCCAAAGAGATCAGGGATAAAGAATTAATCAGCAGATTTATGGAAGCGGTCGATCAGTTCCAAAGAATCATGAATGACAGCGGTTATGTGAGATTGGAAAGAATGACAGAAGATGAGATCACAGGAACAAAAGATCAGTCAGGACTTTTGGAGCAGTACTTGACTTTATCCAGAGACCTCAATCCATCCCTTCAGGATATTAATCTGGGTGCGGAAGAAATGAGAATCGGCAATAACCGGATCAGCATGCATACTTTATCGGATACGGATGATCTTCCCGGAACGGTATCTTCTCACAGCCGCTATGAAAAATTGAGCACAGACCGAAGTGACTGTTTGCTGTCCTTTGCTTCACCGGTCGGACTTTTACTCAACTGCAATCACATCTACAATCAGTACCTCTTTATTGACAACAGTGAAGATAACCTGAGTAAATTTGAAAAATCCGCCAGAAATATGCACTCACTGGCAAAGTACAGCCGGGCAAATCAGATCAACAAGGAATGGATTGAAAAATACCTCAATGAAGCCCATTCATTTGGACTGCAATCCATCCGTGCCCACTTCAATGTGATGTCCTGGTCAGATCAGCCGTCTGAACTTAAACAGCTTAAAAATGACACAGGAAGCGCTTTGGCTTTGATGGAATGCAAAACCCGTCACAATACCACAGACGTTGCCACCCTGTATTGGTCAGGAATTCCCGGAAACGCCGGAGATTTCCCAAGTGAAGAAAGTTTTTATACCTTCATTGAACCTGCACTGTGCTTTTTCACCGAAGAGACCAATTACCAGAATTCACCCTCACCCTTCGGAATTAAGATGGCAGACCGGTTGACCGGAAAACCCATTCATCTGGATATGTCCGATCTGCCTATGAAGCAGGGGATTATAACGAACCGTAACAAGTTTATTCTCGGACCCTCAGGAAGCGGAAAGTCATTCTTCACCAATCACATGGTCAGACAGTATTATGAGCAGGGAGCTCATGTCTTACTGGTAGACACTGGAAACTCATACCAAGGGTTATGTGAACTCATCAAAGGCAAAACCAAAGGGGAGGATGGTGTTTATTTTACCTACACCGAGGACAATCCGATTGCATTCAATCCATTCTATACCGATGACGGAATCTTTGATATTGAAAAAAGAGAAAGCATTAAAACTTTGATTTTAACCTTATGGAAAAGAGATGATGAACCACCGACCCGTTCAGAAGAAGTAGCCTTGTCCAATGCCGTCAGCGGATATATCGAACAGATCAAAAAAACGAGTCATTATCCTGCATTCAACGGCTTTTATGACTATGTCAGGGAAGATTACCAGGCAGTTTTGGAACTGAAGAAAGTCCGTGAGAAAGATTTTGACATCGCCAACTTTCTGAATGTTCTCGAACCGTATTACAAAGGTGGAGAATACGATTACCTGCTCAATTCAGACAAGCAGCTTGATCTTCTATCCAAACGGTTTATTGTGTTTGAAATCGATGCGATCAAAGATCATAAAATTCTTTTTCCGATCGTGACCATCATCATAATGGAAGTGTTTATCAATAAAATGCGAAGACTCAAAGGAATCAGAAAACTCATTCTGATTGAAGAAGCCTGGAAAGCCATTGCCAAAGAAGGCATGGCAGAATATATCAAATATCTATTCAAGACTGTCAGGAAATTTTTTGGGGAAGCCATTGTCGTCACACAGGAAGTCGATGACATTATTCAGTCACCCATTGTGAAGGAAAGCATCATTAACAATTCAGACTGTAAGATTCTGCTTGATCAACGAAAGTACATGAACAAGTTCGATGATATTCAGGCAATGCTCGGCCTCACCGATAAAGAAAAAGCTCAGGTACTTTCGATCAATATGAACAATGATCCGAGGAGACTCTATAAAGAAGTCTGGATCGGATTGGGTGGAACCCATTCCGCAGTCTATGCTACAGAAGTTTCCACCGAAGAATATCTCTCGTACACCACCGAGGAAACTGAAAAAATGGAAGTCATGAATCTGGCTTCAGAACTGGATGGCAATGTTGAACACGCCATCAAGAGGATCTCCTTAAAGAGAATCAAATCAAACAAAGAAAATTAATCAATCAATTAAAATCAAAAGCAATGAAAAATTTAATCACCAAAACCGTTATGGTAGCGGTTCTCGTTACTACAACATTCGCAAAAGCACAATTCGTTGTGACTGATCCTGCCAATCTCGCTTCAGGAATTTTAAACTCCGCCAATGAAATTGTACAGACCTCCAATACCGTTTCCAATGTGGTCAAAAACTTCAATGAAGTGAAAAAAGTCTACGAGCAGGGAAAGGAGTATTATGACAAACTCAAAGCCGTCAACAATCTGGTTAAAGATGCAAGAAAAGTTCAGCAGACCGTGCTAATGGTCGGCGACGTTTCGGAAATGTATGTCAATAATTTCGGTAAGATGCTGAACGATCCCAATTTCAATGCTCAGGAACTAACTGCTATTGCCAATGGCTACTCTCAACTCCTGAATGAGAGCACTGAACTTTTAAAAGATTTAAAGCAAATCGTCAATACCAGTAGCCTTTCCCTGAATGACAAAGAAAGAATGGACATTATCGACCGTGTCTACAAAGAGGTGAAAGACTATCACAATCTGGTTCGTTATTACACGAACAAGAACATTTCAGTAAGTTACCTGAGAGCAAAAAAACAGAACAATACGCAAAGAGTATTGAGTCTGTACGGAACTGCCAACCAAAAATACTGGTAAGATGGAACCGAATAACTTACACGAATTACTTCGCTCCGTTTACGATGAAATGATGCCTTTATGTGCAGACATGGCTGTCGTAGCCAAAGGGGTTGCAGGATTAGGAGCCTTGTTTTATGTTGCCATCAAAGTATGGCAAGCATTAAGCCGTGCAGAACCGATTGATCTGTTTCCCATGCTGCGACCGTTTGCGATTGGGATCTGCATCATGTTTTTTTCAACACTTGTGCTTGGAAGCATTAACGGCGTTTTAAGTCCCATTGTTCAGGGAAGTCATTCCATGCTGGAAGATCAGGTTTTAGATCTTAACGAACTCCAGCAAAAGAAAGACTTATTGGAAAGAGAAGCGATGCTCAGAAATCCCGAGATGGCCTATCTGATCTCCGATGAAGAATTTGACAAAAAACTGGAAGAGCTCGGATGGTCACCTTCAGATCTGGTCACCATGTCCGGAATGTACATCGAAAGAGAAATGTTCTCCATCAAAAAAGACATCCGGGACGGATTCCGAGAATTCCTGGAAATCTTGTTTCAGTCTGCTGCATTGGTCATCGACACGATACGGACTTTCTTCCTGATTGTTTTGTCTATACTTGGTCCGATTGCTTTTGCGATCTCTGTATGGGATGGATTTCAAAGTACGCTCACCCAATGGCTCACCCGATACATCAGTGTATATTTATGGCTTCCGGTTGCCGACATATTCAGTTCAATCCTTGCCAAAATCCAGTCGCTCATTATTGAAAAAGATATCGAGATGCTGTCTGATCCCAACTTCATTCCGGATACTTCCAACACCGTCTACATTATTTATATGATTATCGGGATCATTGGATATTTTACCATTCCTACTGTCACAGGCTGGGTGATCCAGGCAGGTGGAGCAGGAAACTTCACCAGAAATGTGAACCAGACCGCACAGAAATCAGGAAACATTGCCGGAGCTGCCGCAGGTTCAGCAACAGGAAATATTTCAGGAAGATTATTAAAATAATTAAACCCAACAACAATGGAATTTAAAACCTTAAGAAATATAGAAAATAGTTTCAAACAGATCCGGTTATTCACCTTTGTTTTTGCGCTGTTATGCTTGGTAGTGGTCGGATTGGTCATCTTCAAATCGTACCGCTTTGCAGAAGAACAGCGACAGAAGATCTACGTTTTGGACAACGGAAAATCTTTGATGGTAGCACTTTCTCAGGATATGTCGATCAACCGTCCTGTAGAGGCAAGAGAACACGTGAGGCGTTTTCATGAGCTCTTCTTTACGATTGCTCCTGATAAAAATGCGATTGAGAGCAATGTCAAAAGAGCATTCAATCTGGCTGATCAGTCTGCCTTTAACTACTACAAGGATCTTTCAGAGAAAGGATATTACAACCGAATGATTTCAGGAAATATTCAGCAAAGAATTGAAGTCGACAGTGTTGTTGCCAACTTCAATAACTATCCATATCAAGTCCAAACTTTTGCCCGACAGTTTATTATCAGATCCAGTAATCTGACGATCAGAAGTCTGATCACCAACTGTTCTCTGGTGAACTCTGTACGATCAGACAGCAATCCTCAGGGATTTACCATTGAAAAATTCAACGTAGTTGAGAATAAAGATGTTGAAACCGTTGACCGTTAAATCAGAACCTATGAAAAAGTTTAGACAATCAATCGATCAACAGGTTCTGAATGCAGAGCAGAAATGGAAAGCGTTGCCGGAGGCACGTCAACGAATACTGACCAAAATCTTTTTTGCAGTGTACACTTTGCTCACTATTGCTGCATTTGTACAGATCTGGTGGAGTGCGGCTCACTGTAAACCAATTCCAATTGGTGGCCACATTAGCAACATTCCTGCAGGAGTCAACGTCAATCAAAAAGCAACAAAATGAAAGATCAGAATACAACCCAAGTAAGGGTTACTGAAGGAAATTCCGGATTGTCATCGAACAATCAACTTCCTGAAAGCAGAAAGGAACAGCTTGAAAAACTGAAGAAACCATTAATTTATTTTCTCATGGCAGTGGTCTGTGCAGGATGTCTATATTTTATTTTTAAACCAAAAGAAAAAGCCATTCTTGAAGATGTCGGTTTTAATTCAGCAATTCCCCAGGCAGCAGAAGATAAATTACAGTCGGATAAGCAGAAAGCTTACGAACAACAATTGCTGGAGCAGAAAAATGAAGAGAAAAAAAACGCTTTAACAACACTTTCGGATTACTGGACAGAACCTGTGACCTCACAGAATGGAAATTCACAAAATGTAAATGATCAATCTCAAGGTAATCAAAGCGGAATATTATCAGGTGATCAGAATGCCGTCAACAGTTATCGCAATGCACAGCAGACATTAGGCTCTTTTTACAGCCGTGATGATCAGGAAGTCAGTCAGCTGAAAAGGGAGATCAACAGATTAAAGAATGAATCATCACAAAAAGATATAGCACCTGTTGGAACAAGCATTAATGATCAGCTTGAGTTGATGGAGAAATCTTATCAAATGGCTGCAAAGTATCTTCCGACGAATGCCGGCTCAGAGAAATCAGAAGAAAAAAAAGTTCTTGAAAAGCAGAACGAACAGAAAAAAGTTCAGGTAACTGTTGCTCAGCCAGTCAGAAAGAACCTTGTTTCAACTCTTTATAGAGAGAATAGCGACAGTGCTTTTGTAGCAAGCTTTCATCGAAACAGTTTCAACGACCCAGAAAGCAGTAAGGAAAAAAATAATCTTCTCAATCCAAACAGCATTCGGGCGGTGATCCAAGAAACAAAAACCATTACTGCCGAAAGCATGGTCACCATAAGGCTCTCACAGCCTATGCTTCTAGCAAGGACATTCATCCCGGCAGGCACTGTACTCAAAGCAACTGCAAAATTTCAGGGAGGAAAGGTATTGTTGAAAATTTCAACTATCGAATACCATGGAAATATTCAGCAGGTTGAGATTAATGTGCATGATAATGACGGGCAGCTGGGTCTCAATATCCCCTACTCCCCTGAGCAAAATGCAGTCACTGAAATAGTGGGAAATATGGGTCAAACATCGGGAACAAATATTATGATGACCCAATCAGCAGGACAACAGATTGCTGCAGATCTGACGAAAGGATTTGTTCAAGGGTTATCAGGATATTTTCAAAAGAAGGTAAGACTTACGAAAGTTACCTTGAAAGCCGGACATCAGGTTTTTCTGGTCTCCAAAAAATAAACAAACATCAAATTAAAAATAATGAATAATATATTAAAACAATGGATGATATTCATCCTGATAGCGTTTTCCACGAATCCATTCTATGCTCAGGAAATGCCAGAATTAGCTTCACTTTCCAGAGCCAGATTAGAACCTTATAAGATGGAAGTCACTTATAACAAAACGACCCATCTGTTATTCCCATCACCCATCCGATATGTTGATTTAGGAAGTGAAAATCTGATTGCTAATAAAGCTGAAGATGTGGGAAATGTCCTTCGAATTAAGGCAGGAATTAAAGATTTTGAAGAAGAAACCAATTTTTCGGTGATCACTCAGGATGGTAAATTCTACAACTTCGATGTCTTCTACAGTTCCTATCCTGATACCCTGACTTATGATCTTTTAAAATTGCAAAAAGATGATGAGAAACAGCTTTCTACAGAAGTGTTACTTGAAGATCTTAAAGGAGAATCTGCTTCATTAACAGAATTAATAATGAAGACCTTGTATGAAAATCCCAAGAGCACCATCAAACATATTGGGACAAAAAGTTTCGGAATCCATTTTCTGCTTGAGTCATTATATACACACGAAGGAAAATTATGTTTTGTGTTCAATTTTAAAAATAAAAGCAACATTCCGTATCATATTGATTTTCTAAGCTTCAAAATTGTCGACAAGAAAAATCTAAAGCGTACGGTTGTGCAGGATAAAATACTGACCCCGCTTAGAGAATACATCAGTACAAAAAACATTAACCATCAATCGGAAGAAAAAGCGGTTTATCTCTTAGATCAGTTTACAATGCTAGAAGATCAAGTTTTAGAGATAGAGGTGTTTGAGAAAGATGGTGGCAGGCATCACAAAATTCAGATTGAAAATACGGATCTGATTCATGCGAAGATTGTTAAAGATATTCATTTGAAACTGCAGTAATATGAAAAAAATATTCATCCTCATAGGGTTGCTCATCATGAATAATATGATTAGTGCACAACGATTGTTGCCAAAGCAAAAAGGAATTGAAGTCAATGTTGGAAAATTAATTTCCAGAAATCCAGAAAACTTGATTGTCAATTTAGGTTTAATCGTCCATTCGAAAAAAAGAAACTACATGCGGTATGGTTTAGAGTATTGCAGAGAACAGATTCCTTACAAGGTGGAGAACATAGCCGTCGAAACTATTACTGCTGAAGCAGGGTATAGTTTTAATCTAATTTCCAACAGAAAAAAAAGTCTGTTATTCAATTCCACTCTTTCTGGAGTCGCAGGTTATGAATCAGTCAATCATGGAGATCACGTACTTCAAGATGGTTCTCTGCTAATGAATGAGTCTGCATTTATATATGGTGCAGGTGGCAGATTAAGTATGGAAATTTATTTATCAGATCGTTTTGTATTAATCGCGTCTGGTAAAGCCAAGCTACTTTGGAACACTTCCCGTAACCTGTTCAGGCCTTCAGCAAGTGTAGGAGTCCGAATTAATCTTTAAAGAAATAAGTATGAAAAATTTGATCATAAAAACGAAACGATTTCTGTATATTTTATTAGTAGTTCCTATACTACTTTTTACAGAAGCAACACTGTCATCATGCACGTACGAGGAATTAGAAATCCAGCAGAATTTTCCATTCGAAATTTCTGTCATGCCTGTTCCAAAAGACATCGCACAAAATGAAACCGTAGAAATCAGATGTAGGATTGTATCCTCAGGAAAATATACAGATACAAAATATTATTTACGATACTTTCAATTTGACGGAACGGGAACATTAAGATACTACAATGAAGTCCCCTACTCTCCAAATGACTCCTATCAGTTATCTGAACAGCAGTTTAGATTATACTACACCTCAACATCCGTAGTTTCACAAAGTTTTAAAATATGGATCAGTGACAGTTTCGGCAATGAGAAAGAAATCGAGTTTCAATTCAACAATAAAGATTAAAAATCTCAACGGCTTATCAATATGATGAGCCGTTTTATATTGGTAGTTAAATCTTAAGCAAAAAGATAAAAACTTAAAAATAACTTATTGCAGGCGCGGCTGAGCATTTGGACATCAATGGGTTATCTCCATTTCCAGCGAAAAGACGTTTCCGACCGCCGGAAGGAATTGTCTTTTCGCCTGAAAAAATAAACGGCAGTTTTTGAAAAATTGACTACTTGTTTTTCATTTGACAAATTGCGTACTTCCGCATCCCTTGTTAGTCTTCCGATAATGTTCATAACCGTTGTTTTTAAGATTGTACATTTTGATTTATTCTCAATCTCTTCTCCGTGCATTCCATGAAAGCCTTTCAGGCTTCGCTGAATATTTTTCAAAAGAAAAACCGGAAAAAAGAAAGCAAATAATCTTAGCGGACAAGGCGGGAAGACAAAAGGAAACGGAATAATTGGAGGGTACCTTTAGGGAGGAAACCGTTTATGCTGTAGTCTTTTGACTGGCAAAAGAATGGGCTGGCCACTATACCTTAGCTGCCTTTTTACCGGTTTATTATGAATGATATTTAAACTTAATGATATTAATTTGCCTATTACTTGTAATCTTAATAGAACTAAAACAATAATCTGAAGTAATTAATAACCTTTTAAATCCAGTAGAAAATCGTAAAATATTTAATACTAATAAAAATCTGTAATGTAGCTATCGAAGTTTAAAGAAAATTGTTATCTTGTCTGATTCTTACTATTTTTGTTAAATAATTGTAATTTTAAAGGACAATCAAATTTCTTAAAGAGGAGAAAGAATTGCAAAAGGTGATTTATTTACCATAATTGATGATAAAATATGAAATTTGATAGAAATTTTCAAACGTTATTTATTCAATCGTTTTTTGAGATCTTTTTATAGGTGCTAAGTTTTCGAAACTTAAATGAGGTTGCTATTCAAGCGGATCGATTTTTCTCTACCAAGCTAAAACTTTCTTTGTGAAAACAAATTTTCCTATTACCGAAAACCAGAAATCTGGCTTAGCCGCTGCTATTGATTTCGTGAGGACTTAGCAGCGTTACTGAAGTTTGAGACTTTACTAACTCTACCTGAAGACTATTTTATAAAATAGCTGAAAGATATTGTGGCACCATATACCATTTTTTAGGCACAATAATTTTACTTCGAGATCGTTGTATAATATCATTCAACAATCTCATAAACCCATATGAATAATTGGGTAATTTTTTCCTGAATTATCTTTTGCTGATCGCGAAATTTTTCGGAAACCCATATTTTCATAAAACTGGAGTGCCAATTGGTTTTGTTCATTGACATCTACTTTTGTAAATCCAATTTTATCTTTCATAAATTTGCACAATATTTTCCCATAGCCTTTTCCTCGAAAATCGGTGTGAATAAAAAGCATTTCCAAAGTATCTTCAGCAACAGCAGCAAAACCCACAATTTCACGCTCTTCAGCAATTAAATAAACATTAAGATTTGGCAAATAATCTTTTGGGATAACCTCTTTGAAATAATTAAAATCCTCTGTTGTAAGAAAATCATGAGTAGCCACTACAGCAGATTCCCAGATTTCCATAATTCGTGGATAATCTGAAGGAGCCGATAATATTATATTGTACATAATGGTAATTTTTGAGAAAATAAAAAAAGCGATATAAATATCCAAAAGAAATATTAGATAATAGTATAACAACAAAATGTGCTATACTATTATCTTCACTTACGTTGAATGTTTTTATAATGATGATATTAATCCATTGCCTTTAATGTCTGAACTTATCTGCGGACTACCTAAGTAGTAAATATGGCCGTTGCCTTTTATTTTCCCTATTAATGAATTTGTTGTTTTCAGATAGATCCGACCATTACCCGTAATTGATGCCTTGGCATCCTGGGAAGACAATGTTCTGAAATCAACGTTTCCATTACCTGTGAGGTCAATATCAACGTTTCCCGTTGTGAAAGGGTCAGCAGATATCATATCATTTTCGCCATGGCTGACTATCTTAATGTAACCTGTCTGTTTAAACGTACCATGAGTACTTAAGATCCGTTTACCATTTAGTGTTAAGTCATTGAAATAAGGGACTGTAATAACAATTTCCACATCTTCAGAGTGGATCTGATCTTGGTCATAGTCTAATGTTAACTGGCCATTACTCACCTTTGAACGTATGTGTTGTACCAAATTGTCACTTCCGGTGATAGTCACTCCTGAATGTTCCGAATATACAACCTTAATATTTTTACCTGCATTAATATTTAACTTTGTAAAATCTTTAACGCTGCGTACTTCGTGTATAATATTTCCGCTTGCATGCAATTCATCATCATTATTGCAGCTTGTAAAAAGTAATGCTAAAACTAGCACGTAAAAAAAATGTTTCATAAAAATTTGAAATTAGTTAGATATTTAAATTATTTCTCGTCAGAAGTTCGCTCGTTATTCCTGATATATCTGCGCTTATAAAAATGAAGTAAGATTTTAAAAATTATAATGGCTAACATAAAATCATTTTTCTTGATTTAGCCAGGCAACTTTCTGTTCGGGGTTGTGTGGTTTTCCGATAATATCCCTGTAAAGCTCGGGACGTCTTGCCATAAGATATCTGGTTCCACCTGCAGCATTTATCTTATCTTTTGAAAGACAGGCAGTCGCTAGATCTGCACCTAAAGCAGTACACTCCGCAATAATATCACCGAAGGGATCCAAGATCATAGAACAACCATTTTTCAGCTGATCATCATCCATCCCTATAGGGTTTGAAAAAATGCAATACATTGCATTGTCAAATGCTCTGGCGGGGAGCCACTTCATCAACCATTCTCTTCCCTTTGAACCGGTGAATTCTTGTATAAGCTGCTTATTTTCATGTTCTTTGTTGAACCATAACTCCGGGTTCACAAAACCAGCACCCGGTCTCGGCGACGGTGTGCACATGGTGACATGTGGCATCAATAAAACATCTGCTCCTAAGAGCTTTGTGGCTCGTACGTTTTCAATAATATTATTGTCGTAACAGATGAGTATCCCGAAGTTCCAACCATATAAATTAAATACGCAATAGCGATCACCGGGACTTAAGTGCGGATTAATAAAAGGATGAAGTTTGCGATATTTTGCAACAATACCTGTTTTATCGACACATACATAAGCTTTGAAAAGATTGTCTTCATCATCTTTTTCAAATAGACCGGCACAAACGGCAATTTCATTTATTGATGCAATTTCAACCAAACTCCTGATGCTCGGGCTGTCTGAAAAATTTTCTGCGATATCCAACATCCCCTTTTTGTCCAGTTTTCGGGCAAAAGTATAGCCTGTAATTGAACATTCATGAAAGACAACAATTTTAGCACCTTTTGTTGCTGCCTTTGCGGAAAGTTCAGATATTTGCACTAAATTTTGCTTTTTGTCAGCACTTATGTTTTCAAACTGTGCAGTTGCGACTATTACATCTTCCATAATCTTTTTTGGCAAATTTACTTCGTGCTCTTAACCTGTGATTGTATATTTTCGACAGGCAAGTGAACAACATTGACTGCAAGCTTGTGATGTTTTAAATGATAAGCGGATGGAGTAAGACCAACGAATTTTTGAAAATCGCGTATTAAATGTGCCTGGTCATAGTACCCTGCATCATAAACTAATGTCGTAAAATTGTTTGCGGCCTCTGTATTACGAATCTCTCCCAGAAAATAATGGAGCCTGATGATTCCGGCTAATTTCTTAGGCGATAGTCCCACATTCGATTTAAAATTTCTTTCTATTGTCCGCTGTTGACAACCTGTGTAATTAATTAGCTCTTTTGCTGTAAAAATTCCTTTTTTTGAAAAAATCCAGTTAGTTGCTGCAGCTATCATCGGCTGCAATGGCTTGTCATTTTTTTCCATCAACACTGTAAAATAGGTATCAAGTTTTTCTACAATTTTATTTTTTTCCTGTAGCTCACATAGCTGTTCATAGAGCTCTCTTACGTTAGATCCTGAAATGACCTCACAATCAACTATAATATTATTTATCACAGTCCCCGGTATGCCTAAAATGCCATTCATTCCATAAGGTCTAAATACGGTAATAACCAGCGAGACGTTACCATATACCTCCAAGTTTTGATATTCGTTTATTTGACCATAGGCAAAAACTCTTGGAAGTTTCTCTCCATTTTGTAACAACATTCCATCACCCAGACAAAAAACAATACCCGTATTACCGTCAGCGAAAATACGGATATGGTTTTGATCGAAATTGAAAATATCTATAAAGAGATAATGTTTGATAAAGGAGCGTAAATCGGCATTAGGAAATATTTGCATGTTCAAATTAAATTAGATCGATAATTCATATTGATGTTTAGAAAACTTCTAGGTAAGCTTATTGGAGTCTTTAATTACCTCGATCGCAGAAGATGGCAATCCACAGTGTTCAAGAATTTCAGTGATAAATGCTGTTTTTTCTGCAACATATTCTTTGATATCCTGCGTAGAGGCTGCAATATTATATTTAAGAGTCGCATACTCACGAACGGCTTTCGGATGTGTTCGCAGATAATCCCTGAATTGCAGATGATTTTCAAGCGCAATACAATTTAGTTCACAAACATATAGGTTATGGTCGATGACTTCACCTTCTTCCTCTTTGAAGGGAACGAAGGGGTGTTTTTTTGAAAATGCATATCTCCCCGGTATTCCTAAATTTCCTTGATAACAATATCCTAACTCTGTTAATTGTTCAGCAACAGGATCCAGAAAATCTAAGTTTTCTATAATAATGTCTATGTCAATAATCGGTTTTGCTGCCAAGCCTTTAACGGATGTACTACCGACATGCTGTATGTCAACAGAAAATCCTTCAAGGTACTGTATAAAGAGACATTTTAATTTTTCATAATTAATCTCCCACTGATCCGAATATGGTTCAATATTTATTTTCATATTTATAATGCAAATTTTTGTGATCCAAATAACCTTTTTTTGCCATCATTCCAGTATGTATTTGATAAATTAAATTCTATTTTAAATCATGATTTTTGAAGGTTTGAAAAATTTAATACTTCTTTGTAATTTTGCAAAAATTCAGGTTTCCAAAAGATAAGCAGTCTTATTTTATTGTGCATCAGAATAATACCTTATAGTTTTGCAAATTTATAGTTATCAAATTAAGAAAACATACGCTGTAAGTATCATTAAATACGCAAAACGTATTGATCAAAATCCAACGAAATGCAAAGTGATCTCAATCGGTTTGACACCATCTACAAGTCTGAAATTATACACATGCCGGACATTAAAATTGTATCAAGTAATACAGTTACTCAACAAAATGTTACCCTATTTGAAAATAGGGATTCATCTCCTTTTCAACGCAATGATGATGCTGTACTTACCTGTATATTTAAAGGAAGAATTGATTCTTTTCATCAGGGGATCGAGCATTCATGCCGGTTAAAATCACAAAGTTGTGCATTTGTTTATGGACCTCAGGATAATGAGCATCTTCTGTATGAAAATCAGTATATCGAGAGTATAGCTATTGGAATTAATAAAAAATTCTTTTTAAATCTTTTACAGGGCGAAGATCGCTGGCTTGAAGGAATCATTAATAAAATAGAAAAAAAACAGCCTTTCAGTTTTTCTAAAAATGTTTACAGACTTACACCACATATGTTTTCGGTTCTTCGGAAGATTCAAGAAAAAAAATATACAGATAGTTTTAAAGTGCTTTATTTGCAGAGTTTAATGAATGAACTTCTTTTGTTACAGTTTAAAGAAATTTGTGCTGACGAAATAAAATTGGGTAAACCCAATATAAAGGAAGCTGACTTGAAAAAATTGAAAGATATCAAAGAATATATTGAAAGTAATATTCTTGAAGACTTTTCATTAGATTCATTAGCACTTTTATCAGGACTCAATACTTTCAAACTAAAGACAGGCTTTAAAACAGCCTATGGTATCAGTGTTTTTGAATATATAAGAAGCCTCAGAATGCAACTCGCTTCAGAAATGTTGTTGGACGGCTACCATAATGTTACTGAAGTTGCTTATATGATGGGCTACGCACATGTCCAACATTTTTCTACAGCTTTCAAAAAGTATTATGGAAAAACTCCAGGACAGTTTAAATTTTGAACACATGAACGGCGATATGTATTTTGATCTTTTTGTGAGACTAATATTATTCAAATTGCATGTCTGCTTTGATTCCATAATCTTGTATATCATCTATGTGATAATTTCTATATTTTACGCTTTCAAATATATAATCCTTAATTTCAAATTCATCGTACCTTATTCCGAAAAATCTTTTTGTTAACTCGAATGCTGTCTCATATGCTAAATTGGATTGGTACTGTTGCTCGAATTCCTCCTTTGTTAATTCTTCTTTCATAAATTTTAACTCCTCGTCATCAAACAAATCTTCAGCTTTTAAATTTAATTCTTCAGGAATCAGTTTTCCTACATCTTGATAAATTTCGTCTCCAACTTCTCTTAGACGGATTTTGATTCCATTTTCAATTAGGCAATAATACGTTCCATATCCTAAATTCAAAGAAAAAATTTCTGAAGAAGGAAATGTCTCTATAAAATTCCTTTCAGTTTTGGTTGTATCAGGTTTAGTAAACTGCCAAATTAAATCTGAATTAGCAATTAAAAGATGATTTTTAAATTTTGAAACATAGAGTTCTCCAACTTCTGGTCGTTCACTAAAATTGGTCGTTTCTACAAATACAAAATCTTTAAATCCCAAAGATTGTATTAGACAATCATTGATTTCAATATTTCCTGCATCTTTGATAAAAGTTACAAATATTTTCCAGCCCATATTTTTAAATTTTCATTTTATATAATGAGTATCGTTTTTTGAGAGCTATTATTATATATTTAACATGTCGAGGCTTTGTGATGCTGGGTAATCGACGCACAAGTCTTCCATTTTATACAAAAGTGCAATCGAAGAACTAGTGTTCAACCTTGCAGTTCGCCCTACTATTGCAGAACCCGTATTACCTGCAGTTTTTATATCTTTAGCGATTTTTTATTCTTGTCCATAGTTGATCTTGATGGTGTTAAAAATACATTTTTAGGAATTTGTTTACCTAAATCATATAGCATTTTGCTTAGTTCATAAATACTATTCAAATCAATATCTAAATAAATTGCAGTGCCGTGTGTCTCTAAATCTAATTCACGTTCTTGTGTTTCAGTGATTAATAATCCTCTTTTACCTGTTGATATAAAAAATGAGCCTCCCATTTTACAAATATTACTTGTCATAAATAATCCATAACCTGAATTAGCCCATTCTCCTTTAGGCTTATTTTTTTGACCAGGATAAACTTTTCCCGATACTCCGGGTTTTAATGCCCACCTTATAGCATCTAAATCATCTTGAATTGTAATTTTAGGATTATTCAATAAAGATTGCATTATTCCGATACCTCTATCTAACACTGCAAAATTTACTTTTTGTTTTGATGGTAAATATTGCGCACAGAAACTAAATTTATCGCTTTCACTATGTTCCACAATATTTCTTAAGATTTCTCTTATTGAATATCTTAAAACATCTGTTACGTTCTTATCTTTATTTTGAGTTAAAATATTACTTAAATTTTCTGCATAATTTTCTAAAACTTCACCTGGGTTTACCATTAATTCCATTGATAATTCTTTAATATCATTTACATATTGAACTTCAATTGGTGAATATGTATTAGAACCCTTTGCTTCTCCAGGTTCTTTTCCAAAATTCAATCCGAATGATTTAAAGAATCCCATATGAGCTGGATAAGTTAAATGTGAAAAATTCCTTGCGTGAAATAGCGAACTGGGATTATTTTTTTTAAAAATTTCCAATTCAGAACTTACATATAATAAAGAGAATGGATCTATACGTATAGTTTTCCCGAAATCAAATATGTAACTTCTTTCATCACGAATATTTGTAAAACTATTAATAAACTCTATAGTTTCTTCAAAGTATAAGTGTTGAGGAACAATTATGATTTTTTCTTTTAACATCGTTTTTTTTGAGATTTAGTATTAATTTTTAGTCTTTAAAATTATCCTTTAAAAATTAAACCTCTTTATGGTAAACCGTATTTATTTTATCGTTTTTTGAGACATTTTCTGTTAATAATGTTAAAAATTTAAATCTTATTACAGAATTATTTATTTCCGAATTTTTAATATTGCCTTTTCTAATTTATCTAATTTTTCAGAAATATTACCATTTTTTATATAAAAGTCTTCTAAATCCGAATCAGGTGATGTTGTCCTTCTGTAATGTTCAATAGAAATTGTTTTCTGCTTCTTTATTAATTTTCCATTTTCAGTTTGCGAAAATGAATACTCCACCGTATAATTTTGGGGTCTTTCACTACTTAAATTTTGAGCAAACATATCTGCAGTAGTAGATACATTGTATTGTATTTTTTCTTTTTTCTCAATAAAATTTAGATTTCGGTCTTTTATTGTTTCATTATTAACCACTTTCAATTCTGGTGTAATAACAAAGTTCACTTTATAAGCTCTACTACCGCCAGTATTTTGAATTACTAACAATACTTTTCTACTAATTGTCTTTAGATCAAAATTAATATCAATATCGGCTTCATACTCATCTTCCTGTTTCCAGGAAATACGTTGAGAATTGAAATTTGCAATAATTGCAGCAACTACCGCTAAGGCAGCAGCTGTAACTTCCCAATTAGAATTTATAATAGAATATACAATCAAAATTATGGAACCAAATAAAGCTGAATATTCTATACTTAGTATTAAAGTTCTTGAAATTTTTTTACTCATATTGCTTTTTAATTTGTATACAGAAACTTTAAGAGTTTAATCCTTTTTTGAGACATAATTGATTAATCTGATCATAAGACTGAATATTTTAAATGTATAAGTAGTCAGAAAAAATTTAGCTTATAATTTTTTAAAATCAACAATATTTAAATTTTTAGAATCAAGTATAAAATAATATTTTGTGCTTTTTCTCTTAATGTATTTATGGGTGATTTGCTCATATACAATTTTAATCAAGGACTTATCAATTTTATATTTAAATTTGTTTTTGCCATCTAAAATACCATAACCCGGAATGTTATCTTTTAGATAAGCATAAACAATATTTTTCAATTGATAACCTTCCAAGTGATAATCCGGGAAAGTCATCATAAGACTATCCTTTGAAATAGTATATAAGGTATCCACCTTAATCTCTTTACTAGCTGACAGTTTTTTTCCACAGAAAACATTGTTATCTTTTTCAAAAAAAATCTCGAACTTTCTCCCAGCAACCTTATAATCTTTTTCGACCGTCATTTTATTTTGAAAGAATGAATTGGCTGAAATATTTTGCAGATGACTATAATTGATGGTGATAAGATTATGACTTATCCGATTTTGGGAAAGTAAGCATCCACTAAAGCCGAAATAAAAAAATGAAAATAAAATTATAAGTTTCTTTTTGTTTTGCATGATAAAATGGTTTTTTAAGATTATTCGAATAGTTCAATTTTATCATATTGTAAAGTAAAAATCTTTAAATTCACAATAAGCAACTTCTCCGTTAAATTTCATCCGTTCCCAAACTTTTGTCCGAGCTTCTTCCCAGTTTTTATCTCTTCTTTCAGAAATAATACGTTTTACGAATAAATTTTTACAATGTAAAATCATCGCTCTTGAAATTCCTTTTCCTAAATAATATTTTTTCGAATCTGGAAACAAATCAACGACTTTCAAATCAGTGCCATTCTCCATTTCTCGGAGCATAAAACTAAACATGTCAAGTTCTTCTTTTCCTTCCTCCCAAATTTCAAAAATTAATACATTACCATCATGGGCTTCTAAATATTCTTGTTGAAAACTATATAAAAAAATATAGTTTTTTTCATTTTTTGAAGTGTAGAGAATACTTGTCATTTAATGTATATAATCGTTTTGTGAGACTATTTAATTTGTTAATCTTTTTAAATCAGTTTGTACCTTCTTCATTGAAACTCGTCAAAACATTTTTCCAAATTCAGACAAAAAAGTGTCCTTCATTCCCAGCAATCATAAGAATTTGCTGTATGTTTAGCATTAGAACTTGTATAAAGCGATTTTGAACAGGCTCCACTAGATTACCATTTTCAAGATAACCAAATCGATGCTCACCTTCCCTGCCAAAGACAAAAACATATTGTTTTGCCGTTTCAAAATATTCTGGAGAAATTTGTGGCTCAGTGCTGACAGCTACTTTAAAGATAAACCCATTTGCTTCTTCGGTATCTATATTAGATATTTCAATATCTTCAGGTGCAGATACAATTAATACCTTCATTTTATATTCACAGTCAGCCACCAAATATGTGTATTCAAAAGATTTATTTGTAAATTCAGTCATAATATTTTTATTTAGAATTAAATTGATGAATCCTAAAATACAATTTATATCCCTAATACTTCGTAAAAAAATTAATTATCATTTTTTTGAGATTGTTTTAGTTATATAATCATTATAACTAATATATTTAAATGATTAATAGCAACTTGCTACTTTAAAAACACACCAAACATTCAGCAATTTAAAATCTAATCGTTTTCTGAGATTCTGATCTAATTATTATAAATACTTTACAGGAGACTCAGTCAATTAAATACTAAATCTTACTTCAAAAAATCAGAGATCAAGTTTGCTACTTCAGCAGGCTGCTCTTCTAAAATGAAGTGACCAGAATTTTTAATCTCTTTTAGTTGTAGATTCCTGATATAATTTGGAAGTGATGCTTTCAACATTGGTGTTGCATTAGGACTTCCTAGTGCCAAGGTTTGTGCTTCAATCATTTTCATATATTTTATATCTTGAATATCCTCTGGAAATGCCTGATACCAACCATTTGATGCACGAATCGCTTCTTTTGTTTCGTAAGCCTTTGCATATACCTGTCGATCAAATTCGCTAATACTATCTTTGTTTACTAGCATTTGATCAAAAATCCATTGTTGAACAATGTGGAAACGGCCTTCCAACAAATTTTCAGGTAGATCTTTTATCTGATTGAAAGCTACCCACCAAGGATGCACTGGTAAGCCTACTGGAAGCATAGGTAACTTGTAAAAATCCTCTTCAGGATGTTGTGTATCAAGAACAATTAATTTCTCTGTAAGCTCTGGATAATTTCCTGCAAAACTTATAGCTACATTAGCTCCTATATCATGCCCCGCAACACTTACTTTACCAGGTCCCAGTGATCGAATGAATGACGCAATATCGCCGGCCATATTTTTTTTACTGTAGCCACCAGCTGGCTTTTCAGAAGAGCCCATCCCTCTATAATCTATCACTATAACCTTATGATGCTTAGCTAAAATCGGCATAATTTTATGGTAACTCCACCAAGTTTGTGGCCAACCAGGTAACAGGATAAGCGTAGAACCTGTACCCCCTGAAACGTAGTGCAATTTTGTACCATTTACATTTTGATGATGATTAGTGAATCCAGGTAGCATACTGACAAGGTACTCATCATCATATTTGTCATTTTGTTTTGTAATCATTTTTGATGTCATTTGCTTAGAGCTTTGTGCGTAGCCTTCGAAACCCGATAGGATAACTATCCAAGACAACACAGATATTATTTTATTTTTTATTTCCATTACTAATTAATTATACCAATACTTCCCTGAAAAGACTTCCATGAGAGATTTTTAATCTCATTGATTGCTACATCTCCACTAGCTTGTGCTTGAATTGCAATATCTATCATACCACCAAAAAGGTTATAAATCCAAGAAATTGGTAATAACCTGTTAATTACACCAGAATCTTGCAGTACTATTATAAGCCTGAACCATTTCTGTTTAACCGATTCATAATCCAAACTTTCATTTTTAAGAACCTGTCCATAATTAGAACGATTGAATATTTTTTTTACAAAAGAATATTCAGTACCAATCGAAAGTGCAGCATAAAACATAGCTTCCACTTGTTTCAGGGGATAAGCGCTACTTTCATAAGCATCAGTCATTGCCTTATTACATTTTAACATCATCTTCTGTAGACAACATTCCAATAAATTATCCCTATCTGTAAAGTATCTATGAATAGTCCTTCTATTTATTCCAAGATAACTGGCGATTTCATCAATGCTTGCTTTTTCATTTACATTTAAGCAAAACACTGCACCATCAATAATTTTATCCCTCGTATCTTTCATGATTCAAATATACGACAAATGTCTCAACATTGAGACATTTTTTTATTTTTTAAAAAAGATTTATTAATATCGTTTTTTGAGATTTGGCTAAATATATATTGAGATTTTGTCTTTTAATTTATGAACAAAGTTGAAGCACTAATCTGTTCTAGATATGTTTGCACTGCCTATCCCCTTTTGTCAACTTAAATTTGTCTCATTTATTTATTCTAATAAGTGTTCTAACACCGTGAATCATAACCATCGACGCTTTGCCCGTCTCTATCAAATATTTTAACTCTTTTCCGTTAGGTAGTTCAACCAGTCCGTAAGTAAATTCTTTATCTTTGTACCCTTTAAAATCTCCATATAGCTTATCCATAGCACTTTTTATATTTTCAGAGCAAAATTGACCATCTTCTCGGGTTAATAGCTTTTTTGTTGTCAAAATGCTGAAATTATCCTTGTCAATAAAAGTTGAACAAATGTATAATTCGTTTTCTGTCATATCAATTTGCAGCTCGCTGTAAGGAAATTCTCTGTTATTTTCATAAAACTTTGTCCATTTAAAGTCATACGGCTTCATTGTGCTTCTCTTAATTGAAGCAATGCAAATATTGTGTAAGGAACGGTCGGTTTTCATCGTTTGTTGAGATTTAATTTAATCTAGAACCGGCTTTTCGTTCGAGTGGAAATCGAAGCACGAAAGCTGATTTTATCACTGATGTTCAATTGAAAAACTGCTGTTGAATTTTGCACTTCAGCCCGCCTGACGCAAAATCCTGTTATGCGACGTTTCTTTTCTATTTTGGCGCGATGATTTTCCATTTTCCATCAATTTTTTTTATAAATAAAGACATATTATAACCCATAAAACTATATCCGTTAGAACTTACGTGATAATCAATTACAGTTACTCCAAAATTATAATCTTCGTCAAAACAAAATCTTGAAAAACTTAAATAGTTATAATTCTCTCCATCCTTTAATTTCTGTTTTGAATAATCAAAATAATGATAAGGTTTTATAAATTTTATTTTTTTCTTATCAAATGTCCGATATTCTAGAGATTTAAATTTTTCAGAATTTACAAGATTAAAATATGCCACAGAATCTTTTTTTGACATATTGTTGTTTTTAAACATCCATTCATTGTCTTCCTTAATTTGCATAATCGGTCTTAATTCATCCGAGATATAAACTTTTAGATTTAGTTTATTAATATCTGGTTTTTCTATCTCAATTTCATCACTAAAATTTGGTGGGTTTAACATTTTTTGCAAGTCATTTTTATCAAGATAATTATTACTTATATCTTGAATTGCTTTTAATTCTTCTTCTTCGTATTTATTACAACTAAATAAACTAATTGAAATAAAAATGACTAAAATTATTTTTAATACGGTTTTCATAAAATGTCGCATAACTTCACAATTTACGCATTGCATCAATCCAAACTATCTGATATTCGCAAAGCCATTTATGCTACTAATATAAATTTAATTTTGATCGTTTTTTGAGATTTTGCAGAGAAAGTAAAATATCAAATAAATATAATTAAGTCAGATATAAAATTTGTGTGTTAATAATTGAAAATCCTTAAATAATATTGATTTTGGAGTCTAATAAAGAATGTAGCGATCAGAAAGTGACTCCAATCGCTACATATAATTAAGTTTACCTGTTAGTCGGTTATAGTTAATTTAACACCTGGAGCATTGCTGGCTGCACCGCCGCCATAAAATGTTTCTCCTACTACAGGAATAATTTTCCAAGCACACCACTCAATACCACCTGGCAACTGAACTGTTGTGTGGGCTTCACCGCCACTGGGGATATTTTGTAATATGCCAGTTGCTACTCTATTTGAATCATTGTCTTTAACCGCAACTTCTGCAACACTAAAATCAACAGATGACTCGTTGATAACTGATATGCTAATTGGGTAAAATGCCTCGTCGCTCTTCTCAACGTTTTGCGCTATTGAGAATTTAATTTCTGCTGGTTGTTTTTCCATTTTTATTAGTTTTTTGTTTATTGCCTACTCTATTCGGTTTTCAGCTTTCCCGTCTTTATTTATAATTTGTTACCAGTATGTTTATAAACTTTGAGCAAATTCATTGATAAAGTTAGTTATTATATTTATATACTTTTTATCGTTTTTTGAAACAAGAATTTGATATTGATAAATACGATATGGAAACTAAATTGAGAAGAAAATTGTAGATGAATTGATTCAGATTTATAATGAAATTAGACTTCATTTTTCAAACTATTACCTAACTCCAAACCAAATGCACGAGCAGTCTGATTTAAAAATGAAAACCTACAAAACAAAAAACCACAGCAAAAATGTTTTTGCTGTGGTTTAATTAAGTATTTTTGACCTATAACTTGTATCGGATTTTTAGGACAAGACAATATTCAAGAAATTGTGTAGTAATTAAGGAGAAATTACTTTTGATAGTTTTATATTAATCCACTATAATGAATGCTTGTTTGTACCATCATTAAAGCATTAATTATCGCATATTACTTCCAAAGCCTCTGTCGGATCTTCCATTAAAACTTCTTGCACAGCATCAAGTACACATTGAGGCTGTCCAATAAGACTAATACTTCCAGATGATGAATATTTATTGCCGTGGAGATAAATAGCAATCTTTCCCCCTTCAATATAGATTTTTAATGTACAAAACTGAGCTCCTACCCCTCTATCTCCCATCCAATCGATAAATTTATCAGCATGTACAATTAACCTACAATTGTTTCCAGGATCACTCCAATTTTTATTAACACTCCCAATATTAGCATTACTTGAAGTTAAATCTTTTAAATTAACAACAATTGAATCATCTTCAATTTCTAATTTCTGAGTATTATAATCATACGTGATTTTATCTCCAGTAATCTCTTTATAGTTTATTGATTCAATCCCACTTCTATCCTTTAGAATATAGTTAGTAATACGTGATGGCTCTGAAACCTCATTAATGTCTGTGAGATCAGCGGATGCACAAGATCCTAATGTAGCAAACATTACTAATAACAAAATGTATTTCATATTTTTTTTTTGCAAAAATAACTATATAATTCTAAATTTAAAGAATTATCATTTATCATATCAGACTTTTTGTTATCTATAGTTTTTAATTTGCTTCTAACCAGTTCTATTGAGAAATTATAATATTGTAATTTAACTCATACATTTTCCATATGTATTTGCTTCAAGTATAATAACATAGATTTATGAGACATTATGTTTTATTTTAGTTTTTCTTTAAGTGTTGATAAAACTGTAATTTCAATATTTAATTTAAAAAACTCTTTAAATGGAATATCAATAATATGCATTCCAAAAGCGTATGAAGAAACTTGATATTGATTAAAAATAAAACTAATATTTTCATTAGAAATTAGGAAATTGTCAAAATTTTCCCAGTCAGGATCTAAGCTATTTTCCCAAAACATTGATTTGTTTTGAATTTTTATTTCCTCCTCAGAGGTTTGCATCCATTCGTTGTATATGGTTCTCAATTCTTGGAAACAATATTCAGAAATAAATTCAAGTACAATCTGAGAATCTTCATAACTGAATAAATCCTTAAAATCTAATTTATAATTAGGGGAGATATAGAAATTAAGTCCATTAATTCCAGCTGAACCATGGGCTCCTCCAGTAAAAGTAAAATTATTCTCAATGACACTTACAATTGATTGATTCAAAAAATGAATTGAATAGCTTGAATTGAAATACCAATTATTTGACCACTCTTGATTCAAAATATTACCAATTTAATTGAAATCTCAACGGGAAAATCAGAAAATACACCAAGAACAAAATGTCTTCTCTTACCGATGATGCCGTAATGAAATCAGTGTATCTAGCATTAAAAGAAGCTACTAAAAAATGGACCATGCCTATTCAGAATTGGGGCTTTGTTCTTAACCAGTTTATGCTTATTTTTGAAAAAAGGCTCAGATTGTAAAATCCAAGCCCTAACTTTTTAACTTACACACTTTGTGGGATAGTGTCTTATTTAATTTCTAATCATATGCTTTTTATAATTTTCCGATAATTCACTAATTGGATAACTACTACTTATGCTGTTAAGAATATTAATCTCGACAAAATTTATCATCGTGTCTATATCAAACTCTGTTTCTTTATTTAGATATTTATGCCTGTTTAGTATCTCAGTGAAATAATACCGTATTCTTTTTACTATATTAAATTTTTTCAAATCAAAATATAACGCTTTTGTCAGATATTCTTCGTTAAATATATTAGTTTCTGAAACAGTAACCCAATGTAATTTAAAAGCCGATTTATTGTGTTTAATCAAATAATTACCTGAATATAATAAAAGAGGTATTTCTGATTTTGATAAAAAATCTTTCAGTTCCTCCTCATCGTCATTTTTGATTTTTTCCATGAATAACTTATTAATCTCATCTTTGTTACAAAAAGAGATTTTATATTCTTTTTCATAATCTTTTATCACATTGTCATACAACTCTTCTATATTATTGTTATTCTGACCTATGAAAAAATTATAATTGGTCAATTGATAATCAAAATAATCCTTTAAATCAGCCTTTAATTCTATTTCTTCATTTTTTGCCACGGATTCTTTCAATTCTTCATAAGTTGTATACCATTTTTGTTTTCCCCTTTTTAAGTATAAAAAATGAGGTTCGTCAGAATAATATAATAGATGTATTCCTTTATCCATATTCATATAGATCACTGCTGCTTTCGAGTTATTATCTTGTGATTTCATAATTATTGAGAAAGTTAAAAATAATAATAAAAATTTTGTCTTCATATTATCTTGGAATATTAAAATTCTTATCAAATATAAAGTTATCGCCATAATTATAATGATCTCCAAATAATGTAAAGAGATAACGCAATTGTACAAAATTGACACTTATACTTTGCTTATTCATTTTGTACATCGGTACCATGTGAAACACATTGACATTCCTTTGATCACCATATCGAATTAATTCCCTAATATCCGTAACATTTGACGACGTAAATAAAAAAATATTGCCACCACCTTGTCCGGACAGCCAGTCTGTATAGTCGTAAACTTGACCACCTCCCTTGTTAAATATATAATTCTTATGTGTTAACGTTGCTTCTATAATTGTAGGCTTGGATGGAACCACAAACGGGTTTATAGGATCTACAAATCGATGAGGCTAAATTTAAGAAGTAAACATAAAAAACGGCTTCCGGCAAGGGTAAAAGAGCCTTTGCTTCGTCCTGTTTATCCCAATGTAACCTGGAGTATAAACTTTATGCACGACACTTTGGAGAATGGCAAGAGTGTGAGAAGCCTTAATATTATTGATGATTTTAACAGAGAGATTCTGAATATTACCATTGACACCAGTTTACCATCAGCAAGAGTAGTTTCCGAGCTGGGACAGCTAATCGACTGGCGTGGGAAACCGGAAAGAATAAGGGTTGACAATAGTCCTGAATTTATTGCAGGAAAACTAAAAGACTGGTGCAGTAAGAACGGAATTGTCATTCAGTATATTCAGCCGGGAAAACCAACGCAAAACTCTTTGGCAGAAAGATTCAATAGAACGTTTCGGACAGAATTCTTAGATGTTTACCTTTTTGAGAATATCAGGCAGATGAGAAATTATTCGGAAATCTGGATGTGGATGTATAATAATGAGCGGCCGCATAGTGCTTTGCAATACCTCACACCAAGGCGTTTTTATTGAAATATGGAAAACCCAATCAGGCAATATCGACGAGTTTCCCACATTCCAACAAAATTTCAACAACGATAACAAGGAATTATTAACCAAAAACTCTACTTTTGAGTGTACCAAAGAGGGGTGAGATTACAATTCTATTAAATCGACAGTAAAATAAGAGTATATGTTCCGATAAAGTTTATTATAATTTTAAGAACTAACTTGATGTTTATGGTCAGTAAAAGAATTTGTAACTCGTTTATAATTTTACATTTCGAATCATCTAAACTTTTTAATATAAGTTCCCATCGCAACCGTAAGAGATTATACTATTTTTAAATCTGAAGGAATTTTGATAATATTATACCATGTATTATGAAATATCTCAGTTATACATAAGACAGCTTAAATATTTTCAATTTACCAAATGTAATTATTTTCCAGAATTCTTTTTTTTGTACTGTTCACTTTCAAATGTCAATTCTTCCATGGTCTTGCGTTTACCATTAGAGATCCAATCTAAAAGTTCATCTTCAAAAAAATAAAGTTTCTTGCCATTTTTGTAGCAAGGAATATTTCTTTTTCGCACCAATGTATAAATAGTTGATTTTGCTTTTCCGATAAGTTTTGATACTTCATCAATACCTATCGGTTTTTTTTTGGAAGGAATCGTTACTGTCGCATTTTCTTTAATTAGTAATAGCTTAAGATCACCAACTTCGTTAATGAGAAACGCAACTGCATTTGGTAAATTCTCGAAAGATATTTCATGATCATTCATTGTATTTAATTTATAGATTTCACAAAAAACAAATAATTTTGGTAAGAGAGATTCTACATCTGCGTCCCTTTCATATATAATGATGACATTATCATTTCAGTGATTTTGGAAGATATATAAATCGCCGTAACGTAGTGTTTTACTATACTTTGCTACCGCAACCTTAACTATTCTACTCTATCATAAGTTGCTTATTACTCCTACCTTAAGTAAATCTACCAATCGAAATATAGATTATTATGTTTTTGACTTAATAAAGTATGCCTCTGTCCTAAATTGGCTAATTAATAGTACTATTCCGCTACTTTAAAAGTGCCATTCAACTTTTAGCTTACCGAAAATGAAAGATGCATCAGTATACAGACGGTGATGTAATGTTCGATATTATTAACCCAGTCCAGTAATGTATATTACATGATAGCCTAGTATCTACGTGAATTTTAAAGATTTATAGGAGGAAATATTAAGTTATTATTCTCCAAACATGTGTTGCAAATGCATTTACAAATTTTTCAGATGAATAGCAGTCGAAGCTTTATTTTTCTTCTCATCAACAATTTTTGCATAAACCTGCGTAGTTTTTACGTTTGTATGACCAAGCATTTTACTAACTGTGTAAATATCAGTTCCACTCGAAAGCTGAAGCGTTGCAAAAGTGTGTCTGAAATTATGGAAAGTTATTTTTTTGTTAATTCCTGCACTTTCAATCCACTTCTTTAGTGGTCGGGAAATCCAAGCCGGGTCAGTCAAATTTTTAAAAATTAAATCAGTAGGAAGACCAACTGAACCACAAAGTTGTAATGCCTGTTTAGACATCGGCATATATTCTACGCCTTTGGTTTTTTTTTGAGTAAAATTTATTTTCGCCTGATCATTTTCAAGGCTTATTTCGTTCCACGTAAGTTTTTGAATATCGGAATGCCGTAAACCTGTTAAAGCTGAAAAGAGCGCTGCCCGTTTTAGTACGTCAAGTTCACATGGCGTTTCAACTAAAGTATTAAGTTCATCAAGTGTAAGATATTCTCGTCTTGATTCTTTGTGCGGAATCGATTTTATTTTAGCAGAAATATCACTGGTAAAATAGCCATCGATAAAAGCTTCTTTCAATGCAGCTCTGAAAACAGAAAAATATGTTGAAGCTGTATTTTGAGAAATACTATTTTCTTTATTACTACCACTTTTAGCAGTCAATAGATATGCTTTAAACTTTTCACAGAACCTTGTATCTATTTGAGAGAAAGTAATGGTTTCGCCTCCAAAATCTTTTAGAAACTCTATTGAGCGATACCAATTTACTTGAATGGATTCGGAATTGTTTTTATGCCTTTTAGTAACCAGCAGATCAAAATATCTCACAAAATTCTCCTGAGATTTTTCTTTTTGTTCTGCAAGTACTGCGTCAAGATCACTGTAAAGTTCAATATTATCATATTCTCTCTGACGTAATTTGCGTAAAGAATCTGCATAAAGCATTGTCTCGCGGTCGTTATTGCTTTTGCAAACAATAATACCATTATCATCTCTTTTAGGTTTAAATGAGACGGAATCTTGTGTTGTTCTCGCAGGACGTTTTTTGTCAAAATCTACCGTTGTAACGCTTCTGTTCAGATACTCTCGAACTCTTTGAACTTTATCTCTACCCGACATCTTCACAGGATAACTTTCCAAATAAATAAACCATTCATTTCGGAACTCTGCTTTTCGTAAGCGTACGGTAACCTTAGTTTTTAGTAACTCTTTCATTTTCCTTCAAAAATTTTATCAATTAAAATTTTAGGAACATACACGAAACTTCCAACTTTCTTTGTCGGAATTTTATTTCTTTTAATTAGGTTTGTGACAGTTCCTGGATCAGCGTAGAATTTTGAACTAATCTCGGAAATTGTGTAACAATTACCAACTTCAAAATTGGGTTTCTCAGGAATTTCTTTCGACTTATCTGGCATTTTAACTGCTGTAAACATTTGTTCTATATCAATTTTGCTTACACGAGTGAGTCGCTCTCCCAAATTGATGGCAGGTATTTTTCTACTTTTAATTAATCTATGAATCGTGTTTTTTGAAATTCCAAAAAGCATTTCCGCTTCACTCACGGATATATATGGTCGTGTTTGCAATTCAGCAATTCTAGAAACTGAGTTCTCTAACAGTGTTTTTTTTGCTTCGATTTCTTTTGCCAATTGTTTTTGCCTTTTTCCCAACTTTTCCGAGCAATACTTACTGCAAAATCTGGTGGCAACTGTTTTTGCTTCAAATGGCTTCTGGCAAAATTCACAAAGTTTCGGTATTTTAAGATTACTGAAGCCCATAATTCATTTTATTTAAATTTAAAAATATACATTAGTACATTTAAGACACAATAAGACCCACATTGTCCGTTATTAAGATGCGGTACAAATAAGATACAAAATTACGACAAAAATTGATTAAAATCAACTATTAAGAAAAATACAAAAATAAAAAAAATCGCTGTAAACATTACATTTACAGCGATTTACTAATTTATTTCAATCGATATTAATCGATGATAATTGCTACTTACTTGACTTCTTCAAAGTCTGCATCCTGAACATCTTCTGCTCCGTTTGCCTGACCTTGAGTTTGTTGAGCTCCTGCATCTGCACCTTGTCCTTGTGCATACATTTCTTCTGAAGCTGCCATCCAAGCTGCATCTAAAGCTTCAGTTTTAGCTTTTACATCATCTCCGTTTTTAGCTTCGAAAGCTGCTTTCAATTCTGTGTGAGCTGTTTCGATAGCTGCTTTTTTATCAGCAGATAATTTATCACCGAATTCTTTCAATTGCTTTTCAGTCTGGAAAATCAATCCGTCAGCTTTGTTGAAAATTTCAACTTCTTCTTTTCTCTTGTTATCAGCTGCAGAGTTTTCCTGAGCTTCTTTTTTCATTCTTTCGATTTCTTCGTCAGAAAGACCTGAAGAAGCCTGGATTTTGATTGATTGCTCTTTTCCAGTTCCTTTATCTTTAGCAGAAACGCTCAAGATTCCGTTTGCATCGATATCGAAAGTTACTTCAATCTGAGGAACACCTCTTTGTGCTGGTGGAATATCTGTAAGGTCAAATCTACCGATCTCTTTGTTATCGTTGAACATTGGTCTTTCACCCTGTCCTACTCTGATGCTTACAGCCGGCTGATTGTCAGAAGCTGTAGAGAATACTTCAGATTTTTTAGTTGGGATTGTAGTGTTTGCATCAATTAATTTAGTGAAAACAGAACCCATTGTTTCGATACCTAAAGAAAGTGGCGTAACGTCTAATAAAAGAACGTCAGTTACATCTCCAGTTAAAACTCCACCTTGGATTGCTGCACCAATTGCTACAACCTCATCTGGGTTAACTCCTTTTGAAGGTTTTTTACCGAAGAATTTTTCAACTTCTTCCTGGATGATTGGGATTCTTGTGGAACCACCTACCAAGATTACTTCGTCGATATCTGAGATAGAAAGACCTGCATCAGAAAGCGCTTTTTTACAAGGCTCCATAGATCTTCTTACCAAGTCAGCAGATAACTGCTCAAATTTAGCTTTAGTTAAAGTCTTCACTAAGTGTTTAGGACCTGTAGCTGTAGCTGTGATATAAGGAAGATTGATTTCAGTTTGAGGAGAAGAAGACAATTCAATTTTTGCTTTTTCAGCTGCTTCCTTCAATCTTTGTAATGCAATTGCATCACCTTTAAGATCTACCCCTTCTTCAGATTTGAATTCGTCTGCCATCCAGTTGATAATAACATCATCAAAGTCATCACCTCCTAAGTGTGTATCACCATTTGTAGACAATACTTCGAAAACTCCGTCACCTAAATCAAGGATAGAAACGTCGAAAGTACCGCCACCAAGGTCATAAACAGCGATTTTTTGATCTTTGTGAGATTTATCCATACCATAAGCCAAAGCTGCTGCTGTAGGCTCGTTGATGATTCTTTCTACTTTAAGACCAGCGATTTCACCAGCTTCTTTTGTAGCTTGTCTCTGAGCATCATTAAAGTAAGCCGGAACAGTGATTACTGCTCTTGTTACTTCTTGTCCAAGATAATCTTCAGCAGTTTTCTTCATTTTCTGAAGAATCATTGCAGAAATTTCCTGTGGTGTATATTCTCTGTCGTCGATTTTTACTTTTACAGTATCATTTGGTCCGCTTACCACTGCGTAAGGCACTCTTGAAACTTCAGAAGCATCGTCTTTGAAATGTGTTCCGATGAATCTTTTGATAGAATATACAGTCTTAGTAGGGTTTGTTACAGCCTGTCTTTTTGCAGGATCACCTACTTTTCTTTCACCATCTTCTGTAAACGCTACGATAGAAGGTGTTGTTCTTTTTCCTTCTGCATTAGGGATCACTACAGCATCTTTACCTTCCATTACTGCAACGCAAGAGTTGGTTGTACCTAAGTCAATTCCGATTATTTTACTCATAATATTTATATTTTTTCTAATTTTTAAATTTGATTACACTCTCACTTTCTCAATATCTGTACCATTAGAATTTTTGTGACAAATTGACAGTTTCAATTATTTTTAAATAAAACCGAGACAAATTTTAAACATAAAATGTTATATGATGACAGTAATAAACTTATTTTTTTACCGCAAAAAGAAACAAAGATTTTTGAGATGTTTAACAGATATTCAAAAGTTTACAAAATCCTTCGACAAGTTCAGGATGAAATTATTTAGATTTTTTTGTAATCATCGACGGTGTCATGCCGAGCCTGTCGATGCCTTCAAAACTAATATATTCTGTTGCTTTCAAAAATTTTTCTGTAAACCTAAGTGACTTATGTGTTTAAAATAATTTCACTGTTTCACTTACTTTTCCTTCAACTAAAAATTTAATTAAGAATTAACTTTAGAATCTTCTGAAAGAACAGTTTTATTAGTATTTTTGATAAATTTTATACACAAATATGTCTTTACATTTTAATCCCAGAGATGTTACCTGGTTAGCATTTAACGAAAGAGTATTACAGGAAGCGATGGACGAAAACGTGCCGCTTCATCTCAGAATTCGTTTTCTTGGGATTTTCTCAAATAATCTTGATGAGTTTTTCAGAGTACGTGTTGCCGGTCTGAAGCGTGCGATGGATTTTAAAGAAAAAGTAATTGCCGAATCATTTTATCAGCCGCCTTCGAAAATTCTTCAGAGAATTAACGAGATTGTTATGACTCAACAAGCTGACTTCGATAAAACCTGGAAAAAAATTCAGCTTGAGATGGCAGACCAGAAGGTTTTCATTAAAACTTCAAGAAACCTTACTGCCAAACAGAAAGAATTTGTACGACAATATTTTGATGAAGTGGTAGAAGCCAACGTTATCCCGATTCTTCTTCACGAAAATACTCCGATGCCCTACATGAGAGATAAAAGTCTTTATCTGGGTGTTGCGATGAGAAAAAAAGACTGGAATTATCACAGCAATTATGCAATTATTGAAATTCCGTCGCGTTTTGTAGGAAGATTTGTACTATTGCCAACAGAAGATCCTGAAGAAAAAAATGTGATGCTGCTTGAGGACGTTATCACTTTCAACTTACCGCATATTTTCTCTTATTTCGGATATGACGAGTTCTCTGCCAATGCTTTTAAAGTAACCAAAGATGCAGAAATGGATATTGATAACGACATCAAAACCAATTTTGCCGAAAAAATAGAAAAAGGACTTAAAAATCGTAGAAAAGGAAAACCGACCCGGTTTGTTTTCGATAAAGACATGGATAAAGCAATGCTCGAATTGCTGATCCGAAAATTAAATTTAAGCAAAAAAGACAGTATTATTCCTGGCGGAAAGATTCACAATTTCAAACATTTTATGGATTTTCCCGATGTCATTGAATACAGCAAAAAACCGGTAGAAAGAACGTCTTTTACGCATCAGGCTTTTGAGCATGGCGAAAGAGTGACAGACGTTATTCAGAAACAAGATGTTTTACTGAGTTTTCCGTATCATACCTACACACCGGTAATCGACCTGTTGCGTGAAGCAGCAATGGATCCGGATGTAAAATCTATTCAGATTACCGCTTACCGTTTGGCAAGTAATTCAAAAATAAGCAATGCGCTAATCTACGCTGCCAGAAATGGTAAAGAAGTGACCGTAATGCTCGAGCTTCAGGCAAGATTTGATGAAGAATCGAATTTGATGTGGAAAGAAATGTTTGAGCCTGAAGGAATCACTGTTTTAATCGGAATTCCTGACAAAAAAGTACACGCCAAACTTTGCATTATTAAAAAACGGGCACACAATAAAACTCTGCAATATGGTTTTGTAAGCACTGGAAACTTTAATGAAAAAACGGCTAAAATATATGGTGATCATCTGATAATGACTTCAGACAGAGGCATTATGGCAGATATTAATAAAGTATTTACCGTTCTGAAAAAACCAAAAGAAGATTATCTGTCGGTTCTGAAGACCTGCAAAAACTTGTTGGTTTGTCCGCTATTTATGCGCGAAAAAATTGAGCATTATATTGATAAAGAAATTGAAGAAGCCAAAGCCGGAAGAAAAGCAGAAATGATCATTAAGGCAAATTCGGTAAGTGACCGTGCTTTAATTATCAAAATGTACGAGGCAGCGCAAGCCGGTGTAGTAATAAGAGTGATTGTGAGGGGAATTTATTGTGCCATTAATCAAAAAGATTTTAAACAGAAAATAAAAGCAATAAGCATTGTTGATGAATATCTGGAGCATGCAAGAGTAATGTATTTTTACAATAAAGGCTCTGAAGATATCTATATTTCTTCTGCCGACTGGATGAATAGGAATTTGGATCACCGAATTGAAGCAGCGGTAAAAATTTCCGATAAAAATCTTAAAAAAGAACTGAAAGATATTCTTGATATTCAGTTAAGGGATAATGTAAAAGCAAGAATTTTAGACAAAAAACTGAGCAACGAATACATCAGCAACGGTGAAAAAGAATGCCGCTCTCAGATTGAAACGTATAAATATTTGAAGGCAAAAACTACCGTAAAATAGCCTCAATAAAAGGGTGCGAAATAATATTTTGTAAATTCGTCCGTAAAAACACAAATTTTAAAATTTTAAACAACTGAAATTCAATAAAATACAATCAAATGATCATTGCAGCGATAGACATAGGAAGTAATGCGGCCCGACTTTTAATCAATGAGGTGAAAATTCAAAACGGAAAGCCTGAATATATTAAATTAAATCTACTGCGAATACCTCTGCGATTGGGAATGGACGTATTCACTCTTGGAAAAATCGGCGAAGAAAGAGAAAAAATGGTCTTAGATTCTATGAAGATTTTCAGTGATTTGATGAAAGTTTACAAAGTAGAACATTACAGAGCCTGCGCTACAAGTGCGATGCGTGATGCCGAAAATGGGAATGAAATTATTGAAAAAGTAAAAAATCATGCAGATCTGACGATAGAAATTATTTCAGGAGACGAAGAAGCAACTTTAGTTTACGAAAATCACGTTGCAGAAGGTCTCGACAAAGATTTCGCTTATCTTTATGTGGATGTTGGTGGTGGTTCTACCGAGCTTACGTTCTATGAAAACGATACAATGATCTACGAAAAATCTTTCAATATCGGAACAATTCGTCTTCTCAATAATCTTGTAACAGACGACAACTGGAAAGAAATGAAAGAAGAAATAAAAGCAAATATCAGCAGTAAAAAACAAATTGTAGCCATCGGTTCCGGTGGAAATATCAACAAAGTTTTTTCGATGAGCAAAACCAAAGACGGAAAACCAATGTCTATTGCCTACTTAAAAAAAGCCTACAAAGAATTCAACGATCTTACCGTGGAAGAAAGAATGACAAAATACGGTTTCAGAGAAGACCGAGCCGATGTTTTGGTGCATGCTTTGAAAATCTACAATTTTGTGATGCATTGGGCAGATATCAATAAAATTTTTGTGCCGAAAATTTCTGTTGCGGATGGTTTGATTCACAATATTTATGAAAGGGTTTCGGGAGAGAAATAAGTTTCGTGAATTTTAATTTCAATTGCGTTTATCTAAAACAAATTATAGCTTAATAACATAAAATTCAAATACTTATAATAATTCTTAAACTACATTGACGCAATAGTATATAATTTATATTTGTGCAATTTGTATATTTAGATGTTATGTGAAATATTAAAAAGCATAGTACATAAATTAAACTCAACTAGATTTTAAATGAAATTTTTATTAACCTTAACTCTTTTATTATCATTTTATTTTGTCAGTGCACAAAATTCAGAAATTAAAAAGTTTTCGATCAAAAGCAATTCCTTAAATGAAACTCGTGATTTAACATTATATTTCCCGAAAAAATTTTCTGCCAAAAAAAAATATAATTTGATTTTTATGGCTGATGGTCAATTTCTAAATGAAAGATATAAATCGAAAATTGATAGTTTAATAGATAATAAATTGATTTCGGAGTTTATTATAGTTGGTGTAAATTCAAATGAAACAGGTATACCAAATTCATACTTACAGCTAAGAAATTATGAATATATAGAAAACAATGATGCTGAAATTGGTTCGGATCTTTATTCTAGATATAGAAATCACCTTGAATTTTTCATAAGTGAAGTTGATGAGTATGTTAAAGAATATTTGAAAATAAAAGTGAAGAAAAGATTTTTTTATGGGGTATCAAATGGTGCAGGTTTTGGAATTAGTTTACTAGACAAATATCCTAATTTTTTTAAATCTTATATTTTATATTCAGTTGCTGGAGCAAATAAAGATAATTTAAAAAAATCCAATAATAAAATTTCAAATATCATCATTCGATATGGAAATCAAGAACCAGAACCTATTATTGACTACAATATAGCTTTAGCTGAATTAATTAAATCAAAAAATTATAAAGTAACTTTTTCAAATTATAAAGGTGGACATAAAAGAATTGATTGGTTAAATAACTTTATAAAAGATATTCAGCTAATTGGATTATAAATACTTCTCACAACATCGTATTGGCGAAATGATGGGTTTGTGTGAATCCTGAATAATCACTTAGCCACCAATACTTTCGTTATCATCAATGATAAAAAAAGACACAACAATGAAAATCCCAACCATACACGGATATATAGATCGAAGAATTTTAATCAATTTTACAGCTGATCCAAAATCTGTGGAGAAGATTATTCCATTTCCTTTTAGACCAAAAATTTATAAGGACAAAGCTATCGTTGGAATTTGCTTAATCAGACTGAAAAACATAAAACCAAAAGGTCTACCTGACTTCATTGGAGTAAATTCTGAAAATGGTGCTCACAGAATTGCGGTAGAATGGGACGAAAACGGTGAGACAAAATCAGGAGTTTACATTCCTCGCAGAGACACTTCATTAAAATTAAATACATGGGTTGGCGGACGAATATTTCCTGGAAGACACTATCACGCAAAATTTAATGTAGAAGAAGAAAAAGGAAATTATCATATTGATTTTAAGAGTTCGGACGGCACTGAAATACTAATTGATGCCACTGAAACAAAGTTGTTTAGCGATACATCTATTTTTGAAACATTAGATAACGCTTCTTACTTTTTTGAAAATGGCGACCTTGGTTACTCTCCAAACAAAGATAAATTTGACGGACTTAGATTGAAAGCATATAAGTGGGAAGTTAGGCCACTTGATGTTTTGAAAGTAAAATCAAGCTTTTTTGAAAACGAAGAAATTTTCCCAAAAGGTTCGGTAACTTTTGACAACGCATTATTAATGACAGACATTGAACATGAATGGAAAAGCGAGACGGACAAATGACCGAAGTATAAAAGTTCTTGGTGAAAATTTCTAAATGGAGATTGCGGTTCAATTTCCATAACATAGCCGCCCTTGGAAACATTATCAACAATATTAAAGCCAATAAATAACAAAATGGACAATATAGAAATTACGAAAGAAAATGTTGTTGAAGCGGAAAACAAGCTTTTTTCGGCTCAACGTGTAAGCAATGTTGATTTACTTGACCACCTGTTACATGATAATTTGATTGCAGTTTCACCGACAGGGCAAATTGTAACTAAAGAAATGGATCTCAACTCTCATAAAGCGAAAACAATGATTATTGAAGAAGCTTCAACAGAAATTGACGACATTAAAATATCGGGCGACACCGCACTTTCAATTGTTACAATGACAGCGAAAGGAAAAATAATGGAAACACCAATTGAAGGAAAATTTAGATATTTTAGAGTTTGGAAACGTTTCGACGGCACATTGAAAGTGATCGGAGCAAGCTTTATGCAATTACCTTAAATTAAATAAAAACACTGTTTATAACAGCAATTTTTCAATTGATCTTTAATAATACGATAGCAAATTTCCTCATAATTAACAATTTATTAAAGAATCTCCACAATAAGAACAAATTATTAATCAAATCTTAAGATTCGCTTAAAAGCCTCACAACTTTCAAACCTCATTTTTGCACAAATCTATAATTGAGTAAAAATGAAAAACAAATACCTTTTGCGAGGCTTATTACCTATTGCTGCTTTATTTCATGGCGCAGTTTCAGGGCAAAGCACTTTAGTTCACTATTGGAACTTTAATAACAATGCATCTGTTTCCGCTATTACAACACCTACATCAACACTTTTGAACGGTTCGATTACCGCAGTTTCTACAGGAACAGGAAGTACAGATACCTTCATTGATTTTGCTGGCGGAACATCACAAAACTTTAATGTAGATAATTTAAATGCAAGAAACGGAGATGCTTCCGGAACGCATTTGAGATACAATTATCCGATCAACGGAAATGTACAATTTAATTTGCCAACGACAGGATATAACAATGCTGTTGTAAAATTTTCTACAAGAAGATCTGGTTCGGGTGCAGGAAATCAAAATTGGTCTTACTCTTTAGACGGAACTACTTTTGTCCCGTATCAAACAGTTACTTCACAAGACGCCAATCCACAACTCATAACATTTGATTTTTCGAATGTGACAGGAGTTTCAAATAACCCTAATTTTAAATTAAAAGTAGAATTTACTCAAGGCGGTGGCGGAGCTGTTGGAAATAACAGATTCGATAATTTCACACTAGATGCAACTTCAGTTGGCGGAACCGATACTACTCCACCAACCGTTGCTTATTTACCTGCAAACAACGTCAATAATGCTTCTATAACAGTAAATCCTACGATCACTTTTAACGAAAATGTAAGATTAATCGATAACTCTCCAATTACTTCTGCAAATGCACAAAGTTTGGTTGAATTACGTTTAGGAAACTCCACAGGAAATACAGTTCCGTTTACTACAGCTTTTGCCAACAATACAATTACGGTAATTCCTACAGGAGGTTTAGTTCCGAATCAGACTTATTATTTAGCTTTAAAACCAAATATGGTAGAAGATACAAGCGATAATACAGTGACGACAGCAACTTCTAGTATTTTCACAACAGCAGGAACGAGCATTTCTTTAGATAAAACTTTAATTAAGGTTAATGAAAACGCAGGAACTTTAGCATTTAAAATAAATGTGACCAATCCTTCCAATGCAACAGTAAATCTGGTTGTGAAACCTGCTTCTTTTAACACCGCAAACAGCAGTGATTTTACCTTTACAAGCCAAACAATTAACATCACGCCTTCTACAACCAGTGTTACGGTAAATATTCCGATTCTTGATGATACTTTGGAAGAACAACAGGCAGAATATTTTGTTTTAGGTTTAGAAAATCCTGTAGGAACAACGATTACCGGAGACACTACTTCTACCGTTTATATTATCGATAATGATAAAGCGGCTCCCGTTCCTTCTAATCAGATTACATTAAATTACATCGGAAGTTTTGATCCTTCTGGAAATAATAACAGTTCAACAGAAATTGTAGTTCATGATCCTGCAACTCAGAAATTGTTTACCATCAGTTCTTTAACAGATGTTTTTGATATTATTAATTTCACCAATCCATTAGCTCCGTCAGTAATCAACACTGTGAATATGACTCCTTATGGTGGAATTACAAGTATCGCCGTGAAAAACGGGCTTGTTGCTGTAGCCTCACCAAACGGAACAAACGCACAACAAAACGGATCGGTAGTTTTCTTCGACATCAACGGAAATTTCCTAAAACAAGTCACCGTAGGAGTTTTACCGGATATGATCACATTTACTCCAGACGGAACAAAAGTAATGACCGCAAATGAAGGTGAACCGAACGATGCTTATACGGTAGATCCGGAAGGTTCAATCAGTATTATTGATATTTCAGGAGGAATTAATAATTTAAGCCAGTCGAACGTTACGACACTTGGTTTTACGGGTTATAACAGTCAGGAAGCTGCATTTATCAGTTCAGGCGGAAGAAAAGTAAAATCTACAAGCACTTTGGCTCAGGATCTTGAGCCTGAATATATTGCCATAAGCCCAGATAGCCAGAAAGCATGGGTTTCTTGTCAGGAAAACAACGGAATTATCGAAGTTAATCTTAGTAACAATACTTTAGGAAATATTTGGGGATTAGGCAAAAAAGATATGAGTCTTCCAGGAAATGGTTTTGATGCTTCCGATAACAATGGTGAAGTTTTGATCGCCAACTGGCCTGTCAAAGCGTATTACAATCCCGATGCAATGGCTTCTTTTAAAGTTGGAAATACCAATTATCTGGTTACCGCAAATGAAGGTGACGAAAAAGACTTAGGTGGATTTAGTGAAAGAACAACAGTTGGAGCGAACGGTTATACTTTAGACTCAACTATTTTCCCAAATGCTTCTGTTTTAAAAGCTTCGCATAATTTAGGAAGGTTCAGAGTGACCAATGTAAACGGAAATACAGACGGAGACACAGATTTTGAAGAAATTCATGCATTGGGAGCAAGGTCATTCTCCATTTTCAATGCCGATACCAAGCAAATCGTTTACGACAGCGGTGACAAATTTGAAAGATATATTGCAGCCAATCATCCTTTGATTTTCAATGCTGATAACGAAGCCAATGGAGCTAAAAACCGAAGCCGAGCAAAAGGACCAGAACCGGAAGGCATAACTTTAGGAACAATAAACGGACAAACTTTTGCCTTCATCACTTTGGAAAGAACAGGTGGTGTGATGGTTTATAATGTAACCGATCCAAGCAATGTAACGTTTACAGATTACAAACATTCAAGAATGACTTCCGCATTTGGTGGCGACAACGGTCCGGAAGGAATTACCTACATTCCTCCCGCAAATATGAATAACGGAAAAGGTTACGTTATCGTTGCCAACGAAATCAGCGGAACATTATCAATGTACGAAGTCGTACTTTCTCCAACATTAGCAACCGGTGAAGTGAAAAAAGAAAAGGCAACCTTCAACATCTTCCCGAATCCTGTGAACAAAGGAAACACTCTTTATTTCAACAGAGCTCAAGGTTATGAGTTATACGATATGAGCGGAAAACTTCTTGGAAAAGAAAAATCGGCACTTACCATTGAAACTTCAAAACTAAACACCGGAGTTTATTTAATTAAAACTTCAGAAGGTGAAGTGAAGAGATTTATCGTTAAATAATTTTTTTACTTAATAATTCACTTTTGAAGCCCCGGAAATTTTTCTGGGGCTTTTTGTTGAAAAAAACCTTTGGCTTATTAAAAGCGTTTAAGTAAATTAATTAATTTTGAAATACTATCATTAAAATCTTGATTGTAATTGATATTAAATATTTTCACTCCATTTTTTAATGATTTTTCTTGCTTGTAATTATCCAAAAATTGTGTTTTAGCCAAACCTTCATCCCCACCAAAAAAATCTATTGACTTAAAATGTTGAATACCATTATATTCAATTGCTACATTTAATTCTTTAATAAAAATATCAAACCTTTGTCCTTCCAGCCATTTAGGAGAATATTGACTAATGATGGTGTAATTTGGAAACTCTTTTATGACTAGTTGAAGCAAATGCTTTTCCATAACATAACTCCCAACTTCTTTAAATCCTTTTTCTTGCCGAATATGATTTTCTAAGCTCCTATAATTATTCTTCAAACGCGAATAAAAAGTCTTTTTAACCTCATCAGAACCATATATTTTTTTGTCCCAATCTATATATTGTCTCGTAAAACCAGAATTAATGCTTAGCATATCACCTAACAAAGTGTACGAGATTTTATCAACTTTTGCATGACTACGCAAATAATCTAAGCAAAAAAACTCTTCAATTTCGTCTAAGTTTAGTTGATTTAAAAATGTTAGAAATTCGTTATTACTAATCACTTTTTTGGTTCCAAATGATAAGCTTCGCAAAAGGGAATGAATAATTTTTTCGGTTTTTAAATTCTCTTTTTTAAAAAGAATATATGTCAAATATTTTCTTGGAGAAACAAGACCTTCAGCTAAAATATTATCAATCTTTTCTTTTCTACTCCAAAATTTCACATTTCGATAATGATTTAAAATGAAGTTATTTTTATTAAACCATTCATTTTCTGAAAATGAAAATTCAACTGCCTGCATAAATTTTTTAAATTCTTCCTCAGTTTTAAATTTTGTGATAACTTCGGAAAAGTAATGAAGAATAATTCCTGATTTTCTTATATCTGTTTCTCCATAAATCTTTTGCTTATTTGGTAATGCAAAACAAATAACCCAATTCATTCCATTTCCAATTCTGATAATATCTGAACAAGGATACGCTGTTTTATCACCGACTAAATAATTTAACCCATTATAATTTATTAATTTAAATTCTTTACTAATTCCATCTTGGAATATAATTCTATCATTTTCATTTATCTCCTTAAGAAGTCTTTTTTCATTCGCATATTGAGGTTTCTTCGAACGATGAATTTTCTTTAAATCTATTCCAAAATCATTGTTGTATGAGATCTCAATGAGATCATCAATATTGTTTGATAGTTTATCGGGAATTTCCATTTATTTCTTAAGATTTGAAAAATAACAATAATTCTCTAATATTAAATCATTTTCGTTTAACACAAAGAAAAACCCACAAAAAAGGCAGACCTTCAAGATCTGCCTTCAAAAAATATATTGTCGTATTTTTTACTCTACATTTACTACCTTTTCAATTTCAGGAGCATGTTGTTTGATGCTGTTTTCTACGCCTAATTTCAATGTTGAGAAATTAAGAGAACAGGCCGAACAGTTACCTAAAAGTTTTACAAAAACAGTATTGTCTTTTACGTCCAAAAGCTCAATATCACCGCCGTCTTTATTCAAAAACGGACGAATGCTTTCCAGAGCTTCCATTACTCGGGTTACAGTGTCTTCGTGTGTTGTATTTGTCTCCATATTTGGGTTTGGTTTTCAAAAATGTATTTGAAATTATTTTTAATTATTTTTTTGGTGAGCAACCAGCCATTGTTGAAATCTTCACGGCTTCAGTTGGCGGAAGAAATTTATTTCTTTCTAGTAAACTCTCAACCATTTTTTTCGCAGTTTCGGTATAAATTTCAGCAATTTTAGAACCTTCCTGCAAAGCTGCCGGTCTTCCTACATCACCTGCTTCTCTGATACTCTGAATTAAAGGAATTTCTCCTAAAACAGGAATATTTAAATCTTCAGCTAAATATTGCGCTCCTTGGTTTCCAAAGATATAATATTTATTGTCAGGTAACTCTTCCGGCGTAAAATAGGCCATATTTTCTATCAACCCAAGAACAGGAATGTTGATACTTTCCATATTAAACATCGCAATTCCTTTTCTAACGTCCGCTAAAGCAACATGTTGAGGTGTACTTACAATTACAGCTCCTGTTACCGGAACTTCCTGAATAATCGACAAGTGAATATCACCCGTTCCCGGAGGGAGGTCGATTAATAAGAAATCTAATTCTCCCCAAGCTGCATCTCTGATCATTTGGTTCAATGCTTTTGAAGCCATTGGGCCTCTCCAAACGACCGCCTGATTTGCTCCTGAAAAATATCCGATAGAAAGCATTTTCACACCGTAATTTTCGATAGGTTTCATCATGCTTTTTCCGTTTACATCAACAGAAATTGGCTTTTGACCTTCTGTATCAAACATCGTAGGAACAGATGGCCCGTAAATATCGGCATCTAATAAACCTACTTTAAAGCCCATTTTTGCTAACGTTACCGCAAGATTGGCAGCAACGGTAGACTTACCAACACCTCCTTTTCCGGATGCGATCGCAATAATATTCTGGATTCCAGGGATTTGTTTTCCTTTGATCTGGCTTTGCTGAATTTCGCTTGGCTCAGGTGAAACTATTTTAAGTTTTAAATTGATTTCTTCGCCAAATTCGCTTGCAAAAGCCTGCTTCATTGCTGCTTCAAGCTTTTTCTTTTCGTGCATTGCTGGTGAATGCGCTGTCATATCTATATAAACGTCATTCCCCATCACTTGAAAATTAGACACCAAGTCATCAACTTCAATTTCTTTAAGGAAATCCTGAATCTTTTCTTTAGTCAACATAAAAATATAAATTGAGCACAAATTTACGGAAATTTTAGCTATTTAGAATCAATAAACATGCTGATAGATAAATTCTTTTGCTAACCTAAAATTTATGTATTTTAGGGGCGATTTTAATTTATATCCATGAAAAAAATATTATTCGTTCTTTTAGGATTAATTGCTCATAATTCATTTTCGCAAAATTATTCGCAGTATGTAAATCCTTTTATAGGAACGGGCGGTCACGGTCATACTTTTCCGGGTGCCATTGTACCTTTCGGAATGGTTCAGCTTTCACCTGACACGAGAATTGACGGAAGTTGGGACGGCTGCAGCGGTTATCATTATTCAGATTCGGTGATCTACGGATTTTCTCATACTCACTTGAACGGAACCGGAGTTTCAGATTACGGAGACATTATGCTGATGCCAACAATGGGGAGACCGGGTTTGACTCCCAAGGAATATTCATCAAAATTTTCTCATAAAAACGAAAAAGCAACTGCTGGATTTTACTCCGTTAAATTAGACAAAGACAATATCGACGTTCGTTTAACAACGACAAAAAGAGTTGGTTATCACGAATACAAATTTAACAAAGCTGGAAACGCTAATATTATTTTAGATTTAAATCACAGAGATAAACTTCTGGAAGGTGAAGTAAGAATAATTGACAGCAAAACGATTGAGGTTTTTAGAAGAAGTGAAGCTTGGGCGACTAACCAGTACATTTATGCTAGAATTGAGTTTTCAAAACCAATGAAAATTTCAAGTAAAAGCTTTAACGGTAAAAATGAAAACAATACTTTTTCGGGAACTAAATTAGCTTTAGCATTTACCTCAGCAGTAAAAAAAGGTGAAAAAATCAGTGTAAAAGTGGCGATTTCTCCTACAGGTTATGAAGGTGCCGGAAAAAACATGTTAGCGGAAGGTAAGTCTAATGATTTCAATGAAATTCAAAATCAAGCGGTTACAAATTGGAATAAAGAACTTTCAAAAATTGAAGTTAAATCTGACGATAAAAACAAACTGGCAATTTTCTACACAGCAATGTACCATGTTTTCACGCAACCGAATATCAATATGGATGTTGACGGAAAATACCGCGGAAGAGACAATAAATTTTACACGGCAAATGATTTCGGATATTATTCTGTTTTCTCACTTTGGGATACTTTCAGAGGTGCGCATCCTTTGATGACGTTAATTGACAGAAAAAGAACAGCTGACTTTGTAAATACTTTCATTAAACAGCGTGAGCAGGGCGGAAGAATTCCGGTTTGGGAACTGGCTTCTAATGAAACGGAATGTATGATTGGGTATCACGGTGTTTCTGTAATTGCAGACGCGATGGCGAAAGGAATCACCGGTTTTGATTATGAAAAAGCTTATGAAGCCGCAAAAAATTCAGCGATGCAGGATATTTTTGGTTTAAATGCTTATAAACAGAAAAATTATATCAGCATTGATGACGAGCATGAAAGTGTTTCTAAAACGTTAGAATATGCTTATGACGACTGGTGTATCGCTCAAATGGCAAAAATTTTAAACAAAAAAGAAGATTACGAATACTTCATGAAACGTTCTCAAAACTGGAAAAATCTTTACAATCCAGCGAACGGCTTTATGCAGGCGAGAAAAAACGGAAACTGGTACGAGCCTTTTGACCCAAGTGAAGTTAACAATAATTATACGGAAGGAAATTCCTGGCATTATTCATATTTCGTTCCGCAGGATATTCCAGGATTGATTCAGGCTCATGGAGGAAAAGAAAAATTTGAACAATTCATTGATGCTATTTTCTCGGCTTCAGATAAAACAACAGGCAGAGAGCAGGTAGATATTACCGGATTGATCGGCCAATACGCACAAGGAAACGAGCCGAGTCATCACATCGCTTATCTTTATAATTTCGTTGATAAACCTCAGAAAACAGAAGAGAAAATCAAATTTATTCTTGATAATTTCTACAAAAACACTCCAGATGGATTGATTGGAAATGAAGATTGCGGACAAATGAGCGCATGGTTTATTTTAAGCTCAATGGGAATTTATTCCGTAACTCCGGGGAAACCTGAATGGGAAACAGTAACGCCTTATTTTGATGAGGTTACATTACATTTAGAAGACGGAACGACAAGAACCATCACTAAAAACACTCCGAAAAGTGAGCTTAAATATTTAGGTTTTGAAAATGTAAAACTGGTTAAAGACATGAAATATGCAGAACAAACTGCTTCGCCCATTATTAGCGCAGATCGTCTTTTTGAGTTTACCACTCAGGTAAAAATCACTCCTTTGAATGAAAAAGATAAAGTGTATTACATGACTTTGGATGAAAATGATGCCAACGTAAGGAAAACTTTTAAAGTTTATAAGGAACCATTTACCATTAACAAAACAACACAGGTTTCTACTTACGCTGAAAGAAATGGTGAAAAAAGCGGAATTACAACAGCCAACTTCAACAGAAGACCAAACCATTGGGATGTTACTATTAATGCAACCGTAAATCCGCAATATACAGCAGGAGGAAAATTGGCAATTATCGATGGAATCAACGGTGACACCAACTGGAGAAAAGGTGAATGGCAAGGTTATCAAGGTCAAACTGTAGAAGCAATTATTGATTTTAAATCTCCACAACAGATCAATGAAATTTCGTCAACCTATTTACAAGACAGCAGAGCGTGGATCTTAATGCCTAAAAAAGTGGAATATTACGCTTCCATGGACGGAAAAACATTTATTCTTCTTAAAACTTTAGAGAATGACATCGATCCTAAAGATACTAATGTTCAAGTAAAAGATTTCAGAACAACGGTTCTTCCAACTGAAGCAAGATATGTAAAAGTAAAAGCGTATCACTTCGGTATACTTCCGGAATGGCATCAAGGTGCAGGTGGTGAAGCTTATGTTTTTGTGGATGAGATTTCTGTGAAATAATAAGTTTAAATTTAAAAATAATAAAACCTCTTCCGATTTGGAAGAGGTTTTTTGTTTTGTATTTTGCGTTTTTGGAATGCTTCGACTTCGCTCAACATAACATTTTTAAGCATTATATTTATTTTTACTGCACTATGGCAGTTAGTATTATCGATGTCATGCTGAGCCTGTCGAAGCATCTAATATTAATGAAGGAGATTCTTCACTACACTTTGTTTCGTTCTGAATGACAAATTGGGCGTCAATTCATTCTCTCCGACCAGTTCAACACTTCCGGCAATTCTTTATCTGAAAATTCTATATGAATCACTCTTCGTTTCTTTCCGTTTGTTGTTCGGTTGGAACCATGAAGAAGCAAAGGTTTCATGATCATAATTCCTCCTTTTTCTACGTTGCAGATATTTTCTGTTTCTACACTCCAATCGATAGTTTCGGGTCTGTAGATTCCTTTTGCATGAGATTTTGGAACAACTTTTAAAGCGCCATTATTTTCATCGGTATCATCTAAATGAATTCTTATCGTAAAAATATTTTCAAGAATATCTAAAGGCGGCTGCACGGCAAACTGATTCTGTTTGGTCGTCCAAGATCCAAAGTTTTCTAAATCTATTTTTTTATCGACAGAAATGGTTAAATCCTGATGATACGCAACATACCAGTTTGATTTTTCAGGTTTATCGAAGTAGATACTTTTAACCACAAGATACTTTTCGCCGAAAATTTCTTTGATGATCTCTTTTAAATTTTCATTAAAAACCAAATCTTTCACATCGGGAACTTCCTTTAAAAACTGTCTGATTGCAAAAAGATCTTCCGACTTTCTGAACGTCTCTTTTGAAGTATCAATATTCTGAATGACTTTGCTGATTTCTTCAATTTCTGTATCTGAAAAAATATTGTTGATTACTGTGAAACCGTTTTCCTGAATTAGATTTTTATGATTTTGTAAATTCATTATTCTAAGTTTTTACTTCCATACGTTTGTCATTTTGAAAGAAGCGCAGTGGATTGAAGAATCTATTTTAAACACAAAGATCGCAAAGATTTTTTTAAAATGTTTGAAAATATTTTCCGTTCGCAAAGGCGTTCCACTCAGCAAAGGAATATAATATTGATCATTCTGGAGAAATCTTAATTATAGTATCAGAAAAAATGAAAAGATTTATGCTTGGATTCTTTCAGAATGACAAAGTTTGTGGTTATTTCTATAATGAAAATAACGACTGCAACCCTAGCCCCGATTGAAATGACATCCTTTTTGGTGGCGGGTGGAGCGAAGCGGAACCCGTAACCAAAAAGATATAATGGAAAGCGGGATAAAGCTTCAAATAAAAAAATGGTCAATAATGAAGATTAAAAATTCACTATTGACCATTCATTAGCCTAAGCTAAATAAATTTATAAAGAATGAATTGTCAATTGTGAATTCGCCTTGCTTGTGAATTTCACATTAATAATTCACATTTTCACTAGCGAAGTTAAATTGACATTTCACCATCAACTACATATCTCCCCCATGATTATCAAGCTGCCCTTCCCATTTTGAAACAGCAGAAGTTGCTAAAGCATTTCCTAAAACATTGGTCATACTTCTCGCCATATCACAGAAGTGATCGATAGGAAGAATTAAAGCAATTCCTTCCGGTGGAATTCCAAACATGGAGCAAGTGGCAACGATAATTACCAGTGAAGCTCTTGGAACTCCGGCAATCCCTTTTGATGTTAGCATTAATACCAAAAGCATTGTAATCTGTTGTCCGATAGACATTTCAATCCCATAAATCTGGGCGATGAATATCGAAGCAAATGTCATATACATCATACTTCCATCCAAATTAAATGAATATCCTAAAGGTAAAATAAATGACACAACTCTATTGTTGCAGCCAAATCTTTCTAATTCTTCAACCAGTTTAGGGAAAACAGCTTCCGAACTTGTGGTGGAAAAAGCAATTAACAAAGGTGATTTTATTCTTCTTAACAATTCGAAAAGACGGTTTCCTAAGATTAAATATCCTACAATCAATAAAACAAGCCACAAAACAGCGATCGCAAAGAAAAAGTCTCTTAGATAAATGGCATATACTTTAAAGATTTCAAAACCATTTGTTGCGACAACAGCTGCAATTGCACCCAGCACACCAAGCGGTGCAAACCACATAATATAACCTACCATTTTAAGAATCGCATGTGCAATCACATCAAATAATTTAATAACAGGCTGCGCATATTCGTCTCCCAAATTAGCTAAAGCAACTCCAAACATAATCGAGAAAACGACAATCTGAAGTACTTCGTTCGTCGCAAAAGCTTCAAAAATACTTTTAGGTACAACATGTTTTACAAAATCTTCCATTGAAAACCCTTTGCTCGATTTTAAAAGTTCTTCGGCAGAAGCAGCGTCCTGTATCGGAAGTTTGGTTACATGTCCCGGTTCAAGCCAGTTTACCAAAATCAAACCGATGAAAAGAGAAACAAGAGATGCAGAAATAAACCAAAGCATTGCTTTTGATCCTACTCTACCAATCATTTTAATATCGCTCATTTTGGCAATTCCCACCACCAAAGTTGTAAAGACCAAAGGAGCAATAATCATCTGAACCAGTCTGATGAAAATAGTTCCCAGGAGTTTTATGTTTTTTGAAAACGGCTCTGCGCTGTCAGGATACTGTAAATGAACGAAGCCTCCGATTGCTACACCCAAAATAAGTGAAACAATGATGGCAATAAATAGTTTGTTTTGTCCTTTCATATCTATTATCAATTGGCACAAATATAATAGTTTTATAATTGTGGATAAAAGTTTGTTTACAAGCGCTTAAAATTTAATTATTTTGAAATTAAACCACACATTATGAAAAACTTAAAAGACCAACTTTTGTATAATTATTATTTTTTTAGATAAATGGTATAGATTTTATTATTACATTTGAGTCTAACGAAAACATTAAATTATCTTAATTATGAAAAAAACAATCACAATGTCTGCCTTAGCTTTGGCAATATCATTTGGAGCTATTTCGTGTAAAAAGAAAGTTTCTGACGCTGATCTTCAGACGCAGGCAACAACTATTGTTGCGGCTAGTCCTACTGCGACTATCGAAGTGAAAGAAGGCGTGGCCCATCTTGGCGGAACCTTTGCAACTCAGGCTGAAAAAGACGCTGCTATAAAATCTCTTAAAGAAATAAAAGGAGTAAAAGATGTACATGATATGGCAACTGTTGAGGTTGCGCCACCACCACCGCCTGTAGAAACTGCATCTGCTGTAGATCCTATGATTCAGCAAAAAGTGCAGGATGCAGTGAAAGACTTCCCTTCTGTAAAAGTAGAAGTTGTAAACGGAGAATTAACGCTTACAGGAAATGTATCTGCTATTCAGGCGAGAAAAATTAAAGAATCTGTAGATGCTTTAAAAGTTGGAAAATATAATAATAACTTAGTTGTAAAATAATCAAAGATGAGCACATTACAAGATAAATATTCAAGCGTAGTTGCTGCTGCTCAGTCTGCAGGAGTTTCTAATCTTCAGGTTCAGGAGCAGGACGGTATTCTTTATGTTTCCGGAAATGCATCAAATACCGCTGCAAAAGACGCAGTCTGGAACGCGCTAGGCACCATTGACTCTACCTATTCTGCAACTGATATTAATATTGATGTACAGGTTGCAGGTCTTGCAGCAGGTGCAAATCTTACAGTAGCTACTGAAGATTCTAATCTTAACATCAGACAAGAGCCTTCTACTGAAGCTGCTGTTGTAGGAAAAGCGGCTAAAGGTGCTTCTGTAACTTTAGTTGAGCAAACTTCAGACGATTGGTGGAAAGTAAAAACTGCCGATGGACAGGAAGGTTATGCCTACTCAAGATATTTGAAGGCATAATTTTTAACTTAAGTTTAAAAAATTAAGAAACATCCCTTTGTTGGGATGTTTTTTTGTTACTTTTGCGACTTAAACATCAATAATGAGAAAAAAAATTTGGTTACTGTTCTTTGTAGTCAGCAATTTATTACTAAATGCACAAAAATTTAGCATAGACGGAAAAGTTTTAAACTTTGAAAAGAAACCAATTGAAAATGTAACCGTTTATTTACTGAAACAAAAAGACTCCTCTATTGTCAATTATACACCGACTAACAGTGAAGGAAAATTTTCTCTAAAAACTGATGAACTCTTCGAGTCAACTATTTTGAAAATTGAAGCTGACAAATACATATCGTATTCAAAACGTTTTGATATAATTAACCAATCGGTTCCGCTGGGAGAAATTGAACTTGAAAAAAACTCCTTTCAAAATATTGAAGAAGTAAAGATTACAGCTTCGCCTGTTAAAATTAAAAAAGATACGATTGAATTTAATGCTTCGTCCATAAAAGTGCGACCGGACAGTAAAATTGAAGAACTTTTAAAGCAAATTCCGGGAGTTGAAATTAGCAATGACGGAAAAATAACCGTTAACGGAAAAGAAGTTGACCAGATCATGATCAACGGAAAACCATTCTTCGATAAAGACGGGAAAATAGCATTGCAGAATCTTCCGGCTGATATTATTAAAAATATCCAGTTTACTACTACGAAAACCAAGGAAGAGGAATTGAGTGGCAAAGCTGCGAAATCGAATAATACAACCATTAATTTTAATATTGACGAAAAGAAAAACAAAGGCTTACTATCACGCTTAACAGCTGGTTACGGTTCTGATGAACGCTATGAAGGCAGTTTGCTTTTAAGTTATTTTAAAAAAGATACCAAAATCAGCCTTTTGGCTTCGTCAAATAATATCAATTCTCAGGGATTTTCTAATGATGAGGTTTTCGACAGTATGGGACACGGCAGAAATTCGTGGATTATGCAAGGCGGATCTGTGATTACAGACGGCGGAAACACCTATTACACACAAGGCGGAAACAATACGAAAGGAATCCAGAGAAGCACAACAATCGGTTTTAACTACAGCGATAAATTTGATAAAAATTCAGATTTGGAAACTTTAAGTTTAATGCACATCAATAATAATTTAGAAACGAGATCTAAAGTTTCCAGAACGACGTTACTTCCTGATTTTACTTTAAAGACCAACTCTGAAAACAATGGTGAAAACGAAACGCGACAATATAATTTTGACACCTCAGTTAGAATTAAAATTGATACGCTTACGAATATTTATTTCTCACCCAATTTTTCCAGAATGGAAGGTTTTAGTTTTAACAATTCAAAATCATCTACTTTAAGAGATAATTTACTCCTTAACGAAAGTGATTCTTACACAAGTAATAAATCAGAAAACAATAATTTCTCACCAAATCTATATTTCTCAAGAAAATTTAAGAAAAAAGGACGGGTGGTTTCTGCCAATATGAATACCACGATTTCAGAATCAAAAAAAGAAAATACCAATACATCTTCAACGATTTTCTATCAAACCACAGATCCGAATGATATAAGAAATCAGCTTTCCAAAACAAAAAATCAAACCAATAGATATCGATTTACGACTGCATATTCCGAACCGATATCTGATTCATCGAATATAACTGTAAACTTGACGTACGAAAATAAATTGAGCAGAAACTTAAGAGACGTCAATGATTTTGATTTGAGTAACGGTCAGTATTCCGATTACAACGATGCCTTGTCAAATACGATGAGTCAAAAAATTAATCAGTTCAGCCCTGAAATAAGTTATGAACTCAATAAAAAGAAAATCAACTTTTGGGCTTCGGCAAGTGTAGATATTACAGATATGAATGTGAACTCATTCTTCAATAACCAACAATACAATCTGCAAAACAGTTTTACATTGCCAAGCTTTAATATGAATTTTCAATATCAGTTTTCAGACAACAAAAGACTGAGTATTTACAATAATGGCGACTTCTCAATTCCGACAGCAGAACAGTTGAGTCCGTTTACAGACAACATCAATCCTTTGGTGAGCTATCGTGGAAATCCGGAACTAAAAAACAAATGGCAAAACTCTACTTACATTTATTACAGCAATTATAATATCGTGAAAAACATGAATTATTATATGAACTTAAGTTTCAATTACTATAATAATGATGTGACCAACTATTCTTACTACGACGACTCTGGGAAGCAGTTTGTAACATACGCCAACGTCAGCGGAAACAAATATGTAAACCTGGGCGGTGGTTTTTCTAAAACATTCAAATGGAAACAGAATAAACTGATTTTAAGCCCAAGATTTAATATGAATTATGGTTACAACAGAGGCTTCATCAATGCAGATCAGTTTACCAGCGAAACATACAGCATCAATCCAAGCTTCAACTTTACGTATGAATTAAAAGATAAAATCACCATCAAACCATCCTATTCTTTGGGTTACAATTTCTCAGAATACAAAAATTACAGCGTTGGAAATGTAAAAACCAGCAATCAGATTTTAAAAATGGAGCTGACTAATTATGTTTTTAAAAGTAAACTTGTTTTTGGAAATGATTTTGAATACAACACAACGTCAAACATTGCGCCCGGCTTCAAAAGAGATTTCTACTTCTGGAACACCAGTTTAGGATATTCATTCTTTAACAAACAGCTGACTGCAAAGGTGAAAGTGTACGATGTTCTTAATCAAAACCAAAGTGTAAGACGTACCATTACCAACACTTATTTTGAAGACAGAGAAGATTTAATTTTGAAACGTTATGTAATGTTTTCTTTAACCATGAAGCTAAACAAGTTTGCAGGAAAGAAAGCAGAAGTAAAATAAATACGATCATTTATTGAAAAATAACCGGAGAATATTTCCGGTTATTTTTGTTTTAAAATATTTTGCTCAATTCATTATTGTACGTCTTGAAAAATTTTGATTGCAGATTCGTTAATTCGAGTGTCCGATGAAATCAGAATGTATCGAGAATCAGTGAACGGAAGCACAAAACCTGCTTCCATCAAAAACTCTACGATACGCTTTTTGAAAAACCTAATCGAGCTGACGAGAATGAACCAAATGCACAACGAATTATTATTCAGGTTCTTCTGCACTTTTCTTTCTGTCAATTGATGAATTCTTTGCAGCTTTTACCAATTCATTTACCTCAGCGTAAGCATCCTTCCAATCGGGAACCTCTTTCATCGCAGTGAGTATATTAAAATAAGATCTCAATGTTTTTTCTAAACTTCGGGGCACTGATGAAGCACTTTCCATTTGCCGAAGACCCGCATTAGCTTCTGTCTGTTCCTCAAAAATATCTTCAAAATATTCATGCCTGGTTTTCATTTCAGCAAAAGCAACAGATAGGGACAGGTTGGCGATTTTCTGAGTATTTGCAGGAAACTCCAGCTCTTCAATCAGTTTTTTCATCTGCGCCGTTTGTGAAGAATAGCTCATCCGATCAAGGTCTAAACCAAACTGCACAAAAATCTGATACAAGTCTTCCGCATCCTGATAATTCGGCACCGAAAACACCTGTCGGTATCCATTTAGAAAAGCTTTAAGGCTGCTGAAAGCAACATCTCTGTCGTGATCTGCCGCTGCAACATCTTTTCCTTTTCCGCTGAAAGATTTTTTGGTATACACCGCATCATAATCTGCATAATGCGTCGTGAGCTCGTTCATCAAAGGATGATTTGCCAACATCGGATATTTTCCGGAAGTCGAAACAGTGATCGTTCTTTCTGTGAGTGTCGCCAAATCTTTGGTGCTCACTCTTTGTAATGAAATTTTCATACGTCAAATGTGTTTTTATTATTAATAATTTAAAAATTACTTTAATCAAATATAAAATAAATTGTATTTAAATACAAACACTGTTGTTTATACTCAATGTATGTTGATTTTAAGTACAAACACCCCTGTTTCAATTCAATGTCAATTGATTTTGAATACAAACAACCCTGTTTGGACTTTATGTAAATTGATTGTGAGGGCAAACATGGGTGTTTGGATTTAATGTATGATGAGTTTGAATGGAAATGGAGTTGTTTTGGTTTAAATGCTTTTTTATTTTATTGTAGGAATGAGGAAAACCGTAAAAATGGTTGATATGAGTGTATTATATTTACAAGACAAAAAACTATAAAATTTAACTTTATGAAAACAAAATTCTTTCTTTTATTCATAATTATTTCAACACTTTCATTTTCGCAAAACCTTGAGTCATCAACAAGGAAATTTATTGATCAAGCTCAATTTACACAAATAAACAAAGATTGGAATGTGATAGCTGAGTTTGAGTCTGGAATTGGTGAATATGTAAATTTCTACCCAATTGAAGTAATTAATATTAAATCTAATACAAAAGTAAAAGCATTACAATTAGATATGTATGTTAAAAAGCCAGAAGTAAATAAAACTGCATGGGTTGGGCTTGATGAAATTGATGAGTTTATAATTTTCATTGAAAAAAATGTCATTCCTAATCTTGATTTAAAATTCAAAAAAAAATCAACGGAATATATTTTTAAAGCTAAAGAAATGACATTTTCTTATTTAGTTGATGAGAAAAGAAAAAGAATATCTATTACTCTAAATAATTATGATGGAAATGGAATTCCTAATTATTATTTTTGGACAGAAACACAAGTTACTAAAATTCCCAAACTGTTAGAGGTTCTGAAACAGATTAAATAACTACTGAAATTTGAAAATTTATACTATGAAAATCAAAATATTATTTTTAGCTTTTGTTTCAAGTTTTTGCTTTTGTAAATCTCAATCTTGTGATGAAATAATAAAATATGTAAAATCAAAAAATTCAGGAATAACATATTATAGTACAGGAAGTAGTGCTATTTCACAAGTAACTTTCTATTCTATATATGATAATTATAAAACTTATTATTTTGCAATCGTAAAATTTACAAGTAATTATTATCGTGAATACATATATCAAGTTGGATCAAATACAGGCTATAACTATTCAATGAAATACATGAACAGTGCTGGAGAAGCATTTTGGAAATTTATTCATCCATATAATAAAAGTTTAGGATGTGCTCCTACTTTTGATTAAAATAATTATAGGTAAATCCCACGCTGGTGCGAGCATCTTGCTCGTACCTTTTGTTAAGAGCGGACACAAGCGAGACGCTTGCGCCAGCAAAGGAGAAAATATAACTAAAGCCTTGTCAAGGTTAATATTCAGAATAAAAATAACCTTGACAAGGTTAATCGAAAACAACAAAAGGCCAGAAGAAATTCCGGTCTTTTTCATTGCCCACCATTTCATTTTTAAAACCATAACAACCAAAACTATTTAATCATTAAATTAGCATCAAAATTTTATCAATGAAGAACTACTTTTCAATGTTGTTGATGTTTTTGTTTTTTGTAGGAACTGCACAAAACAACCAGCCAAAAGACACGTATGTAAAAGACAATTTCACAAAACAGGAATTTTATATTCCGATGCGTGACGGAACAAAATTATTTACGGCGGTATATATTCCGAAAGATATTTCGAATAAAAATAAATATCCTTTTCTGATGCAGAGAACCTGCTACAGTATTGCGCCATACGGTGAAAATGAATACAAACAGAGAATTGGTCCGAATCAGTTTTTAATGAAAGACAAATATATTTTTGTGTATCAGGATGTTCGTGGAAGATACATGAGTGAAGGGATCTTCACCAATATGACACCACAGGTCGAAAGAAAAACCAAAAAAGATATTGACGAAAGTACAGATACCTACGACACCGTAGAATATTTGGTAAAAAACATTAAAGGCAACAATGGAAAAGTCGGGCAATTCGGAACTTCATATCCAGGATTTTACACTGCGGTAGGAACTTTGGCGCAACATCCTGCTTTGGTGGCGTCTTCTCCGCAAGCTCCGATTTCAGATTTCTGGAACGATGATTTCCTACATAACGGAAGATTTATGATGGGGTATTTCAGAACTTTCCCTGTTTTTGGAATTCAGAAAACAAAAGCTGAAAACAAAGCATGGTATATGGATACTTTCGTGAAACAAACTTCAGAAGACGGTTTAAAGTTCTACCGGGATATGGGAACGTTAAAAGATGGTTATGAAAAATACTATAAAGATAATTTCTTCATGACCGAAATTATGAATCATCCCAATTACGATGAATATTGGCAGAAAAGAAATCTTTTACCACATCTTAAAAACATCAATCATGCTGTAATGACTGTTGGTGGATGGTTTGATGCAGAAGATCTTTCAGGACCTTTAAATATTTACAAAACCATTGAAAAAACAAGTCCAAAAGCTAAAAACACCATCGTGATGGGACCATTTTCTCATGGAGGTTGGGGACGCGAAGATGGAAAACATTTTCATAATCAAATTTACTTCGGAGACAGCATTGCAACCTATTATCAGAAAAATATTGAAACAAAATTCTTCAATCATTATCTAAAAGGAAATACAAAACAGGATGCCGGTTTACCGGAAGCTTTAATGTATGATACAGGTGCAAAGGAATGGAGAGAATTTGCAACGTATCCGCCAAAAGAAGCTAAAAAAGTTAGTTTTTATTTAGCCAACGGAACTTTAAAAGACAATTCAGGACAAGGATTTTCAGAATATTATAGTGATCCGAACAATCCTGTTTTAAGTTCTGATAATCTGAAAGATTTTAACGGATTTACACCAAGAAATTACATGTCGGAAGATCAAAGATTTGCTGTCGGAAGACCCGATGTCTTGACTTTCACCACAGATATTTTGACGGAAGATCTTACTTTTGCAGGAGAATTGATGGCTAAATTAAATATCGCTTCAACTTCCACCGATGCAGATTTCGCAGTGAAATTAATTGATGTTTATCCTGAAGATTTTAAACCTACCGAAAAGAAAGAGGGCGTGATCTACGGAAATTATCATCAAATGGTAAGAAGTGAAATTATGCCTGCAAGATTCAGAAACTCCAGAGAAAAAGGGGAAGCTTTGGTTGCTAATCAAAAAACAGCAGTGAATTTCAGACTGCAGGATGTGGTTCATACTTTCAAGAAAGGACACAAAATCCAGATACAAATTTCCTCAACATGGTTTCCGCTTTTTGCCATTAATCCTCAGAAATTTTTAGACAACCCAAATTTTGCTACGAAAGAAGATTATACGAAAGCGTTTATTAAGGTTTTTGAAGATTCTTCGATTGAAGTTGAGGTTTTGAAATAAGTTAGAAGTTAGAAGTTAAGCTTGTAAAGAATAGCAGTGTGATTTGCACTGCTTTTTTTATTCCTCAATCGTTCTGAACGTCAAATTCACTCTCGGAGTTTTTACTTTTGTCGTTGGCGGAAGTCGATGCAGCCAGTTTTCCTGCGTTATTCCTTTCATCACCAATAAACTTCCGTTCTCCAATGAAATATCTATTCTTTCTTTGGAAATTTTATGTTTAAAAGAAAACTTTCTTTCCGCTCCGAAGGTCAAAGATGCGATTGCTCCGTGTTTCTTCAAATCTTTTTCGCCATCGCTGTGATACGCCATTCCTTCACTTCCGTCGTGATATAAATTCAGAAGACAAGAGTTGTAAGTTTCACCGGAAACTTCTTCACATTTTTGTTTTAAGGCTAATAATTCGGGAGTCCAGAGTTTTGCATATTTCGTTCGGTTTGAATAAGTGTATTCAAATATTTTTTCGCCAAACCAAGCAACTTTTCTCTTGGTATAGATCAGTTTTCCAAAAATAACCGCTTCATCATTTTCCCACGGAATATGATTGATTAAATATTGATAATATTTCTCACATTCAGCATCGGAAAAAATCTTTCCGTAATATTCTGTGACACCGTCTTTGGGAAGAATATTGATTGGGAAATCTTGTATGTCCTCGAATAAATTCATCTTTAAATTTCAATATTTAATTTTAAACCATTAAGATTCAATTAATGAGTTGAGATGGTTAAGTTGAGCTTCGCTTTAAGCAGTCAACTTCATTAAAATCTATTTGATTTTCCTTAATTAAACTTAACTTTTTAAGAACAAATCTTAATGGTTCAAAAAATAATTCAATTCTAATCTTCCAAATAAACCTTCGAACTTTCCCAACCAATTATCAGCTGTTTTCGATCGCTTCCCCACATATAACCGCCAATTTTCCCTGAAGATTGTATCACACGGTGGCAAGGAATAAGAAACGCAACAGGATTGCTTCCAATGGCAGTTCCGACAGCCCGAGAAGCTTTTGGATTTCCTATTTTATCAGCTAAATTTCCATAAGTTGACAATTTCCCCATTGGAATCGTTAATAAACTTTCCCAGACTTTGAGTTGAAAATCGGTTCCTTTTAAATGAAGCTTGATGGTATTGAGCTTTGACCAGTCTTTTGTAAAAATTGATAATGCATTTTGCTGAAGCTCATCATGTTTTTCAAAAAAAGATGCATTGGGAAATTTATTTTGTAAATCTCTCAATGCATTTTCTTTATCTTCTTCGAAAGCCATATAACAGATTCCTTTTTCGGTGGAAGCTGTGATGATTTTTCCAAATGGGCTTTCAGAAAAACTATAATTGATATGTAAATTTTTTCCGCCATTTTTATATTCTGCAGGCGACATTCCTTCAATTTTCACAAACAGATCGTGCAATCTGCTTGTACTTGAAAGTCCGGTCTCTAATGCAGCATCAAATAGCGTGGCTTTTTCTTCTTTGAGTAAACTTTTTGCATGTTCAAGACTGATGAACTGTAAAAATCTTTTCGGACTTGTTCCTGCCCAATCTGTAAATATTCTCTGAAAATGTGCCGGACTTAGATTTACCTTTTCAGCAACCTCATCCAAATTAGGTTGAAGCTTAAAATTGCTCTGAATAAATTCTATTGCTTTGGCAATTCTCTGATAATCTATTTCGTCTTGTGTGAACATTTCATTTTGTTTTGTATCACAAATTTCCAAAGAAAAACTGAAAGAAAAAATCCGTTTCCTGCGGAATTTTAATCTTTGTTGATGTGATAATATGCCAACATTTTATAATACAGTTTTGCTGCTAAAAAGGCACTTGGTTTTGAATACGCAGAATCCATTAATTCAACAATATCAAAAGCAACAACGTTACATTTTTCGAAAACTTTTCTTAATAATTCTAATGTTGGATACCATTGTAAACCACCTGGTTCCGGAGTTCCTGTAGAAGGAGCAATTGACGGATCGAAAGCATCCAAATCAATCGTAATATAAACATTTCCTGAAACTTTTTCTAAAACATCATTCACCCAGTTTTCATTATTGGCAATTTCATGAGCGAAAAATACTCTTCCTTCCGGTAAATATTCAACTTCTTCAGCATCCATTGAACGGATTCCCACCTGAACTAAATTATGTTTCTGATTCGCTTCAAAAACCGCACAAGCGTGATTAGAAGTAGAGCCGTGGAATTCCGGACGTAAATCCGTGTGAGCATCTAATTGTAAAACTGTAAGGTTTTCAAATTTTTCTCCCACCGCACGAATCGAACCGATAGAAACCGAATGTTCTCCACCAAAAAGGGTAAACAATTTATCTGTTGCCAAAAGCTCTTTTGTTTTCTGATAAACCGCTTCCGTCATTGCTTCAGGTGTAGAGTTTTCAGAAACTTCTCCAGCTAAATAAACTCCCTCCAAATAAGGTTCTGTACCTGTTTCGATGTCATAAAGCTCCATGTTTTCAGAAGCATCCAAAAACAATTCAGGACCTTTATCTGCCCCTTTCCCCCAGGTTGAAGTTCCATCGTAAGGAACTGTTACCAAAACTACTTTTGAATTTTCTAATGAAGCATTTTCTTCAGGAATTCCTGCGTATGTTTTCATATAAAGATATTTATTGTTTTTAAAGGATATATGCAATCGCTACATATTCATTGGCTTCTGTTTTCCAAATCACGGCGATGTCATAATTTATAATTAAAAATTAAATGATTTAAAGATTAAAATATTTGCCGCAAAGATAAGAAGAAGAAATTGTAAGTGTTTAAAGTTATGAGCTATAAATTATGAGTTTTTAAATTTTTAAATCGTTTAATCTTTACATAATAAAGTATTAATTTTGCACAAAATAAAAATTTATGTCCTTAAAAGCTGTGCTTTTCGATATGGATGGGGTAATTGTTGATACAGAACCTCTTCATAGAAAAGCTTATTTCAAAACATTCAACCAGCTAGAAATCGAGGTTTCTGAAGACCTTTATACTTCTTTTACAGGAGCTTCTACAAAAAGAGTTTGTGAAACTTTAATTTCTGAGTTTAATTTATCACACACTCACGAAGATATTACCAATATTAAAAGAACTCATTTTAAAGATTATTTTTACAACGATGAAGAATTTGATTTAATTCCAGGAGTAAGAAAACTGATTGAGCATTATTACGAAAACAACATCAAATTAATTGTTGCTTCTTCGGCAAGTATGACCACTATTAATATGGTTTTTGATAAATTTGGTTTAGAAAAATATTTTAACGGAAAGATCAGCGGTGCAGATTTAAAAGAATCAAAACCTCATCCTGAAATTTTTCAGCTTGCCGCAAAAATGGCCAATGAACCTATTGAAAACTGTATGGTTATTGAAGATTCTACCAATGGAATTTTGGCAGCGCACCGAGCCAATATTTTTTGCGCAGCTTATAAAAGCTTCCATTCTCACAATCAGGATTACAGCTTAGCAAATATTGTGATTTCAGATTATTCGGAAATTGAAGTTGATAAAATTTCTAAACATTTTTAAATAAAAAAACAGCTCTCAAAAATATGAGAGCTGTTTTTTCTACTTTTTGGCTATAGCCAATTGATTTTTTGATAAAAATGGGCTTCCTTCGACAAGCTCAGGATGACATACCCATTCCTATTCATAAATTATTTTATCGGTTTGTTTAATAACCCAATATTTTCAATATATCTTCAGGTTCCTGTCTTTCTCTAAAGATTTCATACTGGAATTCTCCATTTTCGTCTTTCTGAATCAGAATATGTCTCGGCTGCGGCATCAAACAGTGATGAACTCCACCATAACCACCAATTGTTTCCTGATACGCTCCGGTATGGAAAAACCCGATGTATAAAGGTTTCGTATCACTGAAAACTGGCAAATAAATGGCATTGGTATGCTGTTCAGAGTTGTAATAATCATCAGAATCACAAGTCAAACCTCCTAAGAAAACTCTTTCATAAGAATCTTCCCAACGGTTTAACGGAAGCATAATAAAGTGTCTCGAAATCGCCCACGTATCAGGAAGAGTTGTCATGAAAGATGAATCGATCATATTCCATTTTTCTCTGTCGTTCTGACGTTTTTGAGAAATAATTTTATATAAATTGGCACCGCTTTCTCCAACGGTAAAGCTTCCAAATTCTGTATAAATATTTGGTTCTTCTACTCCTTCTTCTTCACAGAATTTTTTGATTTGAGAAACGATTTCTTCCACCATATATTGGTAATCGTAATCAAAATTCAAAGAAGTTTTAATTGGGAAACCTCCACCAATATTTAGTGAATTTACTTCCGGAGCAATTTTCTTCAAACGTGCATACACACGAAGACATTTGTACAATTCGTTCCAGTAATAAGCCGTGTCTTTGATTCCGGTATTGATGAAAAAGTGAAGCATTTTCAGTCTTGCATTCGGATGTTCTGCAATTTTCTGACTGTAATAAGGAATAATATCTTTATATCCGATTCCTAATCTTGAGGTATAAAATTCGAATTTAGGTTCTTCCTCAGAAGCAATTCTGATTCCGATATCGAAAGTCGTGTCGATACTTTCAGTTAACTTATCAAGCTCTCTATAATTATCTAAAATAGGAGTGATATTTTCAAAACCGCTGTTGATCATGTCTGAAATTTTCGCCAGATAATCATCCGTCTTGAAACCATTACAGATCACTTCAATATTTTTATCAACTTTCCCTTCATTATAAAGCGACTTCACAATATCCATGTCGTAAGCCGAAGACGTTTCGATAGAAATATCATTCTTCAAAGCTTCTTCAATTACAAATTTGAAATGGCTGGATTTTGTACAGTAACAGTATCTGTAGTTTTTTTTGTAATCGATTTTCTCAAAAGCTTCCTTAAACCAGCCTTTTGCTTTTTGAATATTTTGAGAAATCTTCGGGAGGTAACTTACCTTAAGAGGCGTTCCAAACTTCTCAACAACTTCCATTAAAGGAATATCGTGAAAAGACAAATTGTTCTCAGAAACATTGAATTCTTCCGTTGGAAAATACAATGTCTGATCAATAAGTTCCGAGTATTTTATTTTCATTTTTTAACAAGTGAATTAAGAATGCAAAATTGCTAAAAAAGTTTGATTTTTTAACGTTAAATTTATTATAAATTTCTATTGTTTTTAGACTAAAAAATTAGTCTTTAATCAATAAGTAAACTTAATAATGTATTCGTTTCTCTTATTCTCAGTAATTCCCAAAACCTGATGAATATAAATATCGATAGAACCGTATTTTTTATCAATTTCAGAAAAAGAAGCGTGTAAATAGTCCTTTTCAACCCAACTTAATTTTTCGATAACATTCAAATCCATTTTCGGGTATATAAAATGTAGATTATTGGCAAGACGAAGTCTTTTCTGAATTAATTGCTTTCTGTAATTGTTTGACAGAAGATAATCGTTTTCAATAGTTTCTTTGTCAAATTTTAAAATTGTCAAAATCAACGCGGTTATTATTCCGGTTCTGTCTTTTCCAGCGGTACAATGATATAAAACAGGACTTTCAGAATCTAAAATCTCATGAATAATCTTTTTAATAATGTCCGGATTTTCTGTTGCGTAAGTTTTATAAAAGTCAAGCATTCTGTGGTCCGCATCTGAACCTTTAACTTTCCCTTTTAAAACAAGCTTTTTCGCCTGATCAAGTTGATCTCCTTCATCTTCAAAAGCAGAATAATTTTTATAATCAATATTTTGAGGAATTACATCGGGTTTCTGTGAAATTTCTTTAGAATTTCTCAAATCAATAATTTCTTTAATTCCTAACTTTTGAAACTCTTTTATAGACTTGTTCTTTAGTTGATGCAAATGCGCGCTTCTGTAAAACTTTCCTTCTTTTAAAATTCTGCCATCTATATTTTTGATATTTCCAATCGTTCTGAAATTGGTTACTTTTTTAATTTTAAATTGGTTTTCAGTTTGTGAAATTCCGTATTCAGGTTTAGAAAAATCTTGTGTCTTACAGGATAAAACACAAAAAACAATGATAATGAGGAATGATATTTTTATTAATTGTTTCAATATATTTCAGGATATTCTATTTCATTAATTCCAACAAAAAATAAAAGATCTCCAGATTCATATTGAATAGAAATTTCATCCTCTGCTGCAAAATTCCGCGTACCGATTCTTGAGATCATGCTTAAACTATCATTTGTTAATGACCAATTCAACCCTTTTGTCGTAATATTTTCAGCTGAAGGAAAAGGATACAGAGAGATCATCTTGTTTTTCACATTTTTCAGAGAGAAATTTTTTGGAATAAAATAATATTCAGAAAACTCGTCATAAAATTTTATGTTTAAATTATTCTTAAATGAATAAGCGACCGTAAGATTTCCTAAAAAATGATCCTGTTCTCCTCCACTTCCACCTAAAACATCAACCTCATGAAATCCTTTTTCTAAAATAATTTCTAACGCTTTATGAAAATCTGTTTTCTCCTGATCCAGTGTAAGAATAAATTTCTCCTGATACACATTTTCGTCTGACCCAATATGAGAATCAAAATCCCCGGAAATAAAATCTAATTTATCTAAAGGAAAATTGAGTTCTTTCAAATAATGAAAAGCACCATCTGTACAGGCAATTAAATTATATTTTTCTAAATCAGGGAAAGATTTCGGGGCGTCACCGTTGATAAAAAGAAGTACTTTAGTCATTAATATAACTTTATAATTGCTTTAATAAAAAAGCTGAACCATAATTTGATTCAGCTTATACTTTATAAATTTTCTGTAAAATTAGTTAAATATCGGCACTTGACAATTATTAACATCTTTATCTCCAGATTTATATTGATATAATCCTATAACTGGCTGATAAACTAAATTTCCATTTGAATCATAATAGTAAGGATTTATTTCAACATTTGTAATTTCATACTTTACATTTGCAGCAAAATTTTCATTTGAAAATACATCTCCAAATGCCGACGTATATGATCCTGCAGGAATTGTATATTGACCACTATGCCACACAAACCCATAAGTATTATCAGTAATTTTATAAGAAATATACCTGTCTCTGCTATATACCTCGGAAGAAACCGCTCTGGCCTGATATCTCTTTTTGTCTGTTCGACAAGGTGATTCTGTAAATTCTAAATCAACCCATTCTGTAATAATAAGTGGCGGTCCCTTTTGAACAAGAGTTTCACTTTTAGAACTTGTTTCATTTACTCCATACACATCATCATCTTGTGAACATGCAACGGATAGTAATCCAACTAAGGTAATAAGTACTAATTTTTTCATGGTTATTTATTAATATTTGTTTATTCGCTAAAATAGGAAATATTTTCGCAAATTATTCGACTATTAATAAAGATTATTTCAATAAGAACTTATCTTTCATTCGGATTCCAGTATTCTTCCGGTTCGTTGTTGATTTTTGAGATGTATCTTGCTAAAACAAAAAGATAATCAGAAAGACGGTTCAGATATTTAATCAATTCGGGACGCACTTCTTCAGATTCATTTAAGAATACCAATGAACGTTCAGCTCTTCTACAAATAGTACGAGCTGCATGTAAAAAAGTTGCCGATTTTCCGCCTCCCGGAAGAATAAAGTATTGAAGAGGCTCTAGTTTATCTTCAAAAGCATCCATCCAATTTTCGAGTTCTTCAATTTCCGTATCAGAAATAATCAAAGAAAGACGAGACTTTCCATTAGCCAACATCAGTTTATCAACCGGAGTTGCCGCTTCTGAGCCTACTGTAAATAAATCAAACTGGATTTTTTTTAACTGTTTTAAAACTTCCTCATCAGTGATATGGCTTTTTGAAATTCCGATAAAAGAATTTAGCTCATCAATATTTCCGTAGCTGTCAACTCTTGCACTGGCTTTTGAAACTCTCGTACCGCCGTATAGAGCGGTCTGACCTTTATCCCCTGTTTTGGTGTATATTTTCATAGGTAAATTTTCGTTATTCTTAAAACCATGCGTAATCATGGTGATTTCAAAAGACTAAATTACTTTTTTAAAACTATGCTGACAAATGTTTTTGAGTAAGTTTAAAGCAACGTGGTTTACAGAAGATTTTATTCATGTCAATCTATTATTAAATCTTGTGAATCCATTTAAATTGTGACGATAATTAAGATCAATTTCGACAATTTTTATTTAATTTTAAATCACCAAATCATAAATAATAATTATGCACACCAATCAACAATTAAGCGACTTAATGGCGCTGGATCTGGGAATCAACCTGATCAACAGAAGACCTTATGCAAAAGAAGTTTTTAAGTGGCAGGATATCGAGCTTCTCCCCCATTCGTCAACCGATACTTTACTTTGTGAAATCTACGAGTGGAACGGACGAAACTGGCGCACAACCAATAACAACCTCATCGGTTATTTATTTTCAGGTGAGCAATTAAATACAGTAAAAAATCAATTATTAAATACCCCAAAACATACGGCATTGATTCCTGACTTTGAATTTACCAAAGACAGCATGATCGAATACGGCTTGTCATTACCCTCTTTATTTAACATTGGAATTAACGGAAATATCAACAGCGCAAAAAATTTCTCCATTCGTGTAAATGGAGTAACAAAATCGAGAATTACCAATATCGATTCGCCTGGAATTGAAATTTTGAAAAGCTTTTCAGAATTTACACAGTCAAAATCTAAAACGTATCGAAAGAACATCAAATTTAATTACTTGAGTATCTCTTTATTTTACGCTGAAAGTGTAGAAATTTTTCTTGAAAAAGAATCGGGAGTTGGTTTGGATGTCAGTTTTCAGACAACTAATGTTAATGTAGAAGCAAAAGTGGATACCGATACCAAAAAACATTTTGTTTTAAAATATTCCGGAAACCAAGCTCCTTTTGCAGCGAAATTTGTAAAAGGAAAAAACTTTGATGTGGAATAAGCTTTTTTAGTTATGAGTTAAAAATTATGAATTATGAGTTGATTGAAACCGAAGATCTCTTTGAAATTAACTCATAATTCATAACTCATCATTTTAAACTCTTTTACCTGTTTAAAATCATTGCAGCTTCTTTTGCTGCGTATGTGAAAATCATGTCTGCTCCTGCTCTTTTGAAGCATGTTAAGCTTTCAATAATTGCTTTATCATTATCCAGCCAACCGTTTTGAGCAGCTGCTTTCAGCATTGCATATTCTCCGCTTACATTATAAACTGCAATCGGCAAATCAATTGCTTCACGCACTTTTGCGACAATATCCAAATAAGGAAGACCTGGTTTTATCATAATAATGTCTGCACCTTCTTCCACATCTTTGAAAACTTCATTTAATGCTTCACGGGAATTGTGAAAATCCATCTGATAGGTTTTTTTATCTTTCGGAATTTCCATATCATCTTTTGGTGCGCTGTCTAAGGCACTTCTGAATGGCCCGTAAAAAGAACTTGCATATTTTGCCGCATAACTTAGAATTCCCACATCATGAAATCCGCTTTCTTCCAAAGCCTCACGAATTGCTAAAACTCTGCCATCCATCATATCACTTGGTGCCACAATGTCAGCTCCGGCTTCAGCATGTGACACAGCCATTTTTGCAAGCGCATCATTGGTAGCATCATTGATGATTTTTCCGTTTTCTATGATTCCGTCGTGACCGTAAATTGAGTAAGGATCTAAAGCAACATCAGGCATAATCACCATTTCAGGAATAGCGTCTTTAATTGCCTTAATGGTATTTTGCATTAAACCATCTTTATTCCATGCTTCTTTTCCGGTGTTATCCTTTAAATCATCAGAAACTTTCATATAAAGATTAACCGCCTTTACTCCTAAAGAAAACAATTCTTTGCATTCTTTTACCGTAAGATCAATGCTTCGCCTGAAAATTCCGGGCATTGAAGGGATTGCCTCTTCTTTATTTTCGCCTTCCATGACGAAAATAGGCATTACAAAATCGTTCACTGAAAGACTGCATTCTCTTACCAAACCTCTCATCGATTCATTCACTCTTAGTCTTCTGTTTCTAGAATATATCATCTTTGGAATACTTTTTGAATAATTTATTGCAAATTTAATATAAGTTCTACAAAAAACTATTGCAGAGAATTATATAATTTATTATTTTTGTTAGTAATATTTAAGCAAATTTATCGTTGATGAAAAAACTTTTACTTTTATTTATATTTTTTGGCGCTTCTATCATGTTTTCTGACAATTTGAAAGCACAAATAAAAGAGCCAACCTCCACAAATCAAAAATCTGATGACGGTGTGCTTACAGCATATCCGAATCCTGCGAAAGATTTTTTGATGGTGAAAGCTAAAGATGCTTCATTAAAAATAAAGAACGTTACTTTTTATTCTATATTAGGAACTCAGGTTGCTAGTTACAATGTAAACAGTAACAATACTGAAATTAATATTCAGAGATTGAAACCCGGAAAATATCTGATACGATATATTCTAAGCGACAATACGCAAAAAGTTACTCAAATAGTAAAACAATAATATTCAAATCCTGATAATCATCAGGATTTTTTCTTTTAGCACATTTTTTTTTAATTATTCCGTAACTTTCGGGATATTTCATAACTAATTGTAAAAACAATTTTAATGCTAAAAGCTGAACAAATTACTAAAACCTACAATGCAGGAAAAAAGACCGCATTAGACGATTTTAGCATACACGTTCCGAAAGGAAGTATTTACGGTCTTCTAGGGCCAAACGGAGCAGGAAAAACTTCATTCATCCGAATAATCAATCAGATTACACAAGCCGATTCAGGGAACGTTTTCATCAACGGAGAAAAATTGAATCCGAATCATATTAAAGACATCGGCTACATGCCGGAAGAACGTGGTCTTTATAAAAACATGAGCGTTGGAGATCAGATTCTTTACTTTGGGGAACTGAAAGGAATGACAAAAAATGATGCTCTAAACGAAGCAAAAAAATGGTTTGATAAACTTAATATTGATCAGTGGTGGAAGAAAAAGCTATCTGAACTTTCAAAAGGAATGGCTCAGAAAATACAATTTGTAGTAACCGTTCTTCACAGACCCCATCTTTTAATTTTGGATGAACCGTTTTCAGGTTTTGATCCGGTGAATGCCAATTTAATTAAAGATCAGATCATCGAACTTAAAAATAACGGAACCACTATTATTCTTTCTACCCACAGAATGGAAAGTGTAGAAGAAATGTGCGATTATGTGGCTTTGATAAATAATTCTAAAAAAATAATTGACGGAAGAGTTTTTGATGTTCGCGAAAAATTCAAGAAAAACATTTTTGGAATTACTTTATCTGAAGTCAACGATGACCAGTTTGATCAGTTTAAAAATAAATATGGAATTTTCAACATGACCCATGAAAATAATCTGGTTTCTTTTGATTTGAAAAACGAAGCAGATCAGAACAATATCCTTTTAGATTTGGTTAATGTAGGAAAAGTAAGATCTTTCGACGAAAGAATTCCGAGCATGAATGAAGTATTTATCAATGCGGTAAGCAATCACTCTTAATTTTATGAACAATATTTTTTTAATTACAAAAAGGGAATTTCTTACGCAGGTTAAGAAAAAATCCTTCGTTATACTCACTTTGCTGGCTCCGGTAATGATCATTGCTTTCGGAGCGGTTATCGGAATGATGTTTAAAGCCAATCAATCTCACAATGTGATTGAAGTGGTTGATAACAGCGGGCTTTTTAAGGGACAACTGAAGTCTGATGAAAAAATCAACTATGTTTTTATTCCTTCCGCTGAAGAACAATCTAAACTTAATAATCTAAAAGGCAATGAAAATCTGGACGGAATTTTAATTCTTCCCATTTTATCAGGCAATAATTTTGATGATTTAGAAAAAAGTACACGATTGGTTGTAAACACCAAAATCGGTTTTGATACTAAGCAGCAAATTATCTCAGACATTACAAATGTCATCAAAAAAGAGAAAATAAAACAACTTGGAATTCAGGAAGCGCAACTTGCCGATCTTGATAAAAGTTTCACCTTAAAAACCATCAATGTTTCTGAAGACAATAAAGAAGATTCAGACTTGGCATTTGGCGTAAAAAGCGCTTTGAGTATGGTTTTGATGTATGTAACATTTATGTTTATCATCATCTATGGAGTTCGTGTGATGCGAAGCGTTTTGGAGGAAAAAAACAACCGTGTTGTAGAGATTATCATTTCTTCTGTAAAACCTTTTGAATTGATGATGGGTAAAATTCTCGGAGTAACTATGGTTGCTTTAACGCAGTTTATTGTATGGATTATGATGTCTGTAGTCGGAGCTTTGGTTTTGAACACAGGATTTGCCTCACTTCAGAAAAATATTCCCGGAGGAAATGAAGAATTGATGAGCAAACTTGATATCGCCCAAATTGCAACACAGGTTTCTCACAGTTTATTAGAATTAAATTTCCCGCTGATTATTTTTGTATTCATCGTATTTTTCCTTTTGGGATATATGTTTTACAGCTCTGTTTACGCTGCAATTGGTTCAGCTGTTGACAATGAAACGGAAACGCAGCAGTTCACTTTATTTGCCATTCTTCCGCTTACCTTAGGTATGTACGGAAGTATTTCTGTAATCAATAATCCTGACGGACCGGTTGGTTTCTGGATGTCGATTATTCCATTTACTTCGCCTGTTGCGATGGTGGCGAGAATTCCGTTTGGAGTTCCGGCCTGGCAGATTGCTTTATCGATTGCTTTGCTTTTAGGAACAACCATTTTTATGATTTTCCTTGCCGGAAAAATTTACAGAGTAGGAATTTTGATGTATGGAAATAAGGCGACCATGAAGGAAATCTGGAAGTGGATCAGAGGGTAAAACCTGCTGAGATCGCTAAGACTTTTTAATTATTATAAATATTTTTCGATCGCAAAGGCGTTTCACTTAGCAATAGTTAGCCTCATTAAGAAGAATAAAAAATTACTAAGAATTTTTATACTAAAAAGCAAAAAGCTACCAAGATATTTATAGAAACAAAAATCCCGAAGTATAAACTTCGGGATTTTGTATATTTTGATTAAAAAATTTTATTCAAAAATATAGCTTAAAGTCAAACTGAGAACCTGCTCGGATTTCTTTTTAGCCGTATTGGGATCTTGCGTAAAACTTTCAACAAGATTAGGATACGTATTTGAAAGTCCTAAATCATATTTTAAAGCGAGTTCCAACTGTCTTTTGTAGCTATATCCTATTCCTGCACCAATGGCAAAATTAAAGCTATTTGCTTTACCATTAATCTTCGGATACTCGGGAACAGTTACATCAGGATCGTAATAAGGTCTTCCTACAGGAGCATTTTTTACATTCTGACTCAGCAAGAAATTAAATCTAGGACCAATTAATCCAAAAAATTCTGATTCTGCTTCAGAAAAATACCCTTTAAAGTAGATTGGAACGCTTAAATAGTTATTGGCATATACTGCGTCATAACCATCAGCACCTTTCGAATCTTTATTTTTCCCTGACTCGCCGGCTCCGTAATACGCAACCTCGGGTTGCAAATAAAACTGATCTGCTCCACCCATTGGAATTAAAGCTAAAAGCCCGCCCTGAAAAGCAAATCTTGCCCCTGAAGGGTTGTGTGCATTTTTAACTCTGGAATAGTTTGCACCTGCTGTAAGACCAAATCTTGTACTTCTTAAATCGATTTGTGCGAACGATAAAAAAGAAAAGGCCAATGCAGATGTTAATAAAATTTTTTTCATATCATATTTGTTTTTCGCTTATCCTAAGATCTTTGCTACAGTAGCACCAATGTCAGCAGGAGAATCTACAACGTTGATTCCGTTTTCTCTCATGATTTCCATTTTTGCCTGAGCTGTATCTTCATCACCACCAACGATTGCACCAGCGTGCCCCATTGTTCTTCCTTTAGGAGCAGTTTGCCCTGCGATGAAACCTACAACTGGTTTTGTAGAACCACTTGCTTTGTACCATCTTGCCGCTTCAGCTTCAAGACCACCACCGATCTCACCGATCATTACAACCGCTTCAGTTTCAGGATCGTTGATGAATAATTCTAAAGCTTCTTTAGTTGTAGTTCCGATAATCGGGTCACCACCGATTCCGATTGCAGTAGAAATACCGTAACCAGCTCTTACCACCTGATCAGCAGCTTCATAAGTTAAAGTTCCTGATTTTGAAACGATACCTACTTTACCTTTTTTGAAAACGAAACCTGGCATAATACCAATTTTAGCTTCATCAGAAGTGATGATTCCAGGACAGTTTGGCCCGATTAATCTGCACTCTCTGTCTGCAATATAAGATTTTACTTTTACCATATCTGCAACAGGAATACCTTCTGTAATACAAACGATCACTTTGATACCCGCTTCAGCAGCTTCCATGATAGCATCTGCAGCAAATGCAGGCGGTACGAAAATAATACTTACGTTGGCTCCAGCTTTTGATACAGCATCAGCAACAGTATTGAATACCGGCTTACCTAAGTGCTCGCTTCCTCCTTTCCCCGGAGTAACACCACCTACTACGTTTGTTCCGTATTCGATCATCTGACCTGCGTGGAAAGTACCTTCGTTACCTGTAAATCCTTGTACAATTACTTTAGAATCTTTGTTTACTAAAATTGACATTTTATTGTTTTTTAAATTTATTTATTTTAATGCTCACAAATTTACTTATTTTTCTTTGAATTTGAATAAAACCTTAATGTGAATCTTAATTCCAATTTATGATATATAAGGTATCGTAAAATATAAAATCAAAAGTTTAATTTTTTATGGGAAAAATAATTTGTATAAAAATCATACAAACCAAAACACAAATACCTTATTTACAGAGTAATACAAATAAAAACTCGCTACTTCTTTATGATAGACGGTTTAACAAAGAATATCAGATTCTGCGAAAAATTTGAAATAAGATGACAGCAAAGGCTTAGTGTGATTTAATTATTGTACGTTACCGTTAAGCAAAATTGTTTAGCTCTGCTGAAAACTCTGCTGACTGTAAAAGAATACAGTCAACATCACACTGAATGTCGGCTCAAATACTCGTAAAGTAATCCGGTTATGCACAAATACCATGTTGCTTCTCAATAAAATCATCTGTCACAGATTAAATGTTAGCAATACCACTAAAACTACCGTCTGTCATACTCAAAATATGATCTATCTGCTTCGGAAAGTAATCTGTATGAATCGAAAAGCCGTCTTATCTGGTCAGAAAGATGTAGTACTACCCTATTTTGTCTGATAGCATTTACTTTTTACTATTTGACAGTGCAATATGTTATGCTAAACAATCATCAAACCCGTTGTGCATTTTACAGATATCGTCAAGTGACTGATTATTTACATTTTTCTATTCTTGCTTACCCTTAAAAATAATATTTAACCTCAGTTCGGGATAAGAGATTCTGATAATAGTTTTTAAATCATTAAACGCAAAGATTTTATAATTAAACTTTCTAATTTTAGAAAGCTAAGGCAAATAAATTTGCTTCGCAAAGCTTGAGCAAAAGCTTTATAAAATCAACTCGTTGATTCATCTTTGCTTACTTTATTATAAGAGCATAAAATTTACCTTTGCGTCAAATATATAATAACCTCACGGTTAATATTTTACGATCATTACTTAACCCGAACTCAGGCTATTTATTATAAAAAATTTGTCTTTCCTAGCAATAAAAGATGCTGGGAAAGACAAAGAATTGTAAATAAATACTGATATCAGGCTAACAAAGGCATTGCAGATATTTTCGAAAGATAATTAAATGCACAATGGTTAATTATCAGGTAATCAAATATCAGTCATTCTTTTTTTAATTCTGTGATGGAATGTCATTATGACGTATTCCGAGATCTGCTGTTTTACGGGAAATTTTGTAGTTCCCGTACAATGAGGGATTTAGGATATCATACTTTTTCATCAGCCTGTCGAGCTTCTGTAAACATGTTCCTAATTTTTTAAATTCTGCTTTCAGATCCTGAGTGGCATTCTGGCTGGTATCGATACTTACCCCTGCGTCATACGCTTTGGCATCAAAATTATTAATAGCAGCCAACCACTGACTTGTTTCGGAAGCAGTTACATAGTCAGGACTAAGATTTCCGATATGATCATTGACCACATTATAAAGCCTGTTGCAATAAATTTTTGCTTCTACACCAGTCAATCCGTTAATTTTAGATTTACTCGTGGTAAGCTGTTTGCTCAACGGGCTGTCTTTATCATCAAAATAATCAGCAGCTGTATTGGCATACGCCACCGTAAGATTAATCATTAATGATCTTGCATCTGCTTTTAAACCTGTATTTGCTGTAGTATCGATCGTTTGAATTGCCACTAAACTGTCGAGATGATCAACAATAGTATTCAGTTCTGAAATTCTTACTGTCACAGGATTATTACCTGCGTATTTTGCCTGTTCAGCAGAAAAGAATTGTCGTAGAGTTTTGGCCATGTTCAGCCTGTTGGATTGTTTTGTCGTCATTGTGTTTTTATTTAAGAATAAGAACAAATTTAGAAAATATTTCGACATATTCAATATTAAACAATAATAATTAATAAATACACAAACATTCTACTTGATTGTTATTAAATTTATTAGAAACAGAAATTAATTATTAAGCTTCGAAAGTCTCATCTTTTCTGTATTGTCCAATTGTGGAATGGAGATCAATACATAAATAAACCTAAATTTTTCAGTGCTTCATGATATAAAATAACACGTCATTTTTTGTCGCAACAATGATTTTCTTTTGCAGCATAAAATCATATACTTACAAGACTTGTATCAAACAGTTGTAACATGTGTTAAAAAAAGTTAAATTCGCAAAAAAATAATAACCATTAAAAAACGCAAATCATGAAAAAACTCTACATGAGTGCATTACTGCTAAGCAGTACCGCTATTCTAAATGCTCAGGAGGTGATATGGCAGAAAGATATTAAATCTTCTACTCAGGATTTTCTTTCTCAGGTTACCACGACAGTTGATCAGCAATATCTAATCACAGGGAGCAGTATTCAGGCAGCAGGTAAAACTGCAGTGTCATCTGTAGCTTCAAAGCAGAATAACGGCTACGATTTTCATCTCGTAAAACTCAATCAACAGGGAGAAGAAGTCTGGGAGAAATATTTCTCAGGACAAAACCACGATTTTTTATCAGCAACAATTGCTACGCAGGAAGGAGGTTTTCTTTTGGCGGGAACTTCGCATTCCGGACTGGGTCTAGACAAAAAAGATGCTTCTAAAGGTGGATCTGATATCTGGCTGATCAGAATTAATGAATTCGGAGATGAATTGTGGCAGAAAACTCTGGGAACTTCTCAGGATGAAGAGGCAAGATCTGTGATTCAGACCGCAGACTTTGGTTTTATGGTGGCAGGAAATGTTCAGAATTCAGCCAACGGATTCGGCTCTAAAGATGTGACCGTAACAAGGCTCGATAAAAATGGAAAAGTTCTTTCCGAATTAATATTAGGTGGAAGAGGTTTGGATGAAGTGGAAAAGATGATCCCGACTCCAGACGGAGGAGCGTTGTTAGGAGTTTATTCGCGGAGTAGTGCTTTTGTAGGAAGCGGGAGGATGGAAGCAGGAAGTTCAACTATCAACTATCAACCAAAAACTACCAACAATTTCGGTGAAGGCGATTACTGGGTAATCAAACTTACCAAAGACAACAAAGTAGAATGGGAAAAGAATTTCGGGGGTAAAGGTGATGATCATTTGAGAACAATGGTTTTTACTTCTTCGGGATATATTATTGGTGGAGAATCAAGGTCGGAAAGATCGGGAAACAAAACTGTGGGAATTGAAGAAGGAACTGATGTTTGGCTGATTTCTTTAAACACAAAAGGAGATGAACAGTGGCAGAAATCTTACAATTTTAAGAATCGAGATATCCTGATGGGAATGAATGTGATTAATAAGAGTCAGGATAAAAGAGAAAAGAACCAAGACCTGACCAAAGGAATATTGTTGGGTGGTTACACGCAGGCAGAAGGAAAAATTGAAGCTGATGATGAAACATTCTGGATGCTTTATATCGACAATAATGGAAACGAGCAGTGGCGAAAACATGTAAAAGGAGAATCAAGGAAGAAAGAGGAAAGGCTTTCTGATCTGAAGATGAATAAGGATGGTTCTATTGTTTTAGCGGGAACAAGCGCTGAAGAACTAGGAAAAGAGAACTGGAAGATTGTAAAGCTGGGAGATTCGCAAATTGATCAGTTAATAGAAAAGCAGAATATTAAGATTTATCCTAATCCGGTATCGGATTATGCTTACGTTGAAATCGGATTTGACTCTTCGACAGGCTCAGATCAAGGCTTTAAGGAAGCGGATATTATTATTTACGATATGGGAGGAAGACAGCTTCAGAGTTTGAAAACCAAGAATAAGGTAACTAAAATTAATACGCAGAATTTGATTCAGGGGGCGTATTTGGTCGTTGTGAAAACGGATACTGAGAAGACTGCTAATGCTAAATTGATTAAAAAATAAACTTACATGAAGAAAAATAAATATATTAAAATAATACTGCTGTTGCTATTTTGCATCTATGGAAAAGAAAGTATTTATGCGCAGTCAAGCGTGGGCGACTATGTAACAACCCCAATTGCTTCGCCTTCTATGGCATCTATGTCAAAATATTCTGATGCTCCCGTTTCTGTACAGACAGGTCAGCCATCTATACAGATTCCTTTGCTCGAACTGCCAGGGAATGCAGGAAATTTCAGCTATCCATTGGGATTGAGTTATAATAGCCTTACCAAAGATAATGATCGCGTATCAGATGTGGGCGCCGGATGGTCTTTTAGTGCAGGCGGAGTGATTTACAAAAAAGTAATGGGTGATCTTGCCGATGAGTCTTATAATAATGCATCAGCTCCAAATTATATCAAAAACGAGTTTGATGATATTTATTATTACAATCTTCCCGGCTATTCCGGAAAATTTACCATTAAAAGGGATATTGTCAACAATACTTTTTCACTGCTGAAAACTACAGCAGATAACATGAAGATCAGCTATGAAAGAGATAACACTATTACCGCAACGCTTAAGATTAAAAATTTCACCCTTACAGACGATCAGGGATATCAATATTTCTTCAACACAGTAAATGTGCATCGGTATAAATTTGCCGATGAGTTTTTCGGTGCAGAATACAATTCAGCGTATATGCTGACAGAAATTAAGAATCCTTCAGGGGTGTCACTAATCAGTTTTACTTATGAGAAAAAGGATAAATACTCAGTAAATATTCGCCTGTATGAAATGTATCGTCTCAAAAGTCTTAAAAGCAGAAAAGGTGAAATAATTTTAAACCATATTTACGATGAAGCACTTGAAAAATCTGTTAATGATCCTTATAATTTACAGAGCCTAACTCTAAAAAATCCTTCAGGGGAAACCATTTCTAGCTATGTCTTCAATTCTGAAATATCTGCTTTACCTGCAGAAGTTCTTAAGAGAAGAAGAATATTAAACTACATCGAAAAAAGAGATAAAAACGGAAATAAAACAGAACGTACAAGCTTTGTGTATAACGGAGTATCACACTTAGAAAAAATAATATCTCCTCAGGGAGCATTTACCCAATATGAATATGAACAAGGGGAACTTTTTTTTGATTTTAATGATCCGGCATATCTTTCCAGTATAGAGGAAAGTACAGAATATAATGATAAAATCCAATATATGGAAAGTATTATTAATAATACTGTAAATACACAACAATCAAATGATTTTAATTTCACTATACCTGGAAATTTCGCCAAGAAAAAAAGATATGTATTATATTTAAATATCCAGAAAAAATCGAGTTGGGTACGTCCTCCTTTTCCCGATGATACTCTGCCGGGTACTCCAAAGCCACCTATACCACCACAAAATCTAAAATTTGTTTTGAAAAAAGGGTCTGAGATTATTCGAGATAATATTACTGATTACACTGGATCATATGTTTTTGCATTGTATCCCGGAAACTATACATTAACTGCTGTTTATGATCCCTATGTCAGTGGTACAGGAACATACTCTGTAAGCGAAACCAAATTCCTTCCGCAGCCCTACAGAAATGCAATAAAAGGTGGAAATTCAAGACTGAAATATATTAAATCTTATGCCGGAATCAACGATACAACACCTCAAAGAACCGTAGAGTATCATTACGATGCTTTTGATAAGGTCAACAGTGCCAGTGGATATGTATTTGAAAACGAAGAAGGAGGAAATGACACCTACATTTTATATAAAAATGTAAAAGTCTCTGAAGCTGGTCTTGGCTCTACACGCTATACCTTCGAAAATCCAGATGATTATCCCAAACAGCAAACGGGAGGAACTTCGTGGGAATCTTCGTATTTCTGGCCTTACTACAATATAACCAAACAGGGGCTGATGAAAAAAAAGGAAATCTATGATGAGCAAAATATACTTTTGAACTCAGAGACATATACCTACGAGCTTGATCATTATTTCAATGAAGAATATGATTTCAGCATATCAAGCAAGATTAAATCTAAAACGGCTTATATCAAAAAAACAGGGTCAGTAAGCAAAGCTTTCTATCCGGGAGGAGGAACTCTGGAAGCAGCTTCAGAAACACTTATCGGAATCTCTAATCTTAAGCCTTATTATGTGAAAAATACGGCAGACGGAGATGTTTCTGAGCGATTTCTTACTTACGTAACCACACAACCTGAGTATGCACACTTAGTAACTGCTAATATTACCGGGATTCCGGTCATTACAGAAGAAAAAAAGAATGGGAAAATCATTTCAAAAACAGTTACAAAATACGACAACCTATCACTTCTGCCGACCTCGGTTTATTCTGCCAATATTGCGGACGGCAGCATGAGGGCAACTGTAAAAATGGATGTTTATGATCACCGTGGCAATCCGGTACAAATATCTTCTGAAGCAGGAAAACCGGTGGCATTTATCTTTGGATACGATAAGACCCAGGTCATTGCCAAAATTGAAGGTGCAACATATAATGATGCAATAAACAACTCTCTGGTGACTGCTGCCGTCAATGCTTCGAACTTTGACAACGTTGACCCTGCCACGGAAAACAATCTTATCAATGCATTGGATAACCTTCGGAAAGATAGCTCAATGGCTAATTATCAGATCACCACATATACCTACAATCCTTTACAAGGACTCACAACCATGACTTCAGCAAACGGACAGCGTGAGATTTATGAGTATGATGATGCAGGAAGGCTGAAAACAATAAAAAAAGCTGAAAAAGATGTCGCCGGAAATACCGTTGTTAAAAAGCTCAAAGAATACCAGTATCACTACAAAAATTAAATCGGATAACAAAAACAGCGGATTGATCAACAGCGAGCAGGATCTCTGTTCACATCCGGCATCAATGCTTAGGTTTCACCAAGAACTAAGCATCCGGCAATTTGTTATCAACCTATGTTAAAACATACCAACATGAAAAAGATTTTAAGCATATTCGGGCTATGGGTTGCAGCGGCAGTTTCTGCACAGGGCAACCTTACCGCCACAGAAAATTATATTTACAGCAAAACATGCCTCAATGGAGACTGTACCAAGGTTTCGGAAAATGTTCAATATTTCGACAGTTTCGGAAGACCTTTTCAGGCAGTCAGCATCAAAGCATCACCTACAGGAAAAGATATGGTGCAGCATATCCCTTATGACAGCCACGGAAGAACCGTAGACAGCTGGTATCCTGTACCGATGAGTACCCTAAACGGCGCCGTTCAGGATACAGCAGCCGTAAAAACCAACGCCGTAACGGTCTATGGAGATAACCGCCCTTTTTCTCATTCGGTGCTCGAAAATTCTCCGCTCTCAAGAGTGCTGGGGAATATAGCACCGGGACAAGACTGGCAAAGCCATCCCTCGACGGTACAGTATAATACCAATACAACAGGAGAAGTTAAAAAATATACAGTGATCAGTTCGTGGCTGGAAGGCAGAACAGAAGCTGTACCTTCTGAGAACGGAACGTATGCAGGAGGCATCCTTATCAAAAATACCGTAACCGATGAAGATCAAAATACCTCGGTGCAATACAAAAACAAGGAAGGGCAGGTTGTGCTGACCAGAAAAGGCGTGGGAACAGCATTGGTTACGGATACCTATTACGTTTACAATGAATACAGCCAGCTCGTCTATGTAATCCCACCGATGGCTGTCAATACGGTACTTTCTGAAACGGTACTCGACAACTTATGTTATCAGTACCGCTACGATGGCTGGAATCGTATGGTAGAAAAAAAGCTACCCGGAAAAGGATGGGAATATATCGTGTACGATAAACAAAACAGACCTGTACTCTCACAGGATGCAGTATTAAGAACCACAAATAACAGCTTTGGAACCCGCGGATGGATGTTTACTAAATATGATCAGTACGGAAGAGCTGTATATACCGGTTTTTTTGCCAATACTGCAACACGCCAGACTATGCAGAATGCACTGGATAATATGAGTGCCAATGCCGGAAATAATGAAAAAAGAAGTACAACTCCTATCATACAGAACGGAACAGAAATCTATTACACCAAAGAAGCTTTCCCTACGGGAAGTATGACTATTCTCAGCGTCAATTATTATGATACCTACCCGCCTCTTCCGGCTGACGTAAACATTCCTGATTACATCATCAATCAGGATCAGAAAGTATTGAACAACGCGGCCGGAGCTGTAGTCACTACACAGGGGATGGCAACTGCTTCTTACGTAAAAAACATCGAAGATAACGGCTGGACAAAAACTTTTCTTTGGTATGACAATCAGGCAAGACCTGTCGGTAGCCACAGTATCAACCATTTGGGAGGGTATAGCAAAACATTATCTGAGATCGATTTTGGTGGTCTTCTAAAACGCAGCATTGTGCAACATAAAAGACTTTCTGCTGATCCCGAAAAATTGATTACGCAAACTTTTGACTACGATAACCAGGGCAGATTACTGGTGCAGAAACATCAGATCGATGCTCAGCCTGAAGAAATTCTGACAAGAAATGAATACAATGAGCTCTCGCAGCTGAAGACCAAAAAAGTAGGCGGAACTGCCATCAATCTGCCACTGCAGACTGTAGACTACAGCTATAACATGCGGGGATGGCTCACTGCAGTGAATGATCCCGATAATCTGGGAACTGACCTTTTTGCCTATAGGGTAAAATACAATACGGTAGAAGGTCTGCAGACCCCCAATACCGATTATCCGGGGCTTATGGTAAAGCCTAAATACAATGGCAGCATTGTAGAGGTAGACTGGAAAACATCCACGCAGGAAAACGAGCCTCTCAAACGATACGGATATTCGTATGATACGCTCAACAGGCTTTCAGCAGGCTTTTATCAGAAAGCAGGAAATGAAACCGGGAAAGAATATTTCGAAATAGCAGATTATGATCTGAATGGAAATATGATGCACCTGAAAAGATCTGAAGGCATGCTTGCAGGAGCTTCAATAGCTACCGTTATCGACAATCTGAAGTATGATTACACAGGAAACAGGCTGATCAAAGTGACTGACGAACAACAAAACCCTTCGGGATACCCGTTCTTAACTGTTCCTAATACCATCACCTATGATGATAACGGTAATATGAAAACCCATATGGATAAAGGGATTTCATCAATTCAGTATAATTATTTAAATTTACCGAAGCAGATTACCGAAAATGCACAGGTGACCAATTATGTTTACCGTGCAGACGGAACAAAAGTAAAGAAGCTCTTTGGAGATATAGAAACCAATTATCTGGATGGTTTTCAGTATAAATCTACTAAGCCATCAGAAGGATCATCCGATGGTGGGCTTGTAGTTATAGATCCTAATGAAGTGGCAGTAATGAAACTAAGGATCATCCCTACTTCGGAAGGATATTTTGATGTGTTAACGAATCAATATATATACAATTATACTGATCATTTAGGAAACGTAAGGTTAAGTTATAGCGATTCCAATAAGGATGGGATTATACAGCCGAGACAATATTTTTCTCAGCAATGTGATGAACCTTGGAATCCCTTTTTTCCGCCTAATTGTATAAGCATTTGGAAACCTGGGGAAATAGTTGAAGTTAATAATTACTATCCTTTTGGGTTAATGCATAATTATACCACAACTACGCAGAATGCCTACCAATACAAGTATAACGGGAAGGAGCTGCAGGAGAACGGAATGTATGATTATGGCGCAAGAATGTATATGCCCGATATTGGTAGATGGGGTATTGTAGATCCATTGGCAGAAGTTATGAGAAGGTATTCACCTTATAATTATGCTTTTGATAATCCTATTAATTTTATAGATCCGGATGGAAATGCACCTTACAACCCGAAGGATTTTTATGGCAGTAATTCTGCTTTTAGTGATGATTTTGACCCCAATACAACCATTTACGGAAATGGCTCTTTTGGTGGATATAAATATTACGAAATGGGTTTTATGTATGATGGAGGTGGCAGCAACGGAACTAGAGATCCCAAATCTAGTTTTTGGCAAAAAGTTGGAAACTTCTTTAGTGGTATTTTTGGTGGTAAGAAGAAAGAATCAGCAGCGGCAGCATTAGGAACAGCCGGGGTAATTAGTACGCCTATCCAGGTAGGACCTCTAATTTCCGATGGTGTAGTAGCAGAAACAGTTGCTGGCTTAGAAGCTACACTTGCAGCAGTAACATCGACTACAGTGTTGACGGTAGGAGCCGTTTTTAGTCCTATTATGGTGGGAGCACCTACTACAAAATGGACAATAGATATACCTAAGGATATACCAATAACAATAACGGGTGAACCTCAAAAAACTATAACTTTATATAGAGGTATTTCATCAAAAGCTAAAGGTTCAATGTACTTTGAAGCAATGCAAGGTATTGCTATACCAAACGGCTTTAGACAAGTTGCGACAACATGGGGTCCACACCGTGATATGGAATTACATTCTGGAGGAGATAATTATTCTATTTGGACTAGTTGGAGTAGTAGTAAAAGTGTTGCAAGAGATTTCGCAACAGGTAATGCATTTTATGAAAATGGAGTCCATGGTATTATATTGTCTAAAACATTTAGAGTTGGACAAGCTGTTCCAAACCCCTTTAGCTTAGGAGAAGCAGAATGGCTTGTTCCTGGAGTTACTTTTGGAGCAAAAGTTCAATATGTTTCACCTTAATAAAAAAATAGATTATGCCAATAACAAAAGATATCTTTAAATTAATCAAAAATGAAAGAAAATTTTTGGACAATATTGAAGATTATGATATTAAGATTAGTGAGAGTAATAATTTTGAAAAAGAAAATTTAATTGGAATATACAAAATTAGAAGATATACCGCAACTAAAAATCAGAATCAAAAATTAGCGCAGAAAATTGATAATTTAATTTTAGGATTAGAAAATTATTCTGAAAATAAATTAAGATTTGTAAGCATTTTAAATGAAAAATATTACGGAGTGTTTTATTTAAGTACACTTTATGATAAAATAATTGGATATTTAGAAAGTGAAGTTGATGATAATGGAAATATTATAATTTAAATTACCGGTAATGTTTCAAATATGTTGATTGCCTCTTAATTATATATTAAAGAAATGAAATAAAAAACAATTCAAAAAACGAGTAATCTAAATGGTTGCTCGTTTTATTTTTATAGGTAAAAAGTATAAATATGAAGGTAGATGATTATTCTTATTCTAAATGTGACGACGCAATAATTTATTTAGTATAATTATTTAAATTTACCGAAGCAAATCACCGAAAATGCGCAGGTGACCAATTATGTTTACCGTGCAGACGGAACAAAAGTAAAGAAGCTTTGGAGATATAGAAACCAATTATCTGAAACTCGGAATCATCCCTACTTCGGAAGGATATTTTGATGTGTTGACGAATCAGTATATACAATTTTACTGATCATTTAGGAAATGTTAGGTTAAGCTACAGTGATACCAATAAAGATGGTTTCATTCAGCCGAGACAATATTTTTCTCAGCAATGTGATGAACCTTGGAATCCCTTTTTTCCGCCTAATTGTATAAGCATTTGGAAACCTGGGGAAATAGTTGAAGTTAATAATTACTATCCTTTTGGGTTAATGCATAATTATACAGCAACTACTCAGAATGCTTACCAATATAAATACAATGGCAAGGAACTTCAGGAAACTGGTCAATATGATTATGGTGCAAGATTCTACATGCCTGATATTGGAAGTGGGGTGTTGTAGATCCATTAGCGGAAGATATGAGAAGACATTCACCTTATAATTATGCTTTTGATAATCCTATCAACTTCATAGATCCAGATGGAAATGCTCCTTACAACCCGAAGGATTTTTATGGCAGCAATTCTGCTTTCAGTAATGATTTTGACCCCAATACAACCATTTACGGAAATGGCTCTTTTGGTGGTTATAAATATTACGAAATGGGGTTTAATTATAATGGTGCTGGAGGTAATGGTGGCGGTTACACTTTTACAGGAAATGCTGCCGGTTCGATGTACAATTATTTTCTAAATGGTGGAAGTGTAAGTGGAATATCATTTAAAAATGGATATGTAAAATGGTGGGAAGGAGACGCTAGCGAAAGCGGTTACAGAATAGGTGATGAAATGTACGGCCAAGGAAATGTAGGAATAATGCGTAGCGTGAAAGTTACAGGGGACGATTATTATCTGGATTATTGGGGGTTGCTAAATAATGCAAGTACGACGCAATCTTACGCAACAAATGGAATCGGACTTACTTTGGGAACCACTGCTAATATTTCTAATAATTTAGTGAGCTCAGGTAAGATGATAAAAACATCCAATATTTTTAAAACTTATAACTTATATAGGAGCAATGGATATTTGAATGGTAACAAATATATTTCTGGCAGAAAGTTTATGAACAATGTCAAAGGAATAAACGCACTAAATAATTCCAAAGTAGTAAAAGGAATTGGACAATTAGGATTATTTATTTCATTTGAACAATTCAGAGAAACTCATCATCCGGGTTATATTTCCAGAGGAATTGTTAGTTTTGGAGCAGGTTTTGTGCCTTATTCGGGACCAGCAGCTTCTTTGTTGATTGATAATAGCAATGTAAATTACTGGAATATCTGGACGTGGGGTGATCCAGAATAAAGAATTGATTTTATTAAATCCTTAAATAATTATGAAAAACAAACTAAAGAATGCTTATTTCTATGCCTATTATGAATGTTATTTACAAACACATTACTATTATAAAGAACATAAAAATAAAAATTTTTATTCAAGTATGACTCTTTCGGGAGTTCTAGCTTTTTTATTGATTTTTCCAGGAGTTATTTTTTTTGGAAATAAATTTGAAATTGGAAAATGGATGTATCTTATATTAATAGGAATTGCATATGGTCATATATATTTTGATTCTTGGTTAATAGGCGATTATGATTTAACAGATAAAATCAATACTTTTTATGATGATAAAAAAGCTGTAAAAGAATCCAGAAGAATTGTCTTGGGATTTGTTTTCTTGTGTATTTTGTTTTGGGTTTTTGTACTAAAATATGATTATGACTAATAATGGAGTTGCTATCTTTTTTTAGGACAGAAACTTTATACTTCTTATACTCCTAAATTGAGGTAATATTTATAGAATTAGGGTATTGAGATTTCAATACCCTAATTCTATAAATAAGTTTCATAAAGAAACAGCGCAGAAGTTCTTGAAGAAAACAATTACTATCCTTTTGGGTTGATGCATAATTATACAGCAACTACTCAGAATGCTAAACAATATAAGTACAATGACAAGGAACTCCAAGAAACAGGAATGTACGATTATGGTGCAAGATCTACGTGCCGATTATTGGAAGATGGGGCGTTGTAGATCCTATGGCAGAAGTTATGAGAAGGTATTCACCATATAATTATGCATTCGATAACCCGGTTAATTTTATAGATCCGGATGGAAACGCTCCTTACAACCCGAAGGATTTTTATGGCAGCAATTCTGCTTTCAATGATGATTTTGACCCCAATACAACCATTTATGGGAATGGATCTTTTGGTGGTTATAAATATTACGAAATGGGTTTTATGTATGATGGAAGTGGTGGAAATGGAGCAGACACATATAAAGGACAGGAAGCTTATGATGTATTGCAGAATTTTTTAAATGGTGGAGAAAACTCATTGAGTCCTTGGATGCAAAATTATTTGAATAGTACTAAACTTATCGGTGAAGATCCTGTAAATTTTTTCGGAAAGTCTGATGAGTATATATTTCATAATCTTTTTAAAGAAGTTAGTAAGAAATTTAATTTTACGAACAATGATGGTGTTTTTAGAGTTTTTGGTCATGGAAATGTTGGCTACATGTTTAATGGGAATAAAACCATTGTAACTGCTGAGCAATTTGATTTACATATGAATAGCAAGAACAGTAATTGGAAAAATGTAGATAAGCTGTCTCATAGTACTTTAATATTATATACCTGCTTATCAGCAAGTGAATTAAATGGGGAAATTTCTATGGCAAGAAAAATTTCTCAAAAACATCCAAATACTACAGTTATAGGTTTTGACGGATATATTAGTGTTGGATGGGATTTAATAACAGGGAAAAATACTATTAAAGGTATAAATAATGCTCTTGATTCCCTAGATGATTTAGGAACAGCTGTATATTATAAAAATGGAAAAGAGATAAATAGAACTTATTATCATCAATTTAAACTATTACAAAATAAAGCATATCCTACTTCAGGAGGATTTTAAATTTAAATAATTATTTATGAAAAAAACGTTATTAATACTATGCTCTACAGCTATTTTACTTTCATGTTTTAAAAAAAATGATGATGAAATAACAACAACAACAACTCCAATGGATACAATTGTAAAAGACTCTAATCCTTATATGGAAAATTATCAAAATAGAAAAAGAATAAAAAAATTATTAGATAATGCAATTATTAATGGGGACACAATATCTTATCAAGAAGCATATAAAGATTTTATTATTTCTGAGCACTCTCAAGAATTTTTATATTATTCAATAAAAATGGCAAAAAGAAATAATTATACTAGAGCTTATTTTGATACTTATACCATTTTAAATATATTAGATAAAAGGAATGGATATCTATCACAATCCGATAAAAATGAAGCACTATTTTATTTATTAAAAGCATATGAAAAAGGAGATATAAATGCAAAGTATAAATTAGATGAGTTATATACAAAAAAGAATAAAAAAATTCCTTTATCAAGCTCTGTTTTAAATAATAAGTAGATTGTGGAATTATTGTTGTTTTTTTAAGGCAAAAACTTTATACTTCTTATAATTTTAAATTGAAGTAATCTTTGAAAAATTAGGATATTGAATCTTCAATATCCTAATTTAAATTTACCGAACCAGATTAACCAGAATGCACAGCTAGCCCAAAATGTTTACCGTGCAGACGGAACAAAAGTAAAGAAGCTCTTTGGAGATATAGAAACCAATTATCTGGATGGTTTTCAGTATAAATCTACTAAGCCATCAGAAGGATCCCCTTGGAGGAGACTTTGTAGTTATCCTAATGAGGTTGCAGTAATGAAACTGAGGATTATTCCTACTTCGGAAGGTTATTTTGATGTGTTGACGAATCAGTATATATACAATTATAAAGATCATTTAGGAAATGTTAGGTTAAGCTACAGTGATACCAATAAAGATGGTTTCGTTCAGCCGAGACAATATTTTTCTCAGCAATGTGATGAACCTTGGAATCCCTTTTTTCCGCCTAATTGTATAAGCATTTGGAAACCTGGGGAAATAGTAGAAGTTAATAATTACTATCCTTTTGGGTTAATGCATAATTATACAGCAACTACGCAGAATGCTTACCAATATAAATACAACGGCAAGGAATTGCAAGAAACGGGAATGTATGATTATGGAGCAAGAATGTATATGCCGGATATTGGTAGATGGGGCGTTGTAGATCCTATGGCAGAGGATATGAGAAGATACTCTCCCAATAATTACGCCTTCGACAACCCTGTTAATTTTATCGATAGGGATGGAAACGCTACTTAAACCCGAAGGATTTTTATGGCAGCAATTCTGCTTTCAATGATGATTTTGACATCAATACAAACATTTATGGAAATGGCTCTTTTGGCGGATATAAATATTACGAAATGGGTTTTATGTATGATGGTGCTGGTGGTAATGGAGCAGACACATATAAAGGACAGGAAGCTTATAATGTATTGCAGAATTTTTTAAATGGTGGAGAAAGCTACCCCGCTACCGATTTTATCGTGTGGCATATAAACAAAACCCTCGCAAAATGCGAGGGTTTTTCTTTATCTAATGTTCTCTTTTGTATACGAAAACAGAACTGAAGCGCAGCAATATTTTTAAATTTACCTTTATTCCATATTTCTCAACTTCACCTCTTTCTTCAGATAGGTTTTAAAATCTTCGGCAAACATTCCGATATAAGTTCCTTTTTTAAGATCTCTGTTGACCCCTGTTTTGCCTAAAATTACAGATCCGCTTTCAATGGTATTTCCGGAAGCAATACCAGCCTGCCCCCACAAAGTGACTTCATCACCAATGATACAGCATCCTGCAATGCCAACCTGAGATGCAATGAGGCATCTTTTACCAATCACGGTATCATGACCAATCTGAATTTGATTATCTAGAACTGAACCTTCACCAATGATCGTAGAATCTGTCACTCCCCTATCGATGGTACAACCGTTGCCTATTTCTACATTGTTTTCGATAATTACATTTCCTACAGAGATTAGGCGGTCGAAATTCCCGTTGAGTTTTCTGTAATAAAATGCATCACCACCCACAACAGTGTTGGATTGAATAACAACATTATCGCCAATCACCGTTCTGTCGCCAATCACAACGTTTGGAAAAATCAAAGTATTTTTTCCGATAGTAATATTGTTTCCTAAAACTGCTGAAGGATGAATTTTTGTACCCTCGCCAATTTCAACATCATGAAGGGTTTCTGTAAAATTGTAAATTCTTGTAAAATGGGTATTGATCTTATTAAAATCCCTGAAGGGATCATCCGAAATCAAAAGCGCCTTGCCTTCCGGGCAGTCTACTTCTTTATCTATTAAGATAATGGTTGCTGCAGAATTTAAAGCTTTATCGTAATATTTGGGGTGGTTCACGAATACAATTTCACCAGATTTTACTCTGTGAATTTCATTTGTTCCCAAAACTTCGAAATCTCCGGAGCCAATAAATTTTGCTCCGATGAGATCTGCAATGGTTTTAAGTTGTTGTGGCTGATGAAACGTCATATTTTTAAATGATGTTTTAATTTTCAACCGTGTCAAGGTTTGAAACCTTGACACGGTTTTTGATCTTTTAATTTCGTCAAAATCTGATGTTCTGACAAATTTTATTTTTCTGTCTACATTGCAGCCCGACCTGAGTGGAGCTCTTTTTGCCGAAGCGAAGCGGAGGCAAAAAAGCGGGAACGGAGGGCGGAAAAAGCTGCCATAAAAGATAAAAAAGGCTCTTGAACATCGCCAAAAAGCTTTTATAATAAGAAAGCTGAAAACTTCACGCTTCCAGCTTTCTGCAATATTTATTTTACTCTTTCTAAGTAAGAACCATCTTCTGTGCTTACTTTGATTTTGTCACCCGGCTCGATAAACAAAGGAACCATTACTCGAGCTCCTGTTTCAACGATTGCGTTTTTCAGGGCATTGGTAGCGGTATTTCCTTTCACTCCCGGATCAGCTTCTATAACTTCCAAATAAACTGATTGTGGAAGCTCGGCAGAAAGCGGAGTTTCGTCAGCTTCTTTCAAGATGATCGTCACTTCTTCACCTGCTTTCATCAAGTTTGAGTTTTCAATCATTTCTTTGTTTAAATATAACTGAGAGAAATCTTCGTTATTCATAAAGTGGAAACCATTCTCGTCATCATAAAGATATTGGAATTTTCTCGTGATTACCTTTACCTCATCAATTTTGTGCCCTGCAGAGAAAGTGTTATCAAGAACTTTTCCGTTGGTTACTGATTTCATTTTTGTTCTTACGAAAGCAGGACCTTTCCCTGGTTTTACGTGAAGAAACTCAATAATTTTGAAAATATCATTGCTGAATTCGATGCAAAGACCTTTTCTGATATCGTTACTTGTTGCCATTAATTTTTATGTATGTTATTTATTATTTTCGTCGTTCACCAAAGCTATAATATCTTCTAAATAGTATTGATCATTCTTCAATTTAGAAATAACTTCAGGATCATTATTTGTAATCTTTAAAATTTTCTTTGTATCAACAATATGTCCAAAGCTTACATCTCTGTCATCACTTGTATTGTTTGATTTATCAATATCTATTAAAAGTACCTTATAGGAATTTCCTTTTTTATCTTTCCAAGAAAATTTTGGCTTCGTATTGAATATAACTTCTGTCAAAACGCCTCCAGAATTCGTATTATTATAGGAGATTGCTTTTTTGTCTTTAATTTCATCTAAATACAACAAAATGAATTTTTTTCCGATAATATCAACTTTACAAAAAGTATCATAGGAGAAAATATAAGCTGCATAGGTCATATTAAAATATAATTTATCATTATATTTCATAAGCCAAGCCCTATTCTCTTTCCTCGCTTTTTTATCTGTATCTGTAAATCTAAAAGATGAAATCTGAACATAGTTTTCATTTTGGCTTTTGATTTCGGCATAAACATCAGACTTTGATAAATTTCTGCTTTTGTAATCCGTAAAACCATAATAGAATTCTACATCTTTTAATTTTTCATTCTGAGCAAAAACAAATGCTGATAAAGCTGTAAAAACCAAAACTAAAGCTTTCATCATCTTAAATTATTCTTTACCGGTTCCGTATCCTTTTACGATACCTCTTGGTGAGTTTTGGATAAACTGAAGAATTTCGTCTCTTTCAGCAGTAGGAAGCATCTCTTTTTCGATGTGTGAAACGGCTTGAGAAACATTCATTTTCATCTGGAAAATAGCTCTGTAAATTTTTTGAATTTCGAAGATTTTCTCATTTGTAAATCCTCTTCTTCGTAACCCTACAGAATTGATCCCCGCATATGACATCGGTTCTCTTGCTACTTTTACATAAGGCGGAATATCTTTTCTCACCAAAGTACCACCCGAAATCATTACATGTTTGCCGATTTTACCAAACTGATGCACGGCAGATAAGCCTCCCATTACCGTGTAATCGCCAATCTCAACATGTCCTGCAATACCGCAACCGTTTACGATGATTACATGATCGCCAATTACACAGTCGTGTGCAATGTGAGATGTTGCCATAATCAGACAGTTGGCTCCAATTTTTGTAAAACCTAAAGCTTTGGTACCTCTGTTAACCGTTACACATTCTCTGATTGTTGTATCATCTCCAATGATGGTCTGTGTATCTTCACCGTCGAATTTTAGATCCTGAGGAATTGCAGAAATTACAGTTCCGGGGAAAATTCTACAGTTTTTACCGATTCTGGCGCCATCCATAATGGTTACGTTTGAGCCAATCCAGGTTCCCTCTCCTATCTCAACATCACCAGCAATGGTAGTGAATGGTTCTACTACAACATTTTTGCTGATTTTTGCACGCTTATCAACGGCCGCTAATTGATGAATCATTTAATCAATTTTATTTTTTGCAACTTGAGCCATCAATTCTGCTTCTACTGCTACAGTATCACCAACATATCCGTATCCCTGCATGTGAACAATACCTCTTCTGATTGGCTCTATTAACTCAATTTTGAAAATCATTGTATCACCGGGAACAACTTTTCTTTTGAATTTTACCTTATCTATTTTGATGAAGTATGTAGAGTAATTTTCAGGATCCGGAACGCTTGCCAAAACCAGGATTCCTCCTGTTTGTGCTAAAGCTTCCACTTGTAAAACTCCAGGCATTACTGGCTCTTTAGGGAAATGCCCAACGAAGAAAGGTTCATTCATTGTTACATTTTTCAATCCCACCACATGAGAATCAGAAAGCTCAAGAATTTTATCGATCAATAAAAATGGAGGTCTGTGAGGCATCAACTTCATGATTCCATTGATGTCGAAGACAGGCTCTTTCGTTAAATCAAATTCAGGAACATTTTTCTTTTTCTGTAATTTCCACTGGCGGTTTAGCTTTTTCGCAAATTGAGTATTTACAAAATGTCCTGGTTTATTGGCAATAACTTTTCCTTTAATCTTCACACCTGTTAAAGCTAAATCACCAATTACATCTAATAATTTGTGTCTTGCTGCTTCGTTTGGATAGTTTAAAGTTAAATTATCTAAAATACCATTAGGTCTAATTGATACGTGATCTTTACCAAACGCTTTCTTCAGCTTTTCAGTAGTTTCAGGAGTCAAATCCTTATCAACATATACAATCGCGTTAGAAATATCTCCACCTTTGATCAAACCATGATCTAAAAGCATTTCTAATTCGTGCAAAAAGCTGAACGTTCTTGCAGAAGAAATTTCTTCTTTAAATTCTGAAATATTTTTAAGGGTAGCATTCTGAGTTCCTAAAACTTTAGTTCCAAAATCTACCATTGTCGTCACCTCATAAGTATCTGAAGGGATAATTGTAATTTCTGAACCGGTTGCAGGGTCGCTGTAGCTCAATACTTCTTTTACAACAAGATATTCTCTTGCCACAGTTTGCTCTACGATACCTACACTTTCGATTGCTTCAACAAAAAACTTTGAAGAGCCGTCTAAAATAGGAGGTTCTGAAGCATCCATTTCTAAAACCGCATTGTCGATATCACAACCAACCAAAGCAGCCAAAAGATGCTCACAAGTATTGATTTTAACGCCCAATTTTTCCAAAGTAGTTCCTCTCTCTGTAGCAACCACGTAATTTACGTCTGCTTCTACATGAGGTCGCCCTTCAAGATCTGTTCGTACGAAAACAAAACCTGTATTTTCTTTTGCAGGTTTAATGGTTAATTTTACTTCTTTACCAGTATGAAGACCTATTCCAGAAAGAGTAACCTCTTCCTGAAGGGTTTTTTGCATATCACTCATTAGTATGATCTTTTGAGTTATTCTCAAGATTATTTATTCTTTTTGCAAGTTCAGGAAGGTTCCTGAAATGCACGTAGCTTCGAAGATAGTCATTATAACTGATCGCAGGGGAACCATAAACGGTATCTTTATCATTAACGCTGGAATTCACTCCACTTTGCGCCTGAATTTTCACCTGGCTTCCTATTTTTATATGACCAACGATGCCCACCTGACCGCCAATCTGGTTCCAGTCTCCAATAGTGGTAGAACCGGCAATTCCCGCTTGTGCAGCAATTACATTGTTTGCACCAATCTTTACGTTGTGTGCAATCTGAATCAGATTATCTATTTTTGTACCTTTTCCGATAGTGGTAGAGCCTATTGTAGCTCTGTCGATACTGCAGTTAGAACCGATTTCCACATTATCTTCAATAATAACATTTCCTAACTGAGGAATTTTTTGGAAACCTTCCGGAGTCGGCTGAAAACCAAATCCGTCACCACCAATTACGGTATTGGAATGTATTACACAGTTATCACCAATAATGCAGTAATCATAGATTCTTGCACCACTATCTATCTTACAGTTTTTACCGACTTTCACCCCTTTACCAATATAGACTTGCGGAAATATCTGTGAACCTTCACCGATTTTTGCCTTTTCTGAAACATAAGTAAAAGCACCGATATACACTTTATCTCCTATTACAGCAGTGTCGTGAATGGAAGAACCGTCTTCTACCCCTTCTTTTTTGCCTTGCATTTCCTGATACAGATTCATTAAAACCTGAAAAGAAAGATAAGCATCTTTTACAGCTATAATTGTAGGATTATATTGATCTTTGTTGATAAGGGTCTCGGTAACAATAAGAACCGAACATTGCGAAGTCTCTAAGTGATGCGCAAAACGATCTTGCGCAACAAAAGAAAGATGGCCGGATTCTCCGCTCTCAATCGGTGAAACTCCGGTAATAAGTGCGTTTTCGTCACCTATAATTTTTCCGTCAATAAAACTTGCAATTTGCGAAGCTGTAAATTCCATATTCTGCAAAGATAAGAAATTCTGTTATTCGCAAACATTTTTTAGTTTATGGAATATCGATTTTAATATTATTTAAGAAAATTTAGTGTCACATTCTCGGAAATGCGAGAATATATCTTTTCGTCTTGTGAACGATGAGGCCAGACAAAAGCTGATCCTCCGACTCATCCAATTTTAAGACTTTTCCGCTTTTTTGAAGAAGGTAAATCGGCTGTTTTTCTGTATCATACGGAAGCAGACTTCTTGTAATTTGATGTACCAATTCGTCACCATTATCAATTCCAAAAAAATCGTTGGTGTTTTGTATCTTTTCGTCAATAAACTTTTCGTCAAAAGGATGAGATGAGATAATTGTTTTCGGAAAATTGCGCTGAATTACGCATTTGCACCAGTAAGAAAGAACAAAATCTTCTGACTTCTGCCATAATTTCATCGCCTGAACAACATCATTATCGTCAAGCTGTGTAAAACGCTCAACATCTTCGTCGGTAGCTGCACTTTTTCCTCTGTGTAAAAAATATTTCAAATTTTCTGTGGCCGGTAAATCGACACCTTCTGAAACCAGATATTTTGCTCTTTCAAGGATTTTTACCAAAATAAATTCTGCCAACGCCGAAGTTTTGTGATAATACACCTGCCAATACATAAACATTCTTGCTGTCAGAAAATTTTCAATAGAATAAACACCTTTCGCATCGATTACCAATTCTTCCTCGCAGACATTCATCATAGAAATAATCCTTTGTGTATTGATATTCCCTTCTGAAACTCCCGTGAAAAAACTGTCTCTGTTTAAATAATCTAAACGATCAACATCCAGTTGTGAGCTGATGAGCTGATTAAAGAATTTTCTGTGGTATTTCCCCTGAAACATTTCTATCGCTGTCGATAATTGTCCGCCAAATTCATCATTCAGTCTATTCATTAATAATAATGAAAGGTTTTCGTGATGCCAGTCATCCATCAACATGCTTTCCAGGGCATGAGAAAACGGACCGTGACCAATATCGTGCATTAAGATCGCCAACATTGCCCCTTTCTCCTCTTCCTCAGATATTTTGATCCCTTTCTGCTTTAAAGTTTCCAAAGCAGTAAACATGAGATGCATCGCACCAATAGCGTGATGAAATCGTGTATGGGTTGCTCCGGGGAAAATTAAATTCAAAAGTCCGGTTTGTGAAATCCTTCTTAATCTTTGAAAATATGGATGTTCGATAACATCAAATAAGATTTCGTGAGGGATTTTTATAAAACCGTGTACAGGGTCGTTGATAATTTTAAGCTTATTCTGCATGGAAAAATTCTGAGACTATTGCAAAATTAGGTTTTTAAAGTCAATTCAAAGAAAACAGGCGATTATTATTTAGAATATAAACATTAAAATCTGTTTATAAATCGTTGTATTTATCTTATCTTCATGAAATAATTTGAGATAAAAATCTTTAACTAAGATTTAACTTTTAAGCCTCTTAATTTGTGAGGTTTTATAAAGTTTTGGTCACAGTTTTGATACATATCCCGCATAAAAAATAAACTTGTATGTCAAACAAAATATTATGGATTGATGATGAAATAGATTTACTAAAACCTCATATCGTTTTTCTGGAAAAGAAGGGTTACATCGTAACTCCTGTGAACAATGTAAATGAAGCTTTAGAACTTATTGATTCTGAAAAATTCGATTTAACCTTAATCGATGAAAATATGCCGGGAATCTCCGGTCTGGAAGCTATCCCAATGATTAAAGATAAAGATAATTCTTTGAAAATCGTGATGGTAACCAAAAGTGAGGAAGAGCACATCATGGAAGAAGCGATCGGCTCGCAGATTGCAGATTATATTTTAAAACCTGTAAACCCAAATCAGATTTTACTTTCGTTGAAAAAGAATCTTCAGGAAGATAATTTGGTAGAGCAGAAAACTATTTTGCAGTATCAGCAGGAATTCAGAAACCTTTCGATGGAACTTTCTTACCTGAGAACATATCAGGATTGGGCAGAATATTATAAAAAAATCGTGAATTGGGAACTTAAATTTGATAAAGTTGCCGATAACGAATTTGCAGACCTTCTGCAGTCGCAGAAAGAGGAAGCCAATATTCAGTTTGCCAAATTTATCGAAAACAATTACGAAGACTGGTTGAATGGTTCGGATAAGCCAATGATGAGTCACACCTTATTTAAAGATAAAATAAAGACTGAGGTTGAGAAAGACAAAGTGCTTCTTTTAATGGTCGATAATCTTAGATATGACCAATGGAAAGTAATTGAGCCTCTTTTCACTAAATATTACAATAAAGTTTCAGAAGATTATTATTACAGTATTCTTCCTACCGCCACACAATATGCGAGAAACTCTTTCTTTGCAGGTCTTTTGCCTTCAGAAATTGAAAAACGTTTCCCGGACAAATGGTTTAATGATAATGAGGAAGGAAATAAAAATGAATTTGAGCGCGACTTCCTGGAAGATCAGATGAAAAGAGTTGGTTTAAGTTCTAAATCAATGAAATATCTTAAAGTTCTGAATGCAGATTTTGAAAGAAAAATCTATGATGACTTTAATCAGCACAAAAACAATGATCTTTTGGTGATCGTTTACAACTTTATCGATATTCTTTCGCATGCAAAAACCGATAATCATATTGTTGATCAGTTGATCAGAGATGATAAAACGTTCAGATCATTAACATCGAATTGGTTTGAGAATTCATCTTTAATTAAAATTATTAAACTAGCTGCAGAAAACGGATTCAAACTGGTGATTACAACCGATCACGGAACTGTTTATGTGAAAAAGCCTAGCCGTGTTGTTGGTGACAGAGAAACCTCAACAAACATCCGATATAAAACAGGAAAAAGCTTAACGTACGACGACAAAGATGTCTGGGCAGTGAGCAATCCTGAAAAACTGTTTTTACCTAAAGGAAACCTAAGCTCTAAATATATTTTTGCCAAAAACAATACATTTTTAGCCTATCCTAAAAACTACAATCACTTTGTAAATTATTATAAAGAGACTTATCAGCACGGTGGAATTTCTTTGGAAGAATGCATCATTCCTATCAGTATTCTGGAACCTAAATAAAGTTTTAAGCATAAAAATAATAAAAGCCTCTTCATAATTTGAAGAGGCTAAAACCATTATATGGATTAGTAATAATGATTTATGAAAAAAAAACTACTTTTTAATTATTTTATAAACTCTCGCTTGTTGCTTTGAGATTACCTTCACCAAATAAACCCCTGCTTTCAACTGTGATATATTGATTTCTGCATTCGCAGAATTTGGCTGAAAATCTAATAATCTCTGACCTGCAAAATTTGTAATTTCTACTTTTTCGATTGCATTTTTGGCATTGATATTTAGAATCCCGTTGGTAGGATTTGGTGATAAAGTCAATTCAGGAATTGCTTCAACATCATGTACTCCTAAAGTTACCGACTGACAAGAAGATGTTTGTGTACAACCTGCAAGCGTAACAATTACCGCATAATTTCCTGCAACAGCAGGTGTGAAAGACTGCGTAGTCACCCCAACCGGTGCATTCCCATTGCTACAATTGATCCACTGATAAGTTGCGCCCGCTTGTGCAGCGGTTAATGTAGACCCGGAAACAGTAACTGTATTATTGATATTTACCGCTCCAAGCGTTGATGATCCTGCAATATAATTTGAAGCAGTTCCGTTTAAAGCAAAACTATTTAAAGTACCGGTATAAGAACCGACAGAACTAGCGATAGAAGTCACAGTACTATTATTTGAGTTAACCGTTCCTTCATTCATTTTAAAATAGGCCTTTAGATTTGCTGGCGGCGTACAAAATTCATAATTTTTATTAGCCTGAATTTCCGCTAGTGTAAGAGCTTTATCCCAAACACGCACTTCATCGATACTTCCATTGAAAAAGCCACCAAGACTTGGGACAATCCTTCTACCAATAATCATATTGGTAAGTGCCACAGTATTTGTTGTTGTACTAATATTTCCTTCGGTGTCTAAATTACCATCTACATACAATTTATATTTATTGGTAGATAAGCTGTTATCATAGGTTACGGCAATGTGATGCCAGTTTCCGTCATTAAGAGTAACTGTACCGTTTACTCCGCCGCCTTTGTTTTCAATCCTTAACTTATACAATCCGCTCACGTTATTAATTCTTACCGTAAATCTTCCTCCGTTTACATTATCGGATCCCCAAGTTGCTACCAGATTTTCTCCAGCAGTAGTTGTGGGTAATTTTATCCACGCTTCTACTGTACGGGGTGCATTTCCTAAAACGCCGGGATAAGTGGTTTGGATAAAATCATCAGTTCCGTCAAAATTAAGAGCATTTTGTTGGGCATTAAGTCCCGAAGCCGATCCTAATAAGACAGTAAATAATGTTGCAAATTTTAATTTGCTCGTAAGTAGATTTTTATGCATACTGAAATAATTTTGTTTTGCTAAAGTACATCTCGTGGAAAAAGCAGAAAAGCACTCTCGTTGCAAAAACTATCAATTTCGTTGCAAACGTCTGTTTCAGTGGTATGTATTGGGTGTTTTACCGAAATACTCTTTAAAACATTTGGTAAAATAAGACGGACTATTAAATCCTGTCATGTAAGCGACTTCAGAAATACTGTAATTTTGCTTTAATAATTCTGCAGCTTTCTTAAGCCTGTAAATTTTAATGATTTCTCCTGTCGGAATATTAAACATCATTTTTACTTTACGGTGAAGGCTCGTTCTGCTCATCGATAATTCGGAAGCTAATTCGTCTACGCTAAAATCACTATTATCTAAATTTTCGGCTATGATTTCATAAATTCTGTTGAGAAATTCTTTGTGCAGATTATTTGTAGAATCAGGTTGCTTTGTTTCGGATTCTGCAATATTTATTTGAGGCTGCAAAAGCTGTTTCTGAAAATATTCATATTGACGATTTTGTAAATTGAGCAGATTTTCTATTCTCAATTTCAACTCTTCTACGCTGAACGGTTTTACAACATAATCGTTGGCTCCGTAAGAAAGACCCTCAAGCCTACTTTCGGCATCAGCTTTTGCGGTGAGCATAATAATAGGAATGTGATTGATGGTAACATCAGATTTTAGGGCTTTGCAAAACTCAAAACCATCCATTTCGCTCATTGCAACATCACTTACAATAAGATTGGGCATTTTTTCCAGAGTAATTTCTAATGCTTTCTTTCCGTTTTCTGCAGTTAAAACATGATATGACCCAGCTAAACTTCCTGCAATAAACTGCGCCAATTCTTCGTGATCTTCCACAATAAGAATCGTCGCTTTTTCTTCTGAATTTTCTTGATGCTCTGCTTTTTCAGCTAAATGATTTTTTTGAGCCTCAAAAGGAAGCCAAACCGAAAATGTAGTTCCGGAAGGATTTTGCGTAGAACTTGTCATATTAATTGTTCCGTGATGCAGATCTACCAGTTCTTTCACAAGCGAAAGCCCCAAACCATTTCCCTGCAATTGATCCTGATTAGAACCTTTAAAATATCTTTCAAAAATCTCTGTCTGTTCATCTTCCGGAATTCCCGCCCCGGAATCGATAACCTGAATAGATAAACCATTGATCTCTTTATCTACTTTCACCGTAATTGTATCGGAATTTTCACAAAACTTAATGGAATTCGAAATCAAATTATATAAAATCCGGTCTAAAGTGTTGATTGAAAACAAAAATTCGGCTTTATCCGGAGATTCTAAACTGAGTGCAATTCCTTTTTCGGAAGCCGTTTCCAAAAAGGCATTTACAATATTAGAAATAACAGGAACTACATCTCCCCATACAAAATGAGGCTTCAAAACTCCTGCTTCAAGCTTTGCCACGTCAATCAACTGATCTGTAAGCTGTATAAGGCTGTTTGTATTTTTCTTTATCGTTCCAAACAATATCTCTTTCTCGTTTTGAGATTCTACAGATTTCAACTGTTCTGCCGGACCCACGATAAGAGACAGCGGAGTTCGGAATTCGTGAGCAATATTGGCGAAAAATTTCGTTTTTATTTTATCTAGCCTACGCAACTCGTGCGCTTCTTTCTGTTTTAGCTTTATTGAGTTTTTAATGATCTCCTGATTGATTTTGAATCTTATCAGCCAAAAAATTCCTCCAATCAATAGTATCACATACAATGTTATTGCCCACCACGTTTTCCACCAAGGCGGCGTCACTTTTATGGTCAAAGATTTGATGAGCTTACTCCAGTTTCCGGTTGTGTTGGTTGCATTGACCTGAAAAATATAATTTCCGGGAGGAAGTTTTGTGAAAACGGCTTCTGCATTGTTTCCTGCAAAAATCCATTCATCCTGATATCCTTTCAACCGATAACGATACCGAATTTGTTTTGAGTCATCATACTGAAGCGCTGCAAAATTTATAGAAACCGTATTTTCAAAATAATCTACAGAAAGTTCTTCAATTTGATTTAAAGGATTCAGATTTCTATCTGTAAGATCGATATTCTCATTATTGAGAGCAATTTGGGTAATAACAGTCGGAGGTGAAAAATGATCACTTTTAATATCTTCCGGACTGAAAACCACTCCGCTTTTTGCACCGCCAAATGCCATTTTTCCGTTGGGAAGCATTAATTGATGAAACCTGTTGAACTCAATATTTTCCAATCCGTGAGAACGTGTAAAAGTTCTTACTTTATATGTTGTAGGATCAAATTTCAAAAGACCTTTATTGGTTCCCATCCAAAGGTTTCCAGATTTATCCGGAAGAATCGAATAGATAACATTATCCGGAAAACCATCTTTTCCTGAAAAGATTTTACCCTTATTGTTTTTTTTACTGTACTGGATTAGTCCATCATTACTTCCAATCCACAAAATATCATCATTTTTCGGATCAGGAATGAGAGAAATTAAATGATTAACGGGAAGACTTTTTGTGTTGTTTTTAATATGATAGATTTTTTTGGTATCAAGATTCACTTTCAATATCCCGTGAGATTCCGTTATAACCCAAAGTATTTTCGTTTTAAAGTCAAAATAAATATTTGCCGTTTTTATATTAGCATTAAAATTCTTTAAAGAAAATAAAAATTTCCATCTTGACTGCTGAAACAGATAAATATTGTTCAGCTCATCAATCACAATCGGCGATTCATCATACAGACTTATTCCTTTTATCGGAGCAAAAGGTTCGCCTTTTATCTTTGGTAATTCGGGTAAACGTAAAATTTTCTTCTGTAGATGATCGTAATAAGAAACAATACGGTTTAGCGCAATCCAGTTTCTATTTGGAGTTGTCACAGATCTTAGAAAATAGGAAGCCGGTAAAATACCGTTCAGCTCTGGCCAATTGAAAAAATCATTAAGGGAAACGCCATAATAGTTTTTCAACAGATCTGTCGCAAAATCTTTTTCAAAAGAAAAGGATCGAAAATTGAGTTTTGGATCTACTGTATAAATTCCTTCGGCATCGCCGCCAATCCACAGCAACCCGGAATTATCTACAAGAAAAGCTTGCGGCGGTCTGTTCTGTTCTAAGCTGACAACTGCAATTTTGCTAAAACCTAAAGCCTTATCGTAGTGATAAATAGCATTGTCTGCAACAAAATACTCTTTACCCTGAATATTTGTACTCAACAATTTAATAGTATAAATAGAAGAAAATGGCAGCTTTTCATTTCTAAATGTTTTTTTAACAGGATCAAAAAAGTAAAACCTGTCTTTATCTGCCCACATCAATTCTCCATTTTTCGACTGATGAAACAGTACTGCCTCGATATTATTCTGATACAGCTTATCTGTAAACATCTTATAAGGAATATGAATGTCTGTAAAGCTGTTCTTTTTTCTGTCAAAAAACTTTAGGTTTTTCTGTGTTAATACCCAAATATTTTTGTTTCTATCTTCGAGAATGTTGTAAATAATCTCATCAGAATTAAAATTCAGATTTCTGCGGCTCAGAATTTTCTTTTGAATATCAAAACTGAAGAGTTCATTTTTTATGGTTTTAAACCACAAATAACCGTCTTGTGTTACCAACCATGATTTCCGATGAATATCAATGTTATTTTTTTCTAAAAATGTTGTATTGATAATATGTGTTATTTTACCCGAACTTGTATCGAAGTAATCGATTCCTGCAGTTTCGTACTTTATCCAAAGACCATTTTGTCTGCCTTTTCTTAAATAATCTATGGTATTTGAAGCCAGAGAATTATTGGTATTAAAATGATGCTGAAAGGTTTTAAAATTTTGTCCGTCATATCGGGAAAGTCCGTTCCGGGTTCCGATCCATACGAAACCTTCTTCGTCTTGTTCCAAAGCAGAAACAAAAGATTGCGGAAGACCATCATCTACCGACAAATGTCTTATATTTTGAGAAAAAAATAGTTGTAGACCGAAAAGATATAAAGATATAGAGAGTAAAAATTTAATCATAAATAGATTTCGTCTTTGGATCTGCAATATACTATTTTGAAAAATGCAATTCAAATAATGGAAAATCATTTTTTTCACAGCTGAATATCAATATTTTTAGTTCTCTGCATCATTAAAACTCCAAATAATTTAGCTTTTTTAATACTTTTGAATTATGAAATTAATCACATACAACGTTAACGGAATAAGAGCTGCTTTCACAAAAGATTTTTTAGGATGGCTGAAAACAGCCGATCCGGATATTATCTGCATTCAGGAAAGTAAAGCGGGAAATGATCAGATTGATATTGAAAGTCTTGAAAAAGCGGGCTATCACAGTTCTTGGCATTCTGCACAGAGAAAAGGATACAGCGGGGTCGGAATTGCGTCTAAAATAAAACCGAATCATGTAGAATATGGTTGCGGAATTGAGAGCTATGATAATGAAGGGAGAATCATCCGTGCAGATTTTGATGAGTTCTCTGTGATTTCTGTTTATGTTCCTTCAGCTTCTAATATTGAAAGGCTGGAATTTAAGATGCAGTTTTGCCACGACTTTTTAGAATATATTAAAAATTTAAAAAAAGAAATTCCGAATCTTATTATTTCCGGAGATTTTAACATCTGTCATCAGGCAATCGACATTCACAATCCTGTAGGTTTAAAAAACACTTCAGGCTTTTTACCGATGGAAAGAGAATGGATGACCAATTTTATTGAAGAATGCGAATTGATTGACAGTTTCAGGTTTTTTAACAGTGAACCCGACAATTATACGTGGTGGAGTTACCGTCAAAATGCAAGAGCCAATAACAAAGGGTGGCGACTGGATTATAACTTTGCTTCCTATTCTTTAAAAGACAAACTCAGCAGAGCCGTTATTCTGAAAGAAGCGGTACATTCTGATCATTGCCCCGCCTTGATTGAGTTTAACCTCTAAAAACATAAAAGCCAGCTAAAAATTTAGCTGGCTTTCTAATTTAAATCATAAATTAATCGACAATTTCATATTCCACCGGAATGGTACCGCGATCGGTATTTCCGATTTCATCGAACGCTGCTCTAGACATATCTAAAGCTCTTGATGAATGGAAAGGCCCTCTATCATTAATCGTTACAATCACCTCTTTTCCATTGTTCAGATTGGTAACCTTAACTTCGGTTCCAAAAGGAAGCGTTCTGTGCGCTGCAGTAAGTTTTGAATTATCAAAAACCTCACCGCTTGCTGTTTTTCTACCGTTAAATTTATCGTGGTAGTACGATGCATAACTTGTTTTCTTCGCATCTACAGTATTATTCGTAAATGAATAAATACCTAGTGTTGAAATCATCATTATGATTACGAGAATGAATCTTTTCATCATTTTGAACTTTTACTTGTTTGACGAGGCAAAAGTATATGTAAACTTATTACCTGCCTATTTTAAAAGTTAACAAACGTTAAAGAAAACATAAATAAAATATAATTATTACCGTAAGTTCCTATAAATAGGGATTTTAGACCTAGGTGTTAAAAAACGTTAAAAAAAAGACCTAAAAGTTAATTTAATTAACTAATTGCTGCATAATTCAGTATTCACAAAAACACAACTATTTGAACACCAATATATTACTAAAAATAAACAATTCCAAAAACGGCTGTAATTTATTAAAGTAATCCTCTACACATCATTAAATCATAAAACACAATGCAAAAATTAAAAAACAATAAAATCGTGTTTATTCTAGCTTTGAAGGTGCTTTTAACAGGAATATTTTCAGCAGGAAAAGAATTTGAACATTATATTATTAAAAAATTTAACTAAAAATTAAAATTAAATTTTCATTAAAATAAAAACCAATGAAAAATCATTGGTTTTTACTTTTTTATCTTTAAACTTAAACAAGTTCTCCGTACAAATCAAACTCTTCTGCGGAGGTAATTTTTACATTCGCAAAATCTCCGATGGAAATATAGGTGTTTTCGGCAGAAACCAAAACAGTATTATCTACATCCGGAGAATCGTATTCTGTACGACCCACAAAATAATTACCTTCTTTTCTGTCGAAGACGCATTTATAAACCTCACCGATTCTCTTTTGATTTTTATCCCAAGAGATCTGCGACTGCAGCTCCATGATCTCTTCTACTCTAGCTTCTTTTACTTCCTGCGGGATATCATCTTCCAAAACGTAGGCTCCAGTATTTTCTTCGTGTGAATAAGTGAAACATCCCAATCTATCGAATTTCTGTTCTCTTACCCATTCTTTCAGCTCCTGGAATCTTTCTTCTGTTTCACCAGGATAACCGACAATTAAAGTAGTTCTTATCGCCATATCTGGCACTTTTTCTCTGAACTTATCTAATAATGCATTTGTTTTTTCGTGCGTTGTACCACGTTTCATAGATTTCAACAAATCAGAATTAATATGCTGAAGCGGAATATCTATATAGTTACAAACTTTCGGTTCTTCACGGATAATATCTAAAACATCTTCCGGGAAACCACTTGGAAATGCATAATGAAGACGAATCCATTCGATGCCTTCTACTTTTACCAACTCTTTCAATAGTTCACCTAAAGCTCTCTTTTTATAAATATCTAAACCGTAATAGGTCAAATCCTGAGCAATCAAAATCAACTCCTTCACCCCTACTTTCGCCAATTTCTGAGCTTCTTTCACCAATTTCTCAATCGGTGTAGAAACGTGACCACCTCTCATCAAAGGAATGGCACAGAACGAGCAAGGTCTGTCGCAACCTTCAGAAATTTTAAGGTAAGCGTAATGCTTTGGTGTGGTGGTTAATCTTTCACCAACCAATTCGTGTTTATAGTCTGCGCCCAAATGTTTCAGTAAAATAGGAAGATCTCTCGTTCCGAAATACTGGTCAACATCAGGAATTTCTTTTATTAAATCTGGTTTATATCTTTCTGAAAGACATCCAGTAACGAAGACTTTCTCAACTTCACCTCTGTTTTTTGCCTCAACAAAATCTAGAATAGTATTGATGGATTCTTCTTTTGCATTATCGATAAAACCGCAGGTATTGATGACTACGATATCCCCTCTATCTTCGTGCACAACTTCTTTTCCGTTGGCTTTCAGCTGGCTCATCAGCACTTCCGAATCGTAAACATTTTTGGAACATCCAAGCGTTACGATATTAATTTTCTTTTTACCTACAGATTTGGTTCTCATAAATTGATGAATAAATTTCAGGCTGCAAATTTAGTGATAAAAAAAAGAACCATAATCGGTTCTTATATTTTATATTTTGGGATGCTCATCAGCAAGCTGTTCTTCTACCTTTTTGATTTCTTTGTTGCTAAATAAAACTCCGATCATCATGATAAGCGTTGAGATAATAATAACCTGAACGATCACCGACTGATTGATAAACGGAATTCTCTGTTCGGGAGCAATGGCCAAAAACAACAAAATGGTAATCAAGCCTCGTGGTGCAATCAAAAGCAAGGGAGACATCTCCATTTTTGCTAATTTCAACATGATATATCGTATCAGATACACAAAGAAAAGTATAGAAACGGACCAAACCAAAGATTCGGGGTTTATAATATCCTCCGTTTGGATAACGAAGCCAAAAACTAAAAAGAATATAGATCTTACGATAAATGTAGCTTCCACAACAACGTCTTTAAAATGCTTCACTTCACGGTTCATTTTTGTTAATCTGAAACTTTTTAAAATCTTTAAATGCTTCATTTCGTCGATATTCCCAAGTACTAACCCGAAAAACAAGATGAAAATAAGCGCAGGAAGATGATATATTTTTGAGATTTCATAAATTAAAATCGTTAAAATAATGATCGGTCCATATTTTATATGATGATCTATTTTGCCTAGTAAAAATGCTAAAATAAGCGATGCGACAACCGAAATAATTAACATTAAAAAAAACTGCCAAGTAAAAACCATTACACTTGACAGTGTAATTGCAGTTCCAAAAGTGGCAAAATTAAAAAATATAACCCCTAATATATCCGACAAGCTGCTTTCATATATTACAAATTCTCTCTTGGATGCCGATAAATTTATAGAACTCGGTATTGCAATCGCACTTGAAATAATGCAAAAAGGAATGATATTCTCTAAGGATTGTTTGAATGGGAAGCCCCATTCTAAATGCACATAAGTAGCAAAACCAATCCCGATAATGAGTACTGGAATAAGAGCAACTATAATTGTTTTATTAATCAGGGATTTTTTGGAACGGTTGAGCTCTAATTCTAAAGAGCCGTCTAACACAATCAAAATTAATCCTATAGTCCCCAAAATTGGGAGCAAACTGTTGAGATTGGGAATTATAAAATCAAAAAGTCCGCTGATCTGATTAAGAAACCATCCGGTCAGTAACAATAGAATTACAGACGGAACCTTCGAAAACCTTGTGGTAATATCAAAAAAATAGGATACCAGCAACAGTACACTAATACCAATAATTATCATTTCCGCCATACTACAAATATATAGTAAACGATTCGTAAAAAAATTATTTTAGTTAGTTAAAAACTGTTTTTCTTTAAAATTTGGGGCGTTTAGATCTTTTTCGGATAGAATTACTTCTTCTTCATTCAGTTTCCAATCTATCTTAAGATCCTCATCATTATATTTTACGCTAGATTCTGAATCTCTATTGTAAAAGTTATCACATTTATATGCGAAAACAGCCGTTTCGCTTATCACAGAAAAACCATGCCCAAAACCTCTTGGCACATAAAGCTGTAATTTATTTTCAGGAGTAAGTTCTACACCAAACCATTTTCCAAAAGTTGGAGAATCTTCTCTAAGGTCAACTGCAACATCCCAAACTTTTCCTTCCAAGCAAGAAACTAGTTTTGCTTGAGCATGTTCTCCTTTTTGTAAATGTAAGCCTCTCAAAACTCCATAAGCTGATTTTGAAATATTATCTTGTACAAAATGACCATTCATTCCAGTTAGTTCTTCAAATTTTTTCTCATTAAATTTTTCAAAAAAGTAACCTCTCTCGTCTTCGAAGATTGAAGGTTCTATAATATAGCAGTCTTTTAAAGGGGTCGTTTTTATTTTCATTTTAATTATTATTAGAATAATTAATTACTATTTAGAGTAAATACAATTTTTATTGTTTTTAAAATTATCAATATATCAAAGAAAGTTGATGAATTTTTAATATAATATAAATCATATTCTAGTTTCTCAAGATTATCTTTAGGTGTTGCTGTCGGTAAATTGACTTGTGCCCATCCTGTAACACCTGGCTTTACTAAATGTCGAAGATCAAACATTGCGTTTTCCTCATTTGAAGCTTTAACAAAGTGTGGACGTTCTGGTCTTGGACCAATGAGACTCATGTCTCCTACCAGTATATTCCATAACTGAGGTAATTCATCAATTTTAGTTAACCTCAGAAATTTACCTACTCCATTTATTCGTAAATCATTCTTAGTTGTAAAATCACCACTATGTTTCGAAACCATCGTTCTAATTTTATATATGGTAAAATGTTTTGAATTTTTCCCGACACGTTCTTGAGAAAAAAGTACACTTCCATGAGAAGTAAATTTCACTAAAATAAACCCAAAAATTATGAGCGGAACGACGATTGGAAGTAGTATAACACTAACAAGAATGTCAATAAATCTTTTTAAATTAAATTTCTTTTGTTTCTGACCAATTGTAAAAATATCATCAACAAGATATTCATTACTTTTTAATCTTATTAATGGAATTCTTCTATTAACATGTTCATAAAATTCATGCGCATCATAAACAGCAATACCCTTATTTCTAGCTGCTACAATTTCATTTGCTATATCTTTGTGTAAATGGGTAATATTTGATGTTTCTAAAACTATACATTTGATACTAAACTTTTCAAGATATTCTGTCAGTGTAATCCTTGATTGATTTGAGTCATATAAAATTGCTTTATACTTTTTGCGGAATTTTTTATCACTAAAAAGTTTTATTGAAATATCACTAACATTAATAAAAAGGCATACCTTAACATAACCAGTCATCTTAAAGACCTGTTTATTTTCTTTCATCGTTACAAAGGCTTTTGTCAAACTTTTTTCCACTCTTTTTATCAATTGGCATTACAATATATATTATCTCTCCGATTAAATCATTTTATTAAAAGATTTGATTCATTAAGAATAACATTACATCTTTTGTTAATTCCCTGTAGAATTCTTATTATTATTGGAATTCTAACGTATAGAATTTGACATTTTGATTTGTGCTTTTTAATAGCGGTAAATTTATTATTTTTATATTAAATAATAACATTTTTATACAATAATTGAAGAGAATAAAAAAGATATAGTTAAAATATTATTTATTTGTATTTACATTATAAGTATAGATTTTTCATTATAATATAACTATTCTTATTGCTATTTTTCATATTTTGTGAAATATTATTAAAGTTTCCCATCTCGATGATTATTTTCTAAACATAAAGTTTTAATATATTATTTGAAATGATTTCATTCAATCTTAATATTACAAAATATTTTCCTCAATAAATTCACATTGTAATTAACTAAATATGTTACATAACTTACATTTTACCATATAGATCTTTTGGAAGAGAAGTTTATTAATATCCATCATTTCATGGTAGTCTAACGATAAACTCTAAATCTTTTTATTATAAATTCATTTTTTTTGTCTTATAATTTGTATATATGTGTGTAGTTATCCACCATTTTTTCTACGGTTAAATTTTCCTGGAATATGTCAGACGATTTTTTAGAGAATTTCAGAGAAATTTCATCATTCTCTAAAATATAATTTATTTTTTCTGCAAAAAAATCTTCATCGTTATTGAGTACATAACCATTCTGATTATTTAATACAATTTCAGAAATGCCTCCTACGTTAGAAGCTATAATAGGTTTTGAATAACACAACGCTTCTATAAGTGACATAGGAAGTCCTTCGTAATCTGATATAAGAAGCGCTAAATCAGAATATCGATAGTATTGATGAGCATCTTTTTTTTCCCCTAACATCATCACATTTTGGGGAATTGGAGATATCTTTTCTTTATTACCTATCCATATAAACTGATAGTCAAAGTCCGAAAGTTCGTCAGCTATTTTACAAAACAAGTCAAATCTTTTAGGTAAGGCCAAACGAGAAATTGAGAGAATTATCTTTTTACCTGTTTCAATCTTTATTTTAGCTAAAATATTTTCGGGGTTCAAATCTGTATCTATTGATGCAAAATCTTTTATTCCATTTGGAACCAAATATACATTATCCTTGATGTTTTCATTCATCAGATTCTTAACATCATATTCGCTTACTCCTACTATTGCTTTACATCTTTTTTTTAGGGCTTTTTCTATTGGCAAAAACTTTCTATATTTTAATCTTATCGAGTCAAAACCATGGATTGTGTATACTATTTTCTTTGGAGGGAATACCAACCTTCCTAAAATTCCAATTTTGGATGAATGAAGATGAATAACATCTGGTTTAATTGATAAATATATTTTTTTTAATTTAAATAAGGCAATAAAATCTTTAACAACAGAAACTTCTCTTACAATTTCTGTTACTTTTATTTTTGAAATTCTACCGTCTAATGCATCCCACATTGGTCCTTCTTCACCTGCAACAACAAATATTTCATGATCTACACACATAGAATTCGCAAGATTGATAACCACCGATTGTGCTCCTCCCAATTCAGAACGGGTTATTATATGTAAGATTTTCATCAGTTTCGAATTTTTATACTTTTTGAATTTATTTTAAATGTAAAAGCTATAGTTTTTTTTCTTAAACTGTAATTTATTTCTTCTTTGCAGAAGGATATATTCTACTCCTAAAAAATTAAAAAACATATATATAATACTTGCTAAAAAATATTTAATTGAAAAGATCCAATGTTTTATCGAAAATTTATTTTTTCGTAGCATATATAATACTCCTGGAAAGCCTTTAAAATATTTTTTGTAGTATTGATTACCAATTTCTCTATAAAACAACAATGGTTCTGAAGTGGCCATAAATATATACTTATTACCTGTCCTCAACCAAAGTTCTGAATCTTCGATTCGTAAAGCTGATACATCATAAAGGTTATTTGCAAACCACTCAGTTTTTGCAATAATACTGGGATGAATAAATGTTGTTACCGCAATAAGCTCATCGTCTGAAAAATCCATTCTTTGCCCTACTACATTGTTGTCATCATCAATTGAGTATGCATTTGCCCCTAAAACATCTATATTTGGATTATCGTTTAAAATTCTGAGTTGTTTTTCTAATCTTTGAGGGTGCATTATATCATCTGCATCCATTCTGGCCAAATATTTGGTTTCTGTAAGACCCGGTATTTGGTTGAGACGATTACCTAGATTCATATTTTTACCATCAGAGATTACTTTCACTCTCTTATCAACGAGATGTCTTTGTGCAATCTCTAAAGAAGAATCTGTAGAACCGTCATCAATTAACATTAAAGTGAAGTCTGTAAATGTTTGACACAATACAGAAATAATAGCTAGCTCTAGATATTTTTCAGCATTGTAAAAAGGTATGGCAATAGTTACTTCTGGCATCAGGTATTAAAAAGTATAGGTATAAAACTTGTATTAAAGGTAATCAAATAATTATCGTATATTCTCCATTGCATTAATAAATAGTTCTGCTGAAGCATCCCAACTTTTCTCACCATAAAAATAAGTCTTTTCAATGTTTTTAGACATCTCATGTAGCAAATCTCTATCGTTGTATAATTTTAATAAAGCATTAACTATCGCTTCAGAGCTTTTGGGTTCTATGATAAGACCCATTTTTTGATCTCCTATCATTTCAGGCAAACCTCCAACATTGCTAGCTATCACAGGTTTCTTGAATGCAAATGCAGACATTACAACTCCACTTTGCGTTGCATCAGTATAAGGACAAACAACTACTGAAGATTGAAAAATCAAATTTGCTAAATCTTCCGGATAAAGATATTTATTCATAAAAGTTATTTCTGGATATTGCTTATAACTTTCTATATCAAAATCAAAGTCACCGCTGCCTGCAATTGTAAGGCTAATGTCGGAGAGATTTTGAGTGGCTAAGATTTGAACAAATGCTTCCAACAGATATTTAATTCCTTTGTACGGTGATATTCTTCCAAAAAATAATATATTAAATCCAGAAGAAATAAGCTTTTTGTCTGTTTTATGGTAGTTTAAAAAATTATAGACACTTAAAAAGGAAGTGTGAATATTATTTGGATCAAAATCATGATATTTTATAAAATCTTTTTTTTGATTTTGATTTAAAAGAATTTTGTTTTCAATAAGACTAAAATGCATTTTTCTTAAATATCGGTCAATAACAATATTCTCTCCAGAATGCAAAAAAGGATCATGTACAATCATCAATATTTTTTTCCTAAATGACAAAGTAGAGACAAAATAGGTGAGCATAGAATTGTCTAAAATGATAACATCAGGATTTATTTTTTTTAAAAGTTGATTAATTTTGTGAGAGATATAAAGTTTTTTCAGAATATTTAAATTTCGAGTTCCTTTGATGACATATGTTTTATCCAAAGATATAAAGTCACGGAAACGCTTCAATTCTTCTACTTCTGTACCTATTGTAATAGTTTTGTTTAATTTACCCTTATCGATGAAGTTGCTGATTTCATATAAAGCTTCTATGAAGAAATAAACATCACATTTTTTGCGCAGTGCATTAATAAGAGAAGCATTTGCATCCAAAGCGAAAACAGATAAGAAGGCAACTTTCATTGTAGTTATTTGATTAATTATTTTTTTGGACCAAGTATCTTATCTATATGTTTATTTATAATATAGTATGCTCTCGTAATAGTAGGTTTATCCCACAAAATATTTTCATATTTTCTGATGATATTATTATTTGAATTAATCATTTTATAAGTACCAAACAAGAATAGTATAAATGTAAATACTAATTTAAACATTCGCTCAAGAATCGTGTATACATATGGATATAATATCCAGTAAGACATTACAAAAAGAGTTGTCATTCTATCAATTAATATGGCATATTCTGATAAAAATAGGTAAGTGACAGTAAAAATAAAGAACAGATTAAAAAAAATATTGAGCATTTTTTCGTCTTTTATCTGTTTACCGATTTTATTATAAGAGTAATAAAACAATATGAATGTAAAAAACTTCTCTATAAATCCCATAGTAATTCCATAGCCTGTACTGTACATACTATCTTCCGAATAGCCTTCAGCCATTAACGAGTATACTCCCCCAAAAAAGTTGCCTATGGCAATAACAATTGGAGTAATAAATTTTATTTGCCCCAGATATAGCACATTCCCGAGAATAAAAGCACCCCAAACCAATTGTGGTGGAAATTTCTTATGTAAAAAAAAATACAGGGGAAAGTAAAAAATCGCAGAAGAGTGAAAAAGAAGACCTATACCATTACATATAAAGTATTTAACGGGGTTTCTATCTTTTATAAATTGTAAGGAGTAGATAAAAAGAAATATTGCTTTAGAATTTCTAAGTAGATTAAACTCAATAATAAGTCCTGAAAATATCAGAAACATTATAAACCCTAATACATATTGAGGAGAATACTTCTTAAAAAAATAGTTTAGAAATAATACATCAATCAGAGCCGATACAATTTGAAGGAAAAAATAGTCTTCCCAAATACTTTTAAGAAGAATTATTAGCGTCTTAAACCCAGGCTCTATTTTCAAAAGATAATCTTTATTAACGCCTGAAAAAAATCTAAGTACACCTTTGGGATCTGCAAGTGTAGGAGCATCTTCATAAACCGGATAATACACAACAAAATCTGTATCTAAATATCCCCGAAATCCAAAAAAAATAAAGAAAACCAGCATACATAAGTATCTGACAGTTTTTATATTTCCATCATTTTTTCTAATTTTATTTTCCCATAAGAAAAGGAAAAAAAATATAAAAAAGAGGAAAACATATGGTGGTGAATAATTATAGCTAAATGTAGGCTCCATTAATTATTCTTTTTTCTATTTTGATTCTTTAAAAACATATCATAAATCATTAACATGTATCAATTATATCATATTGGCTTATTATTAATGTATAAATTTAAACCTTCTTTATAGCCATTTAACGCAATTTTCCATTGTCTTGTGGGATATCTGAAAAATAATATGATGAGAATATATAAAAAATTATAAATTAACACATATCCGGCGTATAAAGGTCTATAGTTCTTTAGTGCAAAATAAACTAAGTTTCTCCATAAAAATTTAATCGAAAAGTCGCTCATTTTGCCCGTAGATGTAGATTCATTATGATAAATTTTAGAATTTGAAACATACCACAATTCTTTACCATACTCTTTCAATGCTCGATATACAAAATCTGTATCGTCATAATAGACAAAATAATTTTCGTCCATCAACCCAACTTCAGCAAACACTTCTTTTTTGATGAGCATAAAACATGTTGGTGCATAATCAACTTTTTGGTCAATATTAAATTGTCCTTTATCTTCCTGCTCTTGTCCAAAATGTAGAGTAAGCCCGCTTTTTTTGATAAAACCTCCTCCGGCAGCCCAAATTTTGTTTGTGCCATAAATATAAATTTTTGGCACCACCATATTTGCGTTGTTTTTGTCTAAACCAATTAATAATCTATTAATTGAATCATCTTCAAGTGCAATATCATTGTTTGATAAAAGTACTAACTCACAATCATCAGCTAAAGCTTTTCTAATCCCGATATTATTACCTTTGGCTACTCCATAATTTGCCTCATTTTTGATAATTATGGTTCTAAACTGATAATAACTTGCTAATTTTTCACTTAATTCTAAGGACCCATCTGGCGACAAATTATCAATGACATATAATATAAAGTTTTTATAGGTCTGTTTATTTAATGTTTCAAAAAACTCTTCAAGTACAGACTCACTATTATATAAAACAGTTACAATGCCTATTTTTCTATTCATTTGTACAAGCCCTTATTTTTCATTTCTTCAATAGATTGTTCGTATCTATCTTCAGGAATTTCCTGATCATTTACCCAATTTGTGAATGCTTTAATCCCTTTTTCAAAATACCATTGAGGTTCAAAACCTAATTCTGTTTTTATTTTGCTAATATCTGCAAAATTATGTCTTATATCTCCAAGTCTATAGTTTCCTGAAATTTGTATCGGAATTTTACGCTCGTAATATTTAGCCAAAGTATTGGCAACAGTGATAACATCAGTTGCAATACCTGTCCCAACATTATAAACCTCCCCATTAGCATTGTCATTTTGTAATCCCAATATGGTTGCTTCTACAACATCATCTATAAATACAAAATCACGAGTCTCTTTACCATCTTCAAATATATTAATAGGGTTTCCGTTCTTTATTCTTGTAGAAAAAATAGATAATATCCCTGTATATGGGTTTAATAAAGATTGTCCCGGTCCATAAACATTTTGGTATCTGTAAGCAACAGCTCCAATATTTAAAGACTTACAAACCGTTAAAACCAATTGCTCCTGATTCTGCTTTGTGATACCATACACTGAGGTAGGATGTATTTTACTGTCTTCAGTAGTAGGTAATATAGAAGTTACTTCATTACATATAGGGCATTTACATGAGAAATCACCTTTTGCCATTTCGCTATCATTCCTTTCTGTTGGATAAACGATTCCGTGTGTAGTACATTCATATTTACCTTCACCATAAATGGCGCGGGAAGAAGCCACAATCACTTTTTTAATCTGATGCTCATTATTGGCTAAAATATCTAGCATTAGACCAGTTCCACCAATATTAACATCTATATATTTCTGAATTTCGTACATTGACTGACCTGTCCCCGTCTCAGCTGCCAAATGAATAATTGCATCTTGGTCTTTTATAGCGTTACTCCAGTCTTTTTTTGAAGTAACGGTACCTTTTATAAACGTCACTTTACCAATAATCTGATTATAAAGTGCAGAGGTTTTCTCAGGATTATCACCATGAATTTGGGTTGACAAATTATCTAAAACAGTAACATTTATACCTTTATCTATTAAACTAAGAGCAATATTGGATCCAATAAAGCCTGCTCCTCCGGTTATCAATACATTTTTCATATTTCAATAAAATTCCCTTTGTCATCGGTTTTAAACCAATCTTGTTTCTCAACCGAATAACGTTTTATAATTTTTGCTGGTGCACCTACTGCAATGCAATAATCTGGAATATCTTTTGTTACCACAGAATTTGCTCCAACAATACTATTTTTACCTATACTTGCTCCGGAAATGCAGACATTCTCCCCTATCCAGGCTCCTTCTTTTATTACTACATCATTTAGTTGAACAATAGGCTGTTCAATTATTGGACGTTCAATATCTTTAAATCCGTGCTGATTATCAGAAATATAAACTCTGTCGGCAATTAAGACAGAGTTTTCAATAGTAATACTTTTTGTACAATATATATGAGCTGAATTTCCGATGTAAGTATTATCTCCTAAGATTAATTTACATTCATGAAATCCTGTTAATGGATTAGCCGCTAACCATGCAAATTTACCCACCGAAACATTTTTTCCTATAAAAATATTTTGTGGCATCTCAATACGTATCACATGATTAATATGGGATTGATAGCCAAAAGCTCCAAATCTCAATTTATTAAGAGGATAACGTACTAATATGTAATATAACTTAGATAGTATCATTTCGCAATTGAATTTTGTAAAATAAACTTTTTTATATCCATAAGATATTCTGTATTTGCCTGTATCCATTCATCACTTCTATTCCACCACTCAAAGTTTAATAAAAAATCAATTTCTTCTTCTGTAAACCTTTGTTTAACCAATTTACCAGGTATACCAACAACAATAGAATAAGGATCAACATTAGAAGTGATTACAGAGTTAGCACCAATGATTGCTCCGTTTCCAATAGTAACTCCGTCTAAAATAATAGCATTTGCGCCAATCCAAACATCATTTCCTATTGTAATTTGCTTGTTATATTCATAATGATTTTTTCTACAAAAATTTTTCAACAAATTTGAAGGATTTGAATAGACCGATGGATGTGTACTAACAAATGTATGTGTTGGATGTTTTCCTGGTCCAGTTCTTACATTTGGACCTATGGAACAAAATTTACCAATTTGAGTCTCACTAATTACAGATCTGTCAGAAATATATGAGAAATCTGCAATTGAAGAATTAATAATTGTAACGTTTGTAGCAATCATATTAAATCTTCCAAAATCAACATTAATCAATTTTGATTGATAACCAATTCTTAGTCCCTCATATTTTGACTGATAACTATATTTAGTTTTTAGCCATCTCAAATATTCGGAGATTGGGTTTTGAAGAAGAGATTTATCAAACATTTCTTAGTATTTTTTAATAGTTGATTTTAACTGTTTGACGTTATCATTTTTAATAATTATTGGTAAAAATAATAATAGAGATAAGAGTACAATTCCTATTCTCAAGATGATATTCTCTGAAGAAAGTAATTGATATGAAATTATATTAAGCACAACTATGATCAAACTTACAATAAATAAGCTAATTTCAGATCTTTTGAAAATATCCGCAAATTTTATATCTATTGAACGATTATAATTTATTATTAAAATAAGTGAACCAAGTGAAAGGGCGATTCCCCAAGCCAAAATTATTCCGTAACCACCTATTAATTCTCCTAAAACAATTCCTAAACCAAGGTTTACAATTGCCATTCCGACATGTACCATTACTAAAATATTTAGTCTTCCTTCTCCCAATGAACTGAAATATGCAGGACCACACATTATGTTAATAAATGTCATTACGGTTAAAACAAATATAGAGAAAATGAAATCATCATTAAAATCTCCTATCCATATTAAAGATATATATGGTGCTACAATTATTAAAATTGTAGAGAGTGGCAGACTAATCAATATTAAAATATGATTCATTTTCACATAAAAACTTTGTAAGAAAGAAGCTTCACCTGATTTTGTTTTTTCTGCTATTATAGGTATTACTACCTGATTTGCGTTGGTTAATAATGCTCTGAATTGATTTACTGCCTTAGTTGCCATTTCATAATGCCCTAGAAGCCCTAACCCTCCATATTTTGTTAAAAGAAATTTTGTAGCCGGCTCATACAATAATTGGCTTATAGATACTAACTGAAATTTGTATCCGTAGCTAAATAATTCTTTAAATGATTGTAAACTCCATTTCCAATATTTTAATTGATTATTAGGGTTTATTTTAACTGTGAAAACTAATGCTGTAAGAAAAATAAATATTGACTGTAATAACTGAGATATAGCTACACCTTTTAGATGATATTCAGGTGTCAAAATAATTGTTCCCCCAAACATTATAATTCCAGAAATAATGTAGATAAAGTTCCGTATATAGTTTTTTTGATAACCTTCCAATACAGATGTAAAAACTCCTCCAATAGCATTAATGCATAAAGAAGCTAATGAAAATGGGAGTATTTCTAAAGCTATTCTTAAAAATTTTAAATCAATAGCATATTTCAACAAAAATTCAGCAAAAAATAAGATTATCAGACTTATACATCCAAATAGTATAGACATTGACACAATTGAGGTAAATATCAGTTTCCCAAGTTTCGTCTTATCTTGTTCTAAAAGATATTCCGCAACAAACTTCACCAGCCCTGAGGTTAAACCTAAATTAGCCAAATTTGCAATAGAGGAGAATGATAGAATAAGTGACCAAATTCCTAATTGCTCAACTCCTAATTCTTCCAGTAAATATTTATATAAAAAAAAGTACAGACATGCTGTAAATACAACTTGTAAAACAGCTGATAAAGCATTTATTGTGAGTTTTTTTGAAGAAAAATCCATTTATTTTAAGAGTAAAAATCATTTAAAAATTCCCTTGAATCATATTAAAAAAATTTTTGCCACCATTTCTTTTCTTCTGCATTATAGCCGTATCCGTATTTATTTCCGTACCCTAAGTTTGATTCATTTACCCCATTCAAGACAATACCAACATTATTCAGTTTTTTGTCTTTGATAGAATGATTCAAGAATTCAAAATAATCTTTTTCAGTCACTTCAGATCTTGTCACATATACAATGGCATCACTTTTATCAGCAATTAAAAAAGAATCTGTAACAAGTAAAAGTGGAGCGGTATCTAATACAATATACTTGTATTTATTAAGATTTTTCACTAAAACCAAAAGCTCATCTAACCTACCATTTTCTAAAAGGTCTGTAGGATTTGGAGGAATAGATCCCGAATATATAAAATCACAATTATCATTGTAACCACTCGGATGGATTATTTCATTAACGGAATTTTCATCTCCGCTCAAAAACTCAGTAAGACCTCGTGCTGATTTCATAGAAGGATTATAACGCTGTAACTGAGGGTTTCTAACATCTGCACCAATCACTAAAACTTTATTACGTGAAGAGGCCAGAATAATAGATAGATTTGTAGATACAAATGTTTTACCTTCACCTTTTACAGATGATGTTACCATGATAATCTGAGCACCTTCTTTAGATTGGACTAAGAACTTCAGATTGGTTACGAATATCCTGAATGCTTCTGCAATTGGAGAAACATCATTAAAGCTAACCAAAGCGCTATGCTTATTTTTAAGCTTCGGAATTTCAGCAATTACAGGAAGCTTTGTAAGTTTAGCAATATCTGATCTTGTAATTACTGTGCTTTGAAGCATATTTTTCAGATAGATAATTGAAAAAGGTATCAATGCTCCGATTAAAAGAAAAACACCAAGAATCACCATTTTTTTAGGGGAAACTGGTTTTTTAAAAACAAATGCTTTATCGATAACTCTCGCTTTTTCTGAAGTAATCTCCATACTGATTGCAGCTTCTTCTCTTTTTTGTAAAAGTAATAGATAAAGACTTTCTTTTATTTGCTGTTGCCTTTCAATACTTCTAAATAACTTCTCCTGACTTGGGATTTTACCAATCATATTTTCAGAGTTACCTAGCTGTGATTCTACTCGTCTTTTAGCCAATGCTAATGTTGTTTCATTTTTTTGCAAAGTTTCAGACAAGGATGATCTCATATCATCTATTTGTGCATTAATGTTCTTAACCAGGGGATTGTCTGGTGTAGCTTGTTCCAAATATCTATTTCTCTGGAGAACAAGATTATTGTATTCCTGAATTGATTTCACAGAAGTCTCATCAAGCAAACCGATATTAAATGGTAATAAATCCCCGGCATTTTTTTTCTTCAAAGTACTCTGAAGAATATTATTAAGTTCCAACTGCGTTTCAAATTCTAATATTTGGGCTTTACTTTGTTCTTTCATTTGCAGATTGATACGAGCTTCTGTCGGCAAATCTACTATATTATTAGATGATTTATATCCTTCTTTCTTAGTCTCTACGTCACCCAATTCTCTCGAAATAAGAACAATTCTTTTATCAATAAAATCTTTTGTTTTTTTAGATTCTATATTTTTATCATTTATTGCGTAAATATTATATTGCCTAATTAATCTGTTTAAGAAATCTTTTGCTCTGTCTTTATTTTCAAAATCTACTGCCAATGTTATAATAGTTCCGTCTTTATCTAATAAATCTACAATTAAAGAACTTTGATAATCGATAACCGTATTATCAAAAGTTGAATAATAAAAAGAAATATCTGACATATCAACTTTATAAGGTGCTTTATAAGTAGGATTTTTGCTGATCATTATAATGGCAAAAGGTAGACTCGTAGTCTTATCGAAAGAAGTTGTAATATCTTTTTCAAATTCATCTGATGATAATATAATATTATTTCCTTTGCTAGAAATTGATATTGGCTTTTTGGGTAATTCTACATTCTCTTTTTCTTGAATGACACGAACAATATATGGATTAGATTCCCCATACAATTCAACTTTCTTTAACCCATTTTTAGCATAAAAAGTAGTTTGGAAATTAAGCTCTTTTAAGACATCTTCCACAATTGTTTTAGATTCAAAAACTCCCACCTCATTTTCTATACTACTGGTTCCCATCCCATTAAGACCACCTAAACTTTGAAGAACACCAATATCGCCAGATGCTGCAGACATTTTTTTTGCATCTTTGATGAGAACAGAAGTTTGCGCTTTATAAACTGGAGATTTTGATTTTATATAAAAAATTGCCAATAAACCCATAAGAAAAACCATCCCTACGAAATATTTCCAGTTTTTTAAATATGGATTGATAAGTTCTTTAAAATTAATTTCTTTATTTTTTTTGCTATCCATGCTTTTGGATTATATTGAGAATTAGGATTGTTTTTTATTTATTTTATTATAAACTTTGCAAATATATCTATATTTTATAAATACACGGCAGTGAATATGTCATTTTATATAAACTTGCTAATTATCATTTATCATAATTAGATACATATTATAATTAATCTATTTTCTTCTGTAATAATTGCAAATTATTAAAAAAAGAGCTAAAATTTACTTCAATTTATAAGTTAGCATTACCCCACCTCTTGTCGGAATCACTTCTCCACTTTTATTCCAACCTTCTGCACCGTCGTAGCGTACATTATTATCTTTAAAATAGCCTTTGTATAATGATTGCGTTGCTCCTATTCCTGCATAAATATCTAATCCCCACTGATCATTAATACTATAATGGTAACCGCCACTAATCCCGATAATAAAAGCTAACCCTTTTTGATAACGCTCTGTCACGCGGACATTTCCATTTGACAAGAGCTCAGGGTTACCATTAGCATCATACACTACAGTAGATCTTAAGTAATTCCACTTCTGGATATTGAAAGCAGCGATAGAACCGTAAGCTCCAATATACCATTTTTTCATCACTTCATCAAAATAATAGCGCCCTTCCAGCGTTCCCATATAGAACTGCATATTTTTACCGTAAAGTGATTTCCAAGGGGATATAAAACCCTCCGCCTGTATAGAAAACTTTTTATTTAGTGGCTTTTCTATAGCAACATTTAACATTGTTAATGGAACAAACGCTGCATTTAGCTTAATCTCGGTTTGTTGTCCCTTTATTTTTATCAATAAAAAAACAAAAGCTATCAAAAGAGTTTTTGACAAGAATTTTTCTGTGAACTTCATAATTATTTTCAGCATCATTATCTTAAAACAGAGAAAGTTTTAAGTAAAATATACATATCATTTTTAAAAGAAAGAGTATGGTAATAATTAAGATTCATTTTCACTTTTTCAGGAAAAAGAATCCTGTCATTATACAGTAACGGATCTTTCTGTTGTTTTAAAATTTCTTCTTCGTTTCTATATTTAATTCCGGCTTCACTTGTTAATCCGGGCTTTAGTTCTAAAATTAATCGTTCTTCTCCCTGAAGAACATCATAATATCCTGCAATATCCGGTCTAGGGCCAACCAGTGACATATCTCCCTTAAGGATATTAAACAGCTGTGGTAGTTCATCCAGTTTGGTTTTTCTCATCCATCGTCCAATAGAGGATTTTGTAAATGTTTTAGTATGATACGTTCTGAACTTGTAAATAATAAATGTTTTTCCAAATCTTCCAATTCTTTGCTGCATAAAAATACCCGGAAACCCCGTATCAAATGATGCGATTATCATTAAAATAAAAAAAACAGGCAGCAAACTAACAATGCCGATAAAACCAAGAGTAAAATCCATTATTGCTTTCCACCAGGGATATTTCTTTTTCACTTAATCAAATTGGGCTGTAAATATAATGAAAGAAGTTGATTTTTTATAAATGAGAATTTTAAAACAGGGTTATAAGTGGATTCTATGGGGTAAGAATTCCTCACAAAAATATTATAAACCATTGATAAACATTACACTGCTTATTTCCGGGAGAAATAAAGCAGTGTAATTTTACTAAAGTATTAATTTTATTTAATTTTGAAAAGCGCCATTTCTGATCGTTAAGAGAAAAACTTTCTGATTATCTTTTCGATTCGTTCTCTATCAGCATCAGAAAGATTCGATCCTGAAGGCAGGCATAGACCATTATCAAATAATTTTTCAGATACATCTGTTCCATAATAAGGAGCTTCAGCAAATATCGGCTGCAGATGCATAGGTTTCCAAAGTGGTCTTGATTCTATATTATCCTCAAGAAAAGCCAATCTTAAATCTTCACGATTTTTTCCAGCTATTTTTTCATCAATTATAATTGCTGACAACCAATGGTTGGAGTAATAATCTTCAGTCGGCTCTGAAAAAACGGTTACGCCTTCAATATCTTTAAAAACATCAACATAAAAATCGTGCATTTTTCTGCGTGCATTTACTCTGTCGTTTAGAACTTCCATTTGTCCGCGGCCGATACCAGCCACAATATTGCTCATTCGATAATTATATCCAATATGTGAATGTTGATAGTGAGGAGCATTATCTCTGGCCTGAGTCGAAAGAAAAACAGCCTTATCTTTATCTTCCTGACTGTGACAAACCAATGCCCCGCCGCCGGAAGTGGTAATGATTTTATTTCCGTTAAAAGACAAAATACCGAAGCGGCCGAACGTTCCGCAAGCTTTTCCTTTATAAGTGGAGCCTAATGCTTCTGCTGCATCTTCAATTAAGGGAATTTCATATTTTTTAGCAATAGCAGTGATCTCATCCATTTTTGCAGGCATTCCGTACAAATGAACAACAATAATAGCCTTTGGCTTTTTGCCTTTTGTAATTCTATCTTGAATTGCCTCCTCCAAAGCTATTGGACACATATTCCAGGTATCTTTTTCTGAGTCTATGAAAACGGGAATTGCACCGCAGTAAGCGATTGGGTTAGCAGAAGCTGAAAATGTCATCGATTGGCAGATTACCTCATCACCATGTTCAACGCCACATTCAATTAATGCCAAATGAAGTGCTGCTGTTCCAGCAGAAAGAGCTCCTACTTTTACATCAGCATTTAAAAAACTCTCAATATCTTTTTCGAAGCCATCAACATTTGGTCCTAATGGTGCTACCCAATTGGCATCAAAGGCTTCATTAACATATTTTTGTTCGTTACCTCCCATGTGTGGGGAAGAGAGCCATATTTTACTTTGCATACTATTCCGTTTTTATTACCCCCAAATTTAATTCTAATTGCAGAATAATCGGTAATTCTTCTTTAAATAAATTTGTAATTTTTAATTGTCAATTACCGGTTGTCAATGTTAAAAAGAAATTTACCTGCCCTACCTGCAAGCTTATCTGTATACTTAACAAAAACATCTAATTATTGCGTAAATGCATCTGCCCTACTCTCAAACTTATCGGTATCATTCTCAACAAAAACCGTTTGCCTTGTCAACTTGTCTGTCAGCTGTGCAAATACATCTGCCTGAGTCGCAAACTAGTCTATACCCTTGACAAAATCATCTGTCTATTGAATAAAGACATCCGCCCTCATCGCAAATGTATCTGTACATTTATCAACACAAGATACCCGCTTTATCAATTGATCTCTTAGTTATGCAAATGCATCTGTCTTAGTCGCAAAAATATCTTTACCCTTTGCAATGCTATCTCTCTGTTATACATAGTAAAATAACCAAATTACGATAGGTTCTAACCTATTAACTTCGGTTTACCAATAAAGTACTTACTTACTAGCACTCACTCCAAGGCTGAATGACTAATTTCATTACCACGTCAGTTCGCTTAATTTCATTTGCTTACAATACAATACCTCGGCTGAAACCGAGGTATTGTATTGCAGAATTCGTACTGATAGATATCAATGATCTTATCAGATTATGTTTTAGGTTTATCTTATAACTGTTCAGGAGGAAGGTCATTTTTGTGACGGGTACCAAGGTCTGAAATTTTTCTTGATATTTTATATTTTCCGTATAGTGACAAATTCAGTACATCATATTTTTTCATAAGCCTGTCAATTTTTGTAATACATTGTTTCAGCTTCTTAAACTCTTCATCAAGTTCGCGAGTGGCATTTTGTGTTGTATCTATGGTGAGACCGGCATCATAGGCTTTGGCGTCAAAATTTGTGATCGCATTCTGCCACTCCTGCAGTTCTGCAGCAGTAACGTAATCTGGGCTAAGGCTTACCTTATTATCTGCCACCAGCTTGTACAACTTATCGCAATAGATTTTTGCCTCTACGCCGCTCAGACGCTGTATTTTAGATTTATTGGTAGTGAGCTGTTTACTAAGAGGGCTGTCTTTCCCGTCAAAAAAATCTGCTGCGGTATTGGCGTAAGCTACAGTAAGATTGATCATCAATGCTTTAGCATTGGTCTTGAGAGAAGTATTTGCTGTAGTATCGATGTTCTGAACTCCTGCTATTACATCAATATTTTCAATGAAAGTATTGAGCTCTGATACTCTGGTGATAAGAGGATTATTTTCTGCATATGCTGCCTGCTCAACAGAAAAAAGTTGTTTTAATGTTTTGGCCATCTCCAGCCGATTGGTTTGTTTTGTCGTCATTGTGTTTTTATTTAAATTATATCAAATATATGATTTTATCACATACAAACAGTAATTGAACTAATAAAAACACAATGATCTCAAAACAATATTACATTATGTTAAAAACAAAAATCTAAGGAAAACTGCTAAAAATATTAACATCACTATATCTTACATCCGATTCAATTAAAGCTAAGGAAGTCCTATTACTTCTACTTTATTATTTGAAAAAGAGTTCAAAATATTTTGAAACCGCCTGTAAAAGAACCTATTTAATTATGCTATTAATTTACCTCAAATATTTCTTTAACATATTCTTGTTCTTACCTATCATGCGTAAGGAGGATAATCACATTTTTGAATTGTTTATAATTTTATTAGTGAAATTTAATAGGCTTAGCGGGTATTCCTACTGCCGTACAATTTGCAGGTAAACTTTTTGACACTACCGCTCCAGCTCCAACAATTGTGTTTTCACCAATATCTAATAAATTAATAATCTTCGCTCCTGTGCCAACATATACTCCTTGCTCAATTTTAACTTCGCCAGAGATATTTACAGATGGCATAAAAGAGCAATAATCTCCAATTACAGTATCATGTCCTACTGTACACATTAAATTCAAAATTATAAAATCTTTAATTTCAATATTGCATGTAATGATTGTTCCTTCACAAATAATACATCCTTTACCGATTGTTACAAACTCATTGGTAATTGAGGCTTTAGGATGAATGATACTAGGAAAATCAATATGAGAGTTATTGATCGTAGAAATTACTTTTTTCTTTATTCTGGGATCGGCAATGCATACAACAATTGATAAATCTTCATCATATTTATTAATATCACTAATTCCCCCTAAAACATCATAATTATTAACTAGCAACCCCTTTTCAATTCCATCATCAAAGAAACCTATAAAATTGTATGTGGGATTTACTTTATTAATTGCATCAATAATTGTTTTTACTTCCCTCCCAAAACCACCAGCACCTAAAATTGCTATTTTTTTCATATTATATTTTTAATTATTTCCATTAAATGCTTCCATTGTTGCTTGTCCATTTTGTGAAATCCCTTCACTTTTGAACACTTTCTTAAATGTGGTAAAGAAAACTTTCATATCTGTAAATAATGAAACATGATCTACATACCAAACGTCTAATTCAAACTTTTTTGTCCATGAAATGGCATTTCTTCCGTTTACCTGTGCCCAACCTGTAATCCCAGGACGAACATTGTGTCTGCGCTTTTGATCATCATTATATAAAGGTAAATATTGTGGTAGCAAGGGTCTTGGACCAACTAGAGACATATCTCCTTTTAAAACATTAATGAGCTGTGGTATTTCATCTAAAGAAGTTTTGCGCACAAAAGCACCAATTGGCGTTAATCTTTCGGCATCAGATAAAAGATCTCCGTTTGCATCTTTTTTATCGTTCATTGTTTTAAACTTGATGATGCTGAAAATCTTCTCATTTAAACCAGGTCGAGCTTGAAAGAAGAACGGTTTTCCATTATTTGCAAGATATAAACCTATGGTTACAATAATGAAGATGGGGCTTAAAAGCAATAAGCCTATGGAGGCAAATGTAAAATCAAAAAGTCTTTTAAATATAAATTTATACATTAAGTTTCCTTTCTTTAAGTAATTGTGTATATTCTTCTAACAGAGCTTGCCAAACAACAGCTTGCTCATATCGAGATTGTATCATTGAGCGAGAATTTTCTTTTAGCTTAAAATAAAATTCTTTATCCTCTATCATTTTTAGCATTGCTGATTTTATAGCTTCGGAATCTTTAACAGGAATTATCGTTCCGTTTTCTCCTTCTATAATTATTTCGTTGCAACCGTTAATATTAGAAACGATACTCGGCAAACCCATTGCTCCAGCCTGCATAACTACATTTGGAAACCCCTCACGGTAACTAGGGAAAACTAAGCAGTCTGAAATAGTAAAGTAAGGACGTACATCTTTTTGGAAACCAACACTGATGATATTGGGATTTGTTTCGATTTCTTTCACGGTTTCTGAGAGTAAAGGATCTAAATCGCTTTCTAAATGCCCAACTAATAATAGTTTTGATTTAGGAATTGTGAGCTGTGAAAAAGCTTCTATTAATTCGTTGATTCCTTTATCACCTACCAAACGTCCAACAAATACAAAAACAAAATCATCTTGTTGAATGTTTAGTTTCATATTTAGTTGTGCTTGATTTTCTTGCGAAAAATATTGACTAGAAAAGAACTTAGTGTCAATTCCATTTGAAGACCCTTCTCCAATTACTTTTAATTTATCTATTGAAGTATAATTATTTTGTAATATAAAGTCGTATAATCCTTTTGAATTGGGATAAACCTTAGTTGCAGATGAATATGTTAATTTCTCAACAAAATCTAAGACTTTTCGTTTATTTCCAACAGCCTCCATCAATGGAAGACCAGCAATCGTGTGTAATCGAATAGGAACTCCTGCCAATTTTGCAGCTAACATTCCTATTATTCCAGCTTTTGGGGTATGGGTATGCACAATTTGAGGTTGCTCTTGCTTTATAAATTTGTACATTTTCCAAAGTGAATTTATGTCTTGCAACGGAGTAATTTTGCGTGACATATGAATTGGAATAACTTTTATTCCTTCGTCATCGTGTACTTCGTTTAATTCTTTTCCTTGTGAAGAAATACCTATAACTTCAAAACCTTTTTCTGACATGAAGCGATGCTGTCCTTTTAAAAGGATTTTTAAAGATGTTGGAACGGTTGTAATACGAATAAGTTTATTTTTCAATTTATTTCAAAATTATTAAATTATATTAATCTATTTTTTTAATTAATCCTATAGAATCTCTGTTCAAAATTTCTTTGTGTATATGACCTTTAGGATAAACTTAGCCTTGTTTCAGATTTGTAAGTTCATATTAACATTATAGATTGAACTTGAAATTTAGAAAGAAAGAGTATAATAGTGGGTATATTCTATTTCAGAATATTTTCAAAATCATTGTAATACAATCTGTAATCAAAAGGGTTTTTTTCTAAAATATTACTTTTTAAATTGTGTATTTTATTCTTATCTAAATCAAGTATTTTCTTAAATTTCTCGGAAAGACTTTCATTAGTCTCACCTACAAAATAACCATTGACATCCTCTTTAAGATAAACATGTAAATCACTTGTATTATTCGTTAAAATAGGGATTCCGCAAGTAATTGCCTCAACAAATTTAGTAGGAAATCCTGCCATATTTACTCGGTTTTTTTCACGAAAAAACAAAACAAAATCACTTTTCTTCACTTCTTTAAGTGTCTCTATATGAGAAAGTCTTCCATAAAATTTTATTGAATTATCTAACTCTTTCAAATCATAGTATTTTAGATAAGTACTTTTTGTCATTCCTACTATTTTAAAAATAAAATGATAATTGTGTTTGTTTTTCAATTCCAATAGAATTTCTATTACTTTTACTAATCTGTCTTTTTCTCCACCAAGCTGACCAGCGTAAACGAATGTAATAGGTTGATTATTTTCTTGACTAACATTATTTACTTCTTTCCATTTATTTTCTTCTACATCTACTAAAGGTGGAACTAAAATCGTATTTGTATTTTTATAATAATTTTCTAAATATGTACTAATACATATTACACCATCCAATTTAAAATTTATCCTTTCCATACGAAACCATGTATCAAAATCTTTAACGATTTTTTTTATGAAATTCCCTGAAGATTTCCCGTACCATTCAGTACAATCCGCATAAATTTTAATATCATTCTTTCTCAAAAAAGGAAGTAATCGATAGGTGCTGTAAGAAGGATAGTTGTATAATATTATACAATCGATATTATATTTTTTTACATATTTTTTGATTTGAGATATATCAGTTATATATTTAAACCAATTAACCATCCCTTTTGGATAAGGAGAAGAAAACATATGAATATTTTCTTCTCCTGAATCTTCAGTAACTAAAGATTCAGAATTTACATCTAAATCATCCGTTTGGCCTACCAGATATACTTTCGAGCCTAAATCTCTTAGTATTTTTGCATTAGACAAAACTCGATGGGCAGCTGCATTTTTATCTGGGAGCTTAAAACCTCCAATGTATAGTATATTCATTCTATCCTAGATTTCCTCAGACCAAACTGTTCTTTTAATATAATCAGTATAGGAAATAATAATTCGGACTACTTTCTCTGAAACATTCGGCATTGAATAATCAGAAACCGGGCGGAAATTGGGTGTTGGGGATTGGGGATTAGAAATTAGGATATTTCTATCTCCTACCACTTGGGTTTCTAATTGTACTAATCCCTGTAAGATACGTTCAGGAGATAAGCCCACCATCATTACGCTTGCTTCTTCCATTGCTTCAGGTCTTTCGTGCGCCTGGCGGATGTTTAAGGCTCTGAAATTTAAAATTGATGACTCTTCAGAAATGGTTCCTGAATCTGAAAGTACGGCATATGCTCTTTTCTGCAAAGCATTATAGTCATGGAAACCCAATGGTTTTAAAAACTGAATTTCTGGACGCATCTCAATCTGCATCTTATCAATCATGTTTTGGGTACGGGGATGCGTAGAAACAATAATTGGGTATTGATATTTTTCTGCAATTGCATTTAAAGAAGCCATCAATCCTCTGAAGTTTTTCTCAGAATTGATATTTTCTTCTCTGTGTGATGATACCACAAAAAATTTGCCTTCTTCTAAGCTTAATTTTTCAAGAACATTTGAAGCGTCAATTTGTGGTAGGTAATGATTCAGAACTTCAAACATTGGAGACCCTGTCTTGATAATTCTATCCGCAGGTAATCCTTCTCTTAAAAGATATTCTCTTGCAATATCAGAATACGTTAAATTGATATCTGAGGTATGATCTACTATTTTACGGTTCGTTTCTTCAGGAACCCTTTGGTCAAAACATCTGTTTCCTGCCTCCATGTGGAAAATAGGAATATGTCTTTTCTTCGCCGGAATCGCACACAAACATGAATTAGTATCTCCTAAAACCAAAAACGCATCGGGTTTTAGCTCTTCCAATAAGGGATCTATTTTAATTAAAATATTTCCCACCGTTTCTGTGGCTGTCTTTCCTGCTGCTTCTAAGAAATAATCCGGTTTACGAAGTCCTAAATCTTCAAAAAAGATCTGATTTAATTCGTAGTCGTAGTTTTGTCCGGTATGAACGATGATATGTTCTACTGCTTCAGAAGCGTCTAAAGCATCTAAAACTCTTGATAATCTAATAATTTCGGGACGGGTTCCTACAACCGTCATTACTTTTAGTTTTTTCATTATATATTTTTTACTTTCAACTTGATGTATCAAGCGTTAAATTATATTTTAATCAGCTTTTTCAGGTATTCACCGTATCCGCTTTTACCATATTTTGTGGCTGTTTCCAGAAGTTTTTCTTCGTTGATGAATCCGTTTCTGAAAGCAATTTCTTCAATACATCCAATTTTGAAACCTTGTCTTTTTTCGATAACGCTTACAAATTCTGAAGCATCATTTAGAGAATCAAAAGTTCCGGTATCAAGCCATGCTGTGCCTCTGTCTAAAACACCGACTTCCAGTTTTCCTTTACTTAGATAAACATTGTTTACATCGGTAATTTCTAACTCGCCTCTTGGGGAAGGCTGAATGTTTTTGGCAATTTCTACAACTTCGTTATCATAAAAATATAATCCAGGAACTGCATAGTTTGATTTTGGTTTTAAGGGCTTCTCTTCGATAGAAACGGCTTTAAAGTCATTGTCAAATTCTACTACACCATATCTTTCGGGATCTGAGACATGATACGCGAAAACGACGCCTCCATCAGGATTTGTTTTGTTTTTCAGCAAAGTTCCCATTTCTGAACCGTAAAAAATATTGTCTCCTAAAACCAAAGCCACAGAATCTTCACCAACAAATTGATCTCCAAGAATAAAAGCCTGTGCAAGACCATCCGGACTTGGTTGTACTACATATTCGATATTACAGCCAATTTGTGAACCATCACCCAAAAGCTTGATAAATCCTGCTTGATCATGAGGAGTTGTGATAATCAGAATATCCTTAATCCCAGCTAAAAGCAACGTAGAAAGAGGATAATAAATCATCGGTTTATCGTAAACAGGCATCAATTGCTTGCTTACGGCAATGGTAAGAGGGTAAAGTCGTGTTCCGGAACCTCCGGCTAAAATAATACCTTTCATCTTGTATGTTTTAATTATACTGCTTTTCGTAATATTTCTGGTAATCTCCGCTGGTTACGTTTTCCAGCCATTCTTTGTTTTCCAAAAACCAGTCGATTGTTTTTCCTAATCCTTGTTCGAAAGTTACAGAAGGTTTCCAGCCCAGCTCATTGCTCAGTTTTGTAGCATCAATTGCATAGCGTTTGTCGTGACCTGGTCTGTCTTTTACATAAGTGATCAGTTTTTCAGAATGACCAGCCGGATTTCCAAGCTTTTCATCCATTTGTTTGATTAATTCTTTAACCAAATCGATATTCTGCCATTCGTTGAAACCTCCGATATTGTAAGTTTCTCCTGTTTTAGCATCATTAAAAATCTGATGAATTGCTTTTGCATGATCGATTACGAATAGCCAGTCTCTTGTATATTTTCCGTCACCGTAAATTGGTAACGGTTTTTCATTAATAATATTCGAAATACAAAGCGGAATTAATTTCTCGGGAAAATGATTCGGACCGTAATTGTTTGAACAGTTGGAAACAATAAATGGCATTCCATAGGTGTTTCCATACGCTCTTACTAAATGGTCTGAAGCTGCTTTTGAAGCCGAATATGGAGATTGCGGATCGTAAGAAGTGGTTTCTAAAAAGAATCCTGTTTCGCCTAAACTTCCGTAAACTTCATCAGTAGAAACATGATAGAAAAGATTTGTTCTTTTTTCATTGGGGAATCTTCCGTGAGTGTGATCTGGGTTTAAAGTCCAGAATTCTTTGCAAAGATTCAAAAGATTGG